>NZ_JBEXRR010000062.1:0-26665 GCF_040613175.1 Nocardioides sp. NPDC006303
GAGTGGTCCTCGTCGGAGACGAGTGTGATCTCCGAGCACAGGTTGGAGGCCTTGTTGGCCAGCCCGTTGGCCCGGTACGACTCGGTCTGGGCGGACGAAACTCCAGTTTCGTCGCCCACAACTGCATTCTCGGCACGCAGCTTCTACCGATTCGGCGGGTCAGGCGCGGCGGCGGGGTGGGTCGCGGCGCAGGACCTTGGGGAGGTACGCGGCACCGGGACTCTGGGCCGCGGCGGCGTCGTTGGGGTTGGAGATGCCGCAGCGCTGCAGGGAGAGGCAGCCGCAGCCGATGCAGGAGTCGAGGTTGTCGCGGAGACGCTCGAGGGCGTGGATCTGCTCCTCGAGGCGGCGGCGCCAGTGCCTGGACATGCGTGCCCAGTCGGCCTTCGTGGGGGTCCGGTCCCCCGGCAGGCAGTCGAGCTCGGCCTTGATCTCGTCCAGGGAGAGTCCGACGTTGGCGGCCGCCCTGATGAACGCGAGCCTGCGCAGGACGCTGCGCTCGAACGTACGCTGTCCCCCGGCCGATCGCTCGGCCTGGATCAGGCCCTGGCTCTCGTAGTAGCGCACCGCGGAGGCCGCGTAGCCGCTGCGCCGGGTCACCTCGCCCATCGTGAGCAGGTCGTGGGTGTTCATCTCACTCTTTTCTGTCGCAGCCCTTGATCTCAAGTTCACTTTAGGTTGAATCCTAGGGGTCATGAACAGATCAGACAACGAAGTAGCCGTCATCACCGGGGGCTCCGCAGGGCTGGGACTCGCCCTCGCGACCTCTCTCATCGACAAGGGCTGGAGCCTCGTCACCGACGCCCGCAGCGCCGACCGTCTCCATGCCGCCCTGCCGGACAGCCCCCGTGTGACGACGCTGAGCGGCGACGTACGAGATCTCGACCATCAGGACGCCATCGCGGCCGCGGTCGCCCGCCACGGGCGCCTCGACCTGCTCGTGCACAACGCCAGCGAGCTCGGCCCGATGCTTCCCCTGGCCGAGGTCCCCGAGAGCCTCTTCTCGAGTGTGCTCGAGACGAACCTGCTCGCTCCGCTCTCGCTCACCCAGCGGCTCCTCCCCTACCTGATCGCCTCGCGCGGCACCCTCGTGGGCATCTCCAGCGACGCGGCGGTCGAGCACTACCCGACCTGGGGAACGTACGCAGCGAGCAAGGCCGCGCTCGACCACCTGATCCTCACCCTCGGCGAGGAGAACGGCATCCGTGCGTACGCCGTCGATCCCGGTGACATGCGCACCGCGATGCACCAGGCTGCCTTCCACGGCGAGGACATCTCCGACCGACCACTGCCGGAATCGGTCGTTCCGCACCTGCTCGCGCTGCTCTCCGGCGAGCAGCCGTCCGGGCGCTACCGCGCCACCGAACTCGCATCCGTAGGAGCGATCCGATGACCATGCTCGCCGAACGACCGACCACCACGTTCCCCTTTCCTGAGGACGCCACAGCTCCCGCGCCCGCGGAGTGGCGCGGCATGGAGCGCGACGGGGTGCGGCTGCTCGTGGCATCGCCGGGTGGCGTACGACATGCCCGGTTCCGCAACCTTGCCGACCACCTCTCCCCCGGCGACCTGGTCGTGGTCAACGACTCGGTGACCGAGGCGCGCCAGCTCGACGCCGACCTGATCGGGCGCGGCCGGGTCGTGCTCCACCTCGCCCAGCGCCTCGACACCGGCTGGGCCGTGGAGCTCCGTTCCGCGCCTGACGCCTCCAGGTCCGTGCTCGACGCCGCCGAGGGGGACGTGGTCGTGACCGCGGGCCTACGGGTGACCCTCCTCGAGCCGTACCCGGACGGTCGCCCCTCCTCCCCCACCGGCGAGGGCAACCGGCTCTGGCGGGCCCGCGTCACCGGCGACGTGACGGCCGAGCTCGAGCGGGCCGGACGCCCTATCGCGTACGGCTACCTCGACCGCCGCTACCCGCTCTCCGCCTACCAGACGGTCTTCGGGCACCGCCCCGGGAGCGCGGAGATGCCCTCGGCGGCACGCCCGTTCACCCATCCGCTGGTCACCGAGCTGGTCACCCGCGGCATCCAGATCGCGCCCATCACCCTGCACACCGGCGTCTCCTCCCAGGAAGCCGGCGAAGCCCCCGGCGCGGAGTGGTTCGAGGTCTCCGAGACCACGGCGAGACTGGTGGAGCAGACCAGGTACGCCGGGGGCCGCGTCGTCGCGGCCGGCACCACCGTCACCCGAGCCCTCGAGTCAGCGGTCATCCCCGCGACGGGCGCGGTCAGGGCGGCGAGCGGGTGGACCGACCGGGTCATCACGCCGGCCAACCCGCCGTACGTGGTCAACGGGCTGATCACCGGCTGGCACGACCCGCAGGCAAGCCATCTGCTGCTGGTCGAGGCCGTCGCCGGTCCCGAGCTCACCCAGGCGGCCTATGACGCCGCGGTCGGAGACGGCTACCTGTGGCACGAGTTCGGCGACTCCGCCCTCCTGCTCCCCTGAGTGCCGAGGCGAGCTAGGAGAGGGCGCCCTCTCCGTAGCTCACCGGGGTGCCGACGGCGACGGTGCGGCCGACGGTGCACAGGCGGGTCTCGGACTTCTTGATCGCGTCCGGGAGGACCTTGCGGGCGGCGTCGCCGGCCTCGCCCTCGGGGAAGGTGATGTCGAAGGTGACCGCGATGTCGACGAGGCGGTTGCCCTGCTCGTCGCGGATCTTCCGGGCCGCGGCGAGGGCCTCGAAGGTCTCCATCGGGGACCGCTTGCCGGTGATGAAGTCGACGTCCAGAGCGCTGCAGCCGGCCAGGGCGGCGAGGAGCAGCTCGACCGGGGTGAAGTCGGGGTCGTCGCCGTGGCCGATCACCACGGTGCCGCCGCGCGCGTTGGTCGCACGGAAGCGGTGCTCGCCGATCTTCTCCAGAGATACCGAGCGCAGGTCTGCAGCAGAGTCAGTCATGGGGAAAGAGTGCCATCTGCCCGTTAGCCTGTGCGACGTGAGCACCCAGAGCCTGCCCCTGCGCCGAGACGAGGCCGCCGCCCGTGCCAGCCTGCTGAAGATCGAGGACTACGACGTACGCCTCGATCTCGGCTCCAGCGAGGAGACGTTCGGCTCCGTGACGACGATTCGGTTCACCTCCAGAGGTGGGCCGACGTTCCTCGACCTGAAGCCGGTCTCGGTCGAGCGGATCAGCCTCAACGGGGCTTCGATCGACCCGGCCACGCTCGCCAAGGGGCGTCTCCCGATCAGCACGGACGAGGGCCCGAACGAGCTCGTCGTCGAGGCCACCATGCCGTTCCGCAACGACGGCGAGGGGCTCCACCGCAGCGTCGACCCGGCCGACGGACGGGCCTACGTCTACGGGATGTGCTTCATGGACGCCGCCCCGACGATCTTCGCCTGCTTCGACCAGCCCGACCTGAAGGCGCCCTACACCTTCCACGTGAGCGCGCCGCACGACTGGACGGTGATCGGCAACGCTCCGGGCTCCCAGACCTCGCCCGGGACCTGGGAGTTCGAGCGGAGCCAGCCGCTCTCGACGTACTTCGTCACGCTCGTCGCCGGGCCGTGGCACATGATCCACGACGAGCACGACGGGATCCCGCTGTCGCTGAGCTCACGACAGAGCATCGCCGCCGACCTCGACAAGGACGCCGAGGAGCTCTTCACGATCACCAAGCAGTGCTTCGACGAGTTCCACCGGCTCTTCGGCATCCGCTACCCGTTCGGCAACTACCACCAGGCGTTCGTGCCGGAGTTCAACGCGGGCGCGATGGAGAACCCGGGCTGCGTGACCTTCCGGGACCCGCTCGTCTTCACCTCCCGCGTGACCCGCGGCATGCGGATCCAGCGCGCCACCACGGTCGCCCACGAGATGGCTCACCAGTGGTTCGGCGACCTGGTCACGCCGCAGTGGTGGGACGACCTGTGGCTCAACGAGTCGTTCGCCGAATACATGGGCAACCGGGTGACCGCCGAGGTGACGGAGTACGCCGACGCCTGGGCCGACATGTCCTACGCCCGCCGCCAGTGGGGCCTGACCGCCGACCAGCGCGGATCGACGCACTCGGTCGCCGGCAACGGCGCCGAGGACGCCGTCTCCGCGCTGCAGAACTTCGACGGGATCTCCTACTCCAAGGGCTCGGCGATCCTGCGCCAGCTCGCCGCGTCGCTGGGCGACGACGTCTTCTTCGCGGGCGCGATCGACCACTTCAACCGGCACCGGTTCGGCAACGCGACGATGCACGACCTGTTCGCCTCCTGGGATGCCGCCGCGGCCGAGGCGGGGGTCGAGTTCGACCTCGACACCTTCACCACCCAGTGGCTGCTCACCGCCGGCCCGGACACCCTTTCGTGGGACCCGGCCAAGATGGTCGTCAACCGCACCGCTCCGTCGCGGCACCCCGCCGACCGCTCCCACACCTTCCGCGCGGCGATCCTCAACGGCACCCGGTGGACCACCGAGGACATCACGGTGAGCGGTGACCAGACGCCGCTCCAGGTCGCCGCCAACGCCGTCGTGCTCGACCCCTACGACGACACCTGGGCCTCGGCCATCCCCGACTGGGAGACGGTGCAGGCGCTCAAGGCAGCCCTCCCGGAGGTCACTGACGACGGTCTGCGCGCGGGCGTGTGGAACAACCTGCGCAGCGCCTGGTTCAACGCCGCGGTCGACCCGGCCGACGTCATCGACATCGCCGAGGCCTCGCTGCCGGTCGAGGACCTCGAGGACACGCCAAGGCGCACCATGCCGTGGCTCTTCGGCTCGGTGGTGCCGCTGGCACCCGCGGGCGCGCGCGAGCGGCTCCACGAGGCCGCCCTCCGCAAGCTTGCGGAGGTCGCTCCCGGCTCCGAGCTGCAGCTGTCTTCCTACCGCGCGGCGATCCGCTCGGCGTCGTCCGAGTCGCTGCTGCGGGAATGGCTCGCCACTCCCCCGGCCGGGATCGAGACCGACCTCGACCTGCGCTGGCGCATCCTGGCCAAGCTCGCCGAGAACGGTTTCGCGGATCGTGCGGAGCTGCAGGCCGCCTACGACGCCGAGCCCGCCAACGAGGCGCGCATCCACCTCAACGGCGCCCTGGTCAGCATCCCCGACGCGGAGGCGAAGGCGTACGGCTGGTCGGTGTTCACCGGCGAGACCGACCTGCCCAACTACGACATCCTGGCCGCCGGACGGGCGTTCTGGGCCGGTCCGGCCGAGCTCACCTCGGGCTATGTGGAGCGCTACTTCGCCGAGCTTCCCGCCACCGCCGAGAAGCGGTCGGGCTGGAGCCTCGCCGAGGCCGCCGAGGCGTTCTTCCCGAGCGGCTCGGTGACCGAGGAGACCCTCGCTGCCGCACGGGCGGTCATCGAGCTGGATCTGGACCCGGGCGTACGCCGCCGGGTCGCCGACGCGGCCGACAACCTGCAGCGACAGCTGGCGATCAAGGTGACCTATCCCGCGTAGCCGAGGCCCTGGCGGTGAGTCGGGGGCAAGACTGTCCGTGGTCACCGATAGTTTTCGTTTCATGCGGATCCTGCACACCTCCGACTGGCACCTGGGCCGGTCCTTCCACCGGGAGGGCATGCTCGGGCACCAGGCGGCGTACGTCGACCATCTCCTCTCCGTGGTGGAGCAGGGATCCGTCGACGTGGTGTGCGTATCCGGCGATGTATACGACCGTGCGCTTCCGCAGGTCGACGCGGTGCGGCTGGCCTCGGAGGCGCTCTCGCGACTCGCGGCCTCGCGGGCGAAGGTCGTCATCACCAGCGGCAACCACGACTCGGCCCAGCGGCTGGGGTTCGGCTCCGAGCTGATCGACGCCGCCGGCATCTTCATCCGCACCGACCTGGCCGGCGTCGGCCGCCCGGTGATGCTCCCCGACGAGCACGGCGAGGTGGCCTTCTACGGTCTCCCCTACCTCGATCCCGACGCAGCCAGGGCGTCCTGGGGGCTGGAGTCGCGCTCCCACCAGGCGGCGCTCGGCGAGGCGATGCGACGGGTGCGTGCCGACCTCGATGGCCGGGGTGGCCGCAGCGTGGTCATGGCCCACGCCTTCGTCACCGGCGCGGAGCCCTCCGACTCCGAGCGCGACATCTCCGTCGGCGGCGTCTCGATGGTGCCCGCCAGCCTCTTCGAGGACATCTCCTACGCCGCCCTCGGCCACCTCCACGGCCGCCACACGATCACCGACACGGTGCGCTACAGCGGCTCCCCGCTGGCCTATTCCTTCTCCGAGGCCAACCACCTCAAGGGGTCCTGGCTCATCGATCTCGACGAGTCCGGTTTCGTCGCCAGCGAGTTCGTGGAGGCGCCGGTCCCGCGCAACCTGGCCCGCCTGCGGGGCACCCTCGAGGAGCTCCTGAGCGACCCTCGCCACGAGGTCCACGAGCAGTCGTGGCTGCAGATCACCCTGACCGACCGGATCCGCCCTGCCCAGGCCATGGAACGGCTGCGGCGGCGGTTCCCGCACACCCTCGTGCTGGGGTTCGAGTCGACCGCGCCGGTCCTGGGTGCCCTGTCCCAGCCCGACCCGTCCCGGCCGCGCCGGGACATCGACCTGGTCACCGAGTTCGTGGCCGAGCTCCGCGGCGAGCCCGCGGCCAAGGCCGAGCTGGCGCTGCTGCAGACCGCCGTGGACGCCTGCTGCGAGGACCCCGAGGTCGACTCGCTCGACTCGCGCTCCGGCGTCGCCGAGGAAGAGGAGTGGCTCGAGGTGCTCTTCTGATGCGCCTTCACCACTTGGAGGTCGCCGCGTTCGGCCCGTTCACGGGCACGGTGAGCGTCGACTTCGACCAGCTCTCCGAGGCGGGTCTCTTCCTGCTCTCCGGCGCCACCGGAGCCGGAAAGACGAGCGTCCTGGACGCGGTCTGCTTCGCACTCTACGGCGACGTCCCCGGTGACCGTTCGGTCGCGAAGCGGCTGCGCAGCGACCGGGCGCCGGCCGAGGTCGCGACCCGGGTCGTCCTGGAGGCGACGCTCGCCCAGCGACGCTTCCGGATCACCCGCTCCCCGTCGTGGGAGCGCCCCAAGCGCCGTGGCGCCGGCACCACGACCCAGCAGGCCTCCGTCGTGCTCATGGAGCAGGTCGGCGAGGAGTGGCGCACCCTCACCACCCGCCTGGACGAGGCTGGCCACCTGGTCTCGGACCTGCTCGGCATGACGCTGACCCAGTTCGTGCAGGTCGCGATGCTCCCCCAGGGGCGTTTCCAGGCTTTCCTGCGCTCCAGCGCCGAGGAGCGCAAGCGGCTGCTCGAGCGGCTCTTCCGCACCGAGCGCTTCGCCGATGTCGAGCGCTGGCTGCGTGAGCGCCGCGTCGAGCTCCGGCGGCGTTCCGAGGAGCTCAACGCCGGGGTCGCCGAGGCGGTCAGCCGGATCAGTGAGACCGCGGCCGTCACGCTCCCCGACGACTGGGACGTCCACGACCTCGGCCTCCCCGCCGGCGACGGAGCGATCGCAACCTGGGCCCGCGCGCTGGCCGAGGAGGCCACCGAGTCGCAGGCGGTCACCTCGGGCGCGGCGATGGAGGCCCTGGCCGCGGAGTCGGAGACCCTCGCCGCCCTCGACGCCGCCCGGGCGATGGCCGAGAAGCAGCGCGGCCTCCGCGCGGCCGCGGCCGCCGAGAGCCGCCTCGTCGCCGCTGCCGAGGAGCAGGAGGAGCGCGTACGCCGCGTCGAGGCCGCCCAGCGGGCCGAGGCGGTGGCCGGGGTCAACGAGCTCGCCGACCAGGCACGGCGCGAGCACGCCAGGGCGATTGCGCTCGCCCCGAGCGACCTGACCCTGACCGACGCCAAGGCGGCGGTGGACCGGATCTCGGCACGTCTCGCCCAGGCCCGCGCCCTGGCGCCGGTCCAGCAACGTCTCAGCGAGGTCACCCGCGAGCTCGCAACCACCGGCACCCAGCGCGACCGCCTCCTCACCCAGACCCGCGAGCAGGCCCGGCTCGCCGAGGAGCTGCCGCAGCAGACCGAGGCCCTCACCGCGGACCTGGCGGCGGCTACCGAAGCGGCTGCTGCGATCCCGGTGCTGCGCGCTCAGGTCGCCGCGGTCACCGAGGTCGGCCGGCTGACCCGGGAGCTCGTCGACGCCCGCGCCAGGCACGAGTCGGCCAGGACTGCCGCCATGGAGGCGCGCACCCACTACCTCGACGTACGCCAGGCCCGGCTGGACGGCATCGCCGCCGAGCTCGCCGGGGCGCTCGCCGTCGGTGCGGACTGCCCGGTGTGCGGGTCCCACGAGCACCCGCACAAGGCCTCCCCCGCCGACGGCGCCCCCGACGCGGCTGCCGAGAAGACCGCCCAGGCGACCTACGACAACGCCAGCGCCGAGGAGCACGCCCGCGACCAGCACGTACGCGACCTCACCACCCGACTCCAGCTCGCCCAGGAGGCTGCTGGGGAGAGTGACGAGCCGGCCGCGTCGATGGCCGAGCGCCTGGCCGGTCTGGAGCGTACGGCTGCCCGCGAGCCGAGCCTGCGCGCCGAGCTCACCGCCGCCGAGGAGACCCGGGCCCGCTCGGCGACGCTCCGTGCCGAGCTGGAGACCCGCGCCGCCGAGCTCGAGACCACCCTGCGTCACCTCACCGAGGAACGCGAGCGTCTCGAGGAGCAGCTGACCGACGTCCGTGGCGACCACCGGGATCTCGACGCCGTGCTCGCCGCTCTCGACCGCGAGCACCGTGCCGCGACCACGAGCCTCGAGCGCCTCGAGGCCGCCACCCGCGCCGCCGAGGCGCTGGCCGGCGCCGAGCGCACGCTCACCGCCACGGCGGTCCGGGCCGGCTTCGACACCCCCGAGAGCGCCCTCGCCGCCGCGCTCCCGCCCGAGCGGGTCGCGGCGCTGAACAGCCAGATCAAGACGTACGCCGACAGCCTGGCGGCCGCCCGGGCGACCCTCGACTCCCCCGGCGCCGCCGAGATCCTGGCCACCGAGGAGCCGGACCTGCCGGCGCTCACCACCGCCCACCGCAAGGCCGCCGACGCCGCCGACTCGGCCCGCTCGGCGGCCGACACCGCCGCCAACCGGGCCGCCCGCCTCGACTCCCTGCAACGCGACCTGACCCGCGCGCTCTCGGCCTGGGCGCCCGTACGCGACGACCTCGAGGTCGCCGTCCGGATCGCCTCCTTCGCCGAGGGCAAGAGCAGCGACAACCAGCTTCAGATGAGCCTGTCGGCCTACGTCGTCGCCTACCGCCTCACCCAGGTCGTCGCCGCCGCCAACGAGCGGCTGGCGAAGATGAGCGACCAGCGCTACGCCCTGGAGCACTCCGCGGCCAAGGGTGCCGGCGACCGGCGCGGTGGCCTGGCGCTGATGGTCCGCGACGACTGGTCCGGCGAGTCGAGGGACCCGGCCACCCTGTCGGGCGGCGAGACCTTCGTGGTCTCCCTCGCCCTGGCGCTGGGCCTGGCCGACGTGATCATGAACGAGGCCGGCGGCCAGATGCTCGACACCCTCTTCGTCGACGAGGGCTTCGGCTCCCTCGACGCCGACACCCTCGACGACGTGCTCGACGTCCTCGATACCCTCCGCGAGGGCGGTCGCATCATCGGCGTCGTCAGCCACGTCACCGAGATGCGCGAGCGCATCCCCACCCAGCTCGCGGTGGCCAAGGGCCGAGAGGGATCCACTCTCCAGATCCACGCCACCTGACCCAGCCACGCCGAGAAGTCAGAATCTGGCACCGAGGCGTCAGTTCTTGACCGCGAGAGGTCAATTCTTGACGCCGAGAAGTCAGGTCGCTGGCGCGCCAGGCACCCGCACGGAGCCCAGGACCTCGCCACCCAAAAACTGACTCCTCGGCGCCGATTCTCGACCAATGGAGCTCAAGAATCGACGCCTCGGCGTCAGAAATCGACCTTTCGGCGGGAGGGTCACTCGGCGAAGGACTCGACGGGCGGGCAGGAGCAGACCAGGTTGCGGTCGCCGTAGGTGTTGTCGATGCGGGCCACCGGCGGCCAGTACTTGTCAGGGTCGATGCCGCGCGGGAAGACGGCCTCCTCGCGCGAGTAGGCGCGGTCCCAGTCCCCGACGAGGGCACGGGAGGTGTGCGGGGCGCCGCGCAGGACCGAGGTCTCGGCGGTCCAGTCACCCGAGGCGACCCGGTCGATCTCGCCCTTGATCGCGATCATCGCGTCGATGAACCGGTCCAGCTCGCCGAGGTCCTCGGACTCGGTGGGCTCGACCATGAGCGTGCCGGCGACAGGGAAGGACATCGTCGGGGCGTGGAAGCCGTAGTCGATGAGCCGCTTGGCGACGTCGTCGACGGTGACACCGGTCTCCTTCGTGATCGGCCGCAGGTCGAGGATGCACTCGTGCGCGACCAGGCCGGTCTCGCCACGGTAGAGCACCGGGAAGTGCTCGTTGAGGCGCGAGGCGACGTAGTTGGCCGACAGCACCGCTGCGGACGTCGCCCGGGTCAGACCCTCGGCGCCCATGAGCCGGACGTACGCCCACGAGATCGGCAGGATGCCGGCCGAGCCGTACGGAGCAGCCGAGATAGCGCCGATGCCCGAGCGCTTCGAGGTGTCCGGGTGCAGGGAGTGCGAGGGCAGGTAGGGCGCCAGGTGCGAGCGGACCGCGACCGGACCGACACCCGGACCGCCACCGCCGTGCGGGATGCAGAAGGTCTTGTGCAGGTTGAGGTGGGAGACGTCGCCACCGAACTCGCCGGGCTTGGCGTAGCCCAGGAGCGCGTTGAAGTTGGCGCCGTCGATGTAGACCTGACCGCCGGCCTCGTGCACCAGCGAGCAGACCTCGGTGATGCCCTCCTCGTAGACCCCGTGGGTCGAGGGGTAGGTCACCATGATCGCGGCGACGTTCTCGCCGTGGGCGTCGAGCTTCGCCCGCAGGTCGTCGAGGTCGACGGTGCCGTCCTCGGACGACTTCACGACCTCGACCTTCATGCCGGCCATCACGGCCGAGGCGGCGTTGGTGCCGTGCGCGGAGGAAGGCATCAGGCAGATCTTGCGGTGACCCTGGCCCTGCGCGTCCAGGTAGCCGCGGATCGCCATCAGGCCGGCGAACTCACCCTGCGAGCCGGCGTTCGGCTGGATGGAGACCTCGTCGTAGCCGGTGACCTCGGCGAGCCACCCCTCGAGCTCTCCGACGAGGCGCGTGTAGCCGGCGGCGTCCTCGGCGGGCACGAACGGGTGCAGGTCGGCGAAGCCGGGCAGCGAGATCGGCTCCATCTCGGTGGTCGCGTTGAGCTTCATGGTGCACGAGCCGAGCGGGATCATGCCCTTGTCGAGTGCGTAGTCGCGCGCGGCCAGCTTGTGCAGGTAGCGCAGCATCTGGGTCTCGCTGTGGTGCGCGTTGAAGACCTCGTGGGTGAGGTAGTCGGTGGTGCGCAGCAGGCCGTCGGGCAGCGCGCTGGCCGTGGTGCGGTCGATCTCGTCCAGGTCCGCACCAGAGACGCCGAAGGCGTTGAGCACGGCCGAGAGGGTCGAGCGGGTCGTCGCCTCCGAGGTCGAGATGCCGACGGTGTCGGCGTCCACGAGACGAAGATGTACGCCGAAGCGACGCGCCGCGGTGACGACATCGGCCGCCCGGCCGGGCACGGTGACACCCAGCGTGTCGAAGAACGTCTCCGAGACCAGCGGGAGCCCAGCCGACTTGAGCGCAGCGGCCAGGACGGCGGCGTAGCGGTGGGTGCGGGTTGCGATCGTCCGCAGCCCGGCGGGGCCGTGGTAGACGGCGTACATCGAAGCGCCGACGGCCAGCAGCACCTGCGCGGTGCAGATGTTGGAGGTCGCCTTCTCGCGGCGGATGTGCTGCTCACGGGTCTGCAGAGCGAGGCGGTACGCGGGCCGCCCCTCAGCGTCGACGGAGACACCGACGAGACGACCGGGCAGGTGCCGCTCGATCCCCTCGTGGACGGCCATGTAGCCGGCGTGCGGGCCGCCGTAGAAGAGCGGGATGCCGAAGCGCTGGGTGGAGCCGACGACGACGTCGGCGCCGAGGGTGCCGGGCGCCTCCAGGACGGTGAGAGCGAGCAGGTCGGCGGCGACCACGGCGAGCGCGCCGCGCTCATGGGCGGCGTCGATGACCGGCTTGAGGTCGGGCACGCGACCGGAGGCGCCGGGGTACTGCACCAGCACGCCGATCGCGTCGCCCTCGGGCAGGCCCTGCGAGAGGTCGGCCACGACGACCTCGAGGCCCATCGCCTCGGCGCGCACCTTCACGACCTCGATGGACTGCGGCAGGGCGTCGGCGTCGATGATGAACGGAGCCCTGCCATTTTTCTGGGTGACCTTGCGGTTGGCCCGGTGCACCAGCGCCAGCGCCTCGGCGGCCGCGGTGCCCTCGTCCAGGAGCGAGGAGTTGGCCACCGGCAGGCCGGTCAGGTCGCCGACCATGGTCTGGAAGTTGATGAGCGCCTCGAGGCGGCCCTGGGAGATCTCGGGCTGGTAAGGCGTGTAGGCGGTGTACCAGCTCGGGTCCTCGAGCACGTTGCGACGGATCACCGGCGGCGTCACGGTGGCGTGGTAGCCGAGCCCGATCATCGGTTCGCCGGGCTTGTTGGAGGCGGCGATCTCCCGGGCCAGCGACGCGACCTGCGCCTCGCTCAGCGCGGCCGGCAGGTCCAGCGACTCGACCGAGCGGATCCCGGCCGGCACCGCCGCGTCCATCATCGCCGCGACCGAGTCGTACCCGAGCCGTTGCAGCATCGTCGCCTCGTCGGCGGCCGAGAGTCCGACGTGGCGCTCCACGAACGGGGAGGCGGCGTCGAGCTCGGACAGAGTGGGCGTGTCGGACACAGTGGCTCCTGAGGGCATCTAAGACAACTCGTACGCCCTCCCCCTCTGTCACCGCATCTGCGCCGCTTCAGAGTTGCCTGGTCCGCACAGTCGTGGATGCCTGAGAGTTTCCGGGGAGGAATTGCCCCTTCGGCGCCCCTTCGAGAGGAGCTCTCCCGTGCGGGATGGTCAGCACCACCAGCATAAACGACTCGACCCCGTGGCCCCGCCTCTGCGGGTCCTCGGGGTCGAGTGTTACGTGACGTTTACTAGCCGGCGTTGCGCGCCGCGCGGCGGGCGGAGAGCTCGTCGGACATCGAGGCGACCTGCTCGCCGTCCTCGGCCGCACGCTCGCTGGGGAGCTCGGAGAGCGTGCCCTCGATCTCGCGCCAGACCCCACCGATGGCGATACCGAAGACGCCCTGCCCGCCCTGGAGCAGGTCGATGACCTCGTCGTTGCTGGTGCACTCGTAGACCGAGGCGCCGTCGCTCATCAGGGTGACGCGGGTCAGGTCGTCGGTGCCCCGCTCGCGCAGGTGCTGCACGGCAGCGCGGATCTGCTGCAGCGAGATACCGGCGTCGAGGAGTCGCTTGATGACCTTGAGGATCAGGATGTCGCGGAAGGAGTAGAGCCGCTGGGTGCCTGAGCCGGTGGCACCGCGCACGCTCGGCTCGACGAGACCGGTGCGGGCCCAGTAGTCGAGCTGGCGGTAGCTGATCCCGGCCGCGTTGCAGGCCGTCGGGCCGCGGTAACCGGTGTCGCTCGGCAAAGGCGAGACATCGTCGGTGAAGAGAAGGCCCTGCTCGTCAGCCTGCTCCGCCGCGCGTTGCGCGTCGTCGGCGCCGTGGCCGGGCTTCTGTTCGTGGTCGAACACGATGTCCTCCATCGTCTACTCCGTTGTGCGTAACTCCACTCGGGGAATGAACGGCTGCGGCGGGGGGACCACATCGTTGGAGTTACAACAGAGACAACTACAAGGTAAGCGTCGCAAGGGCCCTGGTCAAAGAACCCCCTCCGGCGTGTCGTCCAGCCTAACCCTCAAGTAGAGCATGAGGCTTTCGGCGCCCGGTTGTCGCGACCAGTGCCGTCAGCGCCAGTACCACGGCTCCGACGAGGAGGCAGACCCGCATCCCGGGAAGGGTGAGAATCCCGCTCGCGCCCGCTCCCAGACCGCCGAAGACGGCGACCGCGATCGCGCCGCCCGTCTGCCGAAACGTGCTCAGCGCACCGGTGGCGACACCGACCCGAGCGGGTTCGACGACGTCGATCAGATCTGCGGTGACGAGGGTGATCGCCAGCGCGCCGCCGGTGGAGAGCGGGACCAGCAGGACGAGGACCAGCCAGACCGGCGTGGTCGTCGAAAGCGGGAGCAGGGCGAGCATCCCCACCGCGAGGATCAGTTGGCCGCCGGCGATGAGCGGGCGCCGGCCCACGACGTACGCCAGGCGCGGTGCCAGCACGTTGGCGCAGGTGGTCATGGCCGCCGGGATGACGAACATCAGCCCCGCCGCGGCACCGCTCCAGCCCCGCACCTGCTGGTAGTAGAGCCCGAGCAGGAAGATCCCTCCGTAGAACCCGAAGTTGATGCCGAAGCCGGAGACCAGCGCGACCGCCGCCCTCCCCCGCGCCACCAGGCCGAGCGGCAGCACCGGCGCCGCCGAGCGGTGCTCCACCACGACGAAGGCGCCCGCCGCCGAGACCGATATCGCCGCCGCGAGCAGCGCGCCCGCGTGCCAGCCGCCGTGGCCGGCCTCGATGACGGCGTACGTCAGTGCCGCCAGCGCGACCACGGCCAGCGCCTGGCCCGGGAGGTCGAGCGGTGCCCGGCGCCGTACCGCCCGGATCCGCAGGCCGGCCAGCAGGGCCACGATCAGGATCCCGACCGGAACGTTGACCAGGAACACCCAGCGCCAGCCGGCGTACTCGCTCAGCAGGCCTCCGGCCACCGGTCCCAGCGCCATGGCCGCGGATCCGCCGATGGTCCACACGGCGATGGCCTGACCCCGGGCCCGCGCGTCGTCGTACGCCACCCGGACCAGCGCCAGCGACGCCGGCATCACCAGCGCGGCGGCAGCGCCCTGGAGCACCCGCGCCGCGATGAGCGCCGGCATCACCGGAGCGGCCGCGCAGGCCACGGAGGCGACGGTGAACAGCACCACCCCCATGGCGTAGGCCCGCACCGGGCCGACCCGGTCGGTCACCGCGCCAGCCGAGAGCATCAGCGCGGCGAACATCAGCGTGTACGCGTCCACGACCCACTGCAGCCCGGCCATCCCGCCGCCCAGGTCCCGGTGGAGATAGGGAAGCGCGATGTTCACCGCGGAGACGTCGACGGTGATCACGGTGAAGCCCAGGAGCGCGGCAAGCAACGCTCGAAAGCTCCCCGCAGGCGCCTCTGCCAGGCCTCCGCTCGACGCCTCGTGGGCAACTGCGGTCATCGTGCTCCTCCTCCAGGTCGTTGTCCCCGAAAGTCTGGTCTCGCCTCGCGCGCAGAGGCAGACCGCGCGATGCAGGGGTGTCACCAGGGGTGGGTGTGACACGGCCCCTCACCCGAGCCGGACCTGCGGCACACTGGTAGGGATGAGCGACATGGCTGCGACCGAGCTGGGGCGCTACCTGCGCGCCCGCCGGGCACGGGTGACCCCGGAGGAGGCAGGCCTGCCCGCCGGCACCGGCGTGCGGCGTACGCCTGGGCTGCGACGCGAGGAGCTCGCTGCCCTCGCGGGCGTGTCGGTCGACTACTACACCCGGCTGGAGCGAGGACGGGAGACCAACCCGTCGACGGCGGTCCTGGACTCGCTGGCCCGCACACTGCACCTCACCGGCGATGCCCATCAGCGCCTGCACGAGCTCGCGGAGGTCGCTTCGGGACGGTTCAGCGAGCCTCAGGCGACGACCGACACGACCGTACGCCCCTCGGTGCTCGCCATGATCGAGAAGCTACGACCGCTGCCGGCGTTCGTGTTCAGCAGGCACAACGACGCACTGGCCGCCAACAGGCCGGGCCGACGGCTCTACCCGGGGCTGTGGGAGGGCCCGCGGGAGCATCGGAACCTGACCCGCTACCACTTCCTCGACCCGGTGGGCCGACGCCTGCTCGACCCGTGGTACCAGACCGTGGCCAGCTCGGTCGCCCACCTGCGGGCCATCGGTGGCACCGACCTCGACTCACCCCGCTTGGCCGCGCTCGTGGGCGAGCTGCTGCTCAAGTCGCCGGAGTTCGCCGAGATGTGGGAACGCTACGACGTCTGCGAGCGAAGCGGTGGCACCAAGACGTTCGAGCATCCGCACGTGGGCCGGATGACGCTCACCTACGAGGTCATGCAGCTGGCCCGCACCGGCGGTCAGCGCCTGGTCGTCTACCAGGCCGAGGCCGACACCATCGACGAGAAGGCGATGCTCGCGCTCAGCGACTGATCTTGCCGAGCGTCAGTGGGACTCGAAGTCCTCGGGCGTGATCTCGTCGAGGAACTCGCGGAACTTCTCGATCTCGTCCTCCTGCTCGGCCGGAACGGCGAGCCCCGCCTCGTCGAGAACCTCGTCGGAGACCACGATCTTCGTCCCCGTACGCAACGCCAGCGCGATCGAGTCCGAAGGCCGAGCGCTCACCTCGACGCCCGAGGCGAAGACCAGGTTGGCGTAGAAGACCCGGTCGGTGACCGAGGTGATCTGCACCTCGGTCAGCTCGTTGCCGGTCGCCTCCAGCACGTCCTTGAGCAGGTCGTGGGTCAGCGGCCGCGGCGGCACCACGCCCTGCTGGGCGAAGGCGATCGCAGTGGCCTCCACCGCGCCGATCCAGATGGGCAGGTATCGCTCACCCGCCACCTCGCGCAACAGCACGATCGGCTGGTTGGAGGGCATCTCCACTCGGACTCCGAGCACATCGACCTCGCGCATGTCATCCACCCTACCCGTCTCCGGGTCGCGACAGCAGCCCGGTTGACCGGCGATGTGAACCGAGTCAGCGGTCGCGCAGTCCCGACTTCACCAAGGTGGCGTGCAGACGGACCGCCAGGGAGGCGATCTCACTCCCGATCTCCTCGGCCCGGCCCTGCGCTCCGGCGTTCCCGGGGCGCCGCAGCGGCGCCACGATCTGCTCGATGAGACCGACCTCGCGGTCGGCGGCGGCCTTCATGCCGCGCAGGTGACGAGGCTCGATGCCGAACTCGGCCAGCTCCTTGGCCGTGCGCGCGATCGCGAGAGCGTCGGTGTCGTAGTGACCGCTGCGCAGCGGCACCACCAGCGCCATCTTCTCCAGCTCGGTCAGCAGCGCGTCGTCGACCTCGGCCACCTTGAGGAGCTCGCGCCGCGAGATCCGCATGTTGTCCGTACGCCGGAACGACTCCGCCCCCGGCGCGCCGCTGGGCGTCAGGGCCACCGTCGGGACCGTGGGCACGGTCGGCTCGATCGCCGGCGGCTCGAGGCCACGGTCTATCGCGTCGAGGTGCTCGCCGATGACCTTGAGCGGCAGGTAGTGGTCGCGCTGCATCCTCAGGACGTAACGCAGTCGTTCCACATCGCGGCGGGAGAACTTGCGGTAGCCCGCGGGCGTACGCTCCGGCTTGATCAGTCCCTTGTCCTCGAGAAACCGGATCTTCGGGATGGTGACCGTGGGAAAGTCCGGACGCAGCTGATCCAGGACCTGCCCGATGTTGAGCCGCTCCCCCGAGTCGCTAGCCGGCCGTTGAGGGTCAGGCATCGCGGCGGCGGCCATCGGCTACGCCCCTTCGTGCCCGGCGTAGAAGACGAGCCGGAACTTCCCGACCTGGACCTCGTCGCCGTCCTTGAGGACGACCTTCTCGATCCGGTCGCGGTTGACGTAGGTGCCGTTGAGGCTGCCGACGTCGGAGACCTCGAAGGTGTCGCCGGTGCGCGCGAACTCCGCGTGGCGACGCGAGACGGTGACGTCGTCGAGGAAGATGTCGCTGTCCGGGTGACGACCCGCGACCACGGTGTCCTGGTCGAGAAGGAAGCGGCTTCCGGCACCGGGACCACGCTGCACGACGAGCATGCCGTTGCCCCGCGGCAGGGCCTCGACGGTGGCCGCCTCGACCGGGCTGAGCACCCGGTCAGAGGTGTCGGCGTCAGCCCCGAGCTGAATCGTCGAGGTCTGGTCGGTCCCGGTCAGGCTTACGCCACACTGCGAGCAGAACCGCGCTTCGTCGGGGTTCTGGCTGCCGCAAGCGGGGCACACGGACATTTTTGAGCTCCAGGTTCATCGAGGGCCGGGCACCTACCCTCAAGTGAACGTTGAGGGATGGTATCCGCAACCTATCAGGTCGGCCCAGGTGTTCGGTTGGGCTGCGCCAATAATTAGGCGTCGAGTGATGCCTCGTACGCCGCGGCGTCGAGGAGGCTCTCCAGCTCGGCAGGATCGGACGGCGTGACCTCGAAGAGCCAGCCACCGTCGTAGGGGTCGTCGTTGACCAGCTCGGGCGTGGCGTCGAGCGATGGGTTGACCGCAACGACCTCGCCGGAGATCGGCGCGTAGATGTCGCTGACCGACTTGGTCGACTCCAGTTCGCCGCAGCTCTCGCCCGACTTGATCGTGTCGCCGACGGTCGGCATCGACACGTAGACGATGTCGCCGAGGGCGTCCTGGGCGTAGTTGGTGATCCCGATCCGTACGGAGCCCTCGGTCTCGCCAGGGTTGCGCAGCCACTCGTGCTCGCTGGTGTACTTCAGGTCCTCGGGGTACACGGCCATCTCCTCATCAGGCGTACTGGTCTGGCCGCGGAAGATCGTCCCGCGAGCCGGTTGTCGAAACCCTACTGCGCCGCACCGACGAAACCTTCAGCGGGACACGGTGTGAATCGACTCGATGTCGATCTTCTCCTCCGACTCCACCTTTACCTCCGCGCCCTGCTCCTCGAGCTGGTCCTGCGGGCCCTGGTAGAAGTCGATCGCGCCGGCCAGCGTGTCGGGCGGGCCGATCACCTGGAGGCGGTAGGGCGGGCTGATCAGCTCGCCGCCGACGTTGAGCCCCTCAGCGGGCTGGCTGACCTCGATCGAGGACGACGCGACCAGGCGTACGGCCTCGCCGTCGGCCCCCTCGATCTCCATCGCCTCGGCACCGCTCGTACGCAGCTCCTCGATCAGGTCGAGGAGCGCGGTCAGCCGCAGCGGGTCGGCGCCGGGGTCGATCTCGATCGTGATGCCCGGACCGCTGACCGGCACCGTCCCGGCGATCACCCGCAGCGTGTCGACCTGCTCCTCGGCACGCTGGAGCGCGGTCTGCTGCTGGAGGGTCTGGTCCTCGAGCTCGTCCCGGGTCGCCTCGAGCTCCTCGATCTGCTCCTGGGCCTTCTGCGTCGTGCCCGCCAGGCCGGAGAGGATGTCGATCAGCTCCTGCTCGCGCAGACCGGCGTACGTCGAGTCCTCGGTGTTCGTCTGGACCTGCACCACCGCGGCGTAGCCGAGTACGCAGAGCAGGACCGCCACGGCCACCTGACCGCGCCGGAAGTGAGTGAGCGCGTCGAAGAGCCGCGCCCGGCCGACCAGCGGCGCCGGCTCCTCCTCGGGCTCGTCGGCCTCGTCGGCCTCATCGGCGTGTTCGGCCTTTTCGGTCTGCTCGTCCGCAGCCGAGTCCTCGACCGCGTCGGGCTCTGTGACCTCAGCGGGCTCGTCGGTCTTCTCGACGTCCTCGGCGGCCGGCTCCTCGGCCTCCGCCGACTCGACAGGCTCTACAGGCTCGGCAGCTTCAGCAGGCTCGACGAAGTCGACGGGCTCGACCGGCTCGACGTCGTCCGCCTTGTCGGTGGGCTCGACCGGCTCGTCCTCCGCGACGTCCGCGTCGACCGACCCTTCGGGCTCCTCCGCGGCGCTGTCCTCGGCCACCGTCTCCTCAGGCTCGTCGACAGCCTCATCGGACGCGGATTCATCGGACTCCGCCTCGTCGGGCGCGTCCGTCTTCGACGGCTCCTCGTTCTCGGCGGCGTCGGCCGTCTCGACAGTCTCAGCGGGTGCCTGCTCAGCAGGCTGCGTACCGTCTTCCGAGGCCTCGGGCGTGGCGCCATCATCGGTGACCGTCTCGGTGACGGACTCCTCCGGAGGCGTGGCGGGCTTCTTCGCCGGTGCCTTCTTCGCCGGGGTCCGCTTGGCCGCGGTCCGCTTCACCGGTGGTCTCCGCTTCCGGTCAGGCATGGAAGATGTGCCTCCGGATGGCTGCGACGTTGGTGAAGATGCGGATGCCGAGGACGACGATGACGCCGGTGGACAGCTGGCCACCGACGCCGAGGCGGTCACCGAGGTAGACGATGCCGGCAGCGATCACGACGTTGCTGATGAACGAGACGACGAAGACCTTGTCGTCGAAGATGCCGTCCATGAACGCGCGCAGCGCACCGAAGACGGCGTCCAGCGCGGCGACGACGGCGATCGGCAGGTAAGGCGCGAGGCCGACGGGCACCTCGGGCTGGAAGAACAGTCCCAGCACGATGCCGATCACTAGGCCGATGACGGCGATCATTCTTCGCGGTCCCCTTCGCTGTTCTCTTCTGAGTCTTCGTCGGTGTTGTCGGTGGGCTTCTCGGAGCCCTGGGTGCCCTTGTCCTTGGACTTGGCCCCGAGGTGGGTCAACTCCAGCAGATCAGGCGGCGCCGCGGGAAGGGTGAGCCGGTCGATGTTCTCGACGTCGTAGGGCATCCCGTAGTCCTGCGTCGTGGTGTGAATCATCGCGCCGGAGACCGTCTCGGCGAAGCGTGCGGCCAGCGTACGCGTGTCGCCGATGGCCGTGACCTCGTAGGGCGGCGAGAGCGAGACGTCGTTCATCCGGAGGGTGGCACCGGAGGTGATCACGCCGCTGCGCGGGGTGACCCGCTGGCCGTCGACGGCGACGGCGGTCGCGCCCGCCTGCCACAGTCCGTTGACGATCACGGCGAGATCGTAGTCGCGGACGGTGCCGCCCTCGCTGCCGTCGGCGGCGTTGTCGATCGTGATCCTGATCCCCGAGCCGGTCACCGGGGCGAACCCGGTCTCCTCCGCGGTCGCCGCGGCCGTCGAGGACGCCGCCTCGGCCCGCAGCCCGAGCGCGTTGAGGGCCGACTCGCTGCTCTGGTTGGCCTCACTCAGCTTGGAGATCTGCTGGTGCAGGTCGGAGATCCGATCCTGGCGCTGCTCGATGCGGTCGACCAGGACCTGCCTGCTGGTCTGGCGGATGTCCTCGTTGCGGGAGGTCTGCACCGCGGCGGTCGTGGCCAGCAGCGCGAAGAGTCCCACGACCACCATCGCCCACATCCCCGGCCGGCGACGCCGGGTCGGCTCCTCGGCCGCGGGCTCGCGCCTCGCGGCAGCAGCCATGTAGTCGGAGTCGATCGCATTGTCGGTGATGCGGTCGAGCAGTGGCTTGGTGACGTAGGCACGCAGGTCCTCGGAGCCGGGGATCTGATCAGGCACGGGTGGCCCCGCCCTTCTCCAGCGGCGGCGTGGTGGCCATCAGGCGCCGCGCCTCCTGGGCGTAGAGGACCAGACTCCACCACAGCAGCAGGATCCCCCACAGCGCGAAGGCCCAGCCGAAGGCCTGCGCCACCTGGATGGGCAGGCTCGGCTCCAAGCCGAGGTCGAGGGTCTCAGGGATGTCGTGGCTGAGGTAGAGCAGCGGGAAGGAGGCCAGCATGCAGAAGGCGGCCACCTTGCCCAGGAGATGGACGGGCAGCGTACGCACCCCACGGCTGCGCAGCGCCGGGATCATCGCCAGCAGGCCGACGAGCCGCAGCGGCACCAGCAGCGCGATCGGCCACGGGATCACGTCGATCTGCCAGAGCGCGAGCGTCGCGGCCAGGACGAAGACGGTGTTGGCCGCCACGTCGAGCAGCTCGCCCGAGCGGCGGCGGCCGAGCTGCTTGCGGTTCAGCCAGCTGTCGAGCAGGTCGGTGACGATCGCGAGACCGAACGCGGACAGTGCGATCGTGTCGTCCTCGGCGATCATCACCGCCCACAGCACCACCGGCGCGTAGACGAGCCGCAAGATGCTGAGCAGCTTGCCGAGCACGGGCTGGTTGCGGTCGGCCGAGCCCCGGGGTCGCCGCGTGTCCCGGCCATGTTGCAGGCGGGGATCACCGGATCGACGGTTGGGCATCTGCGGGCTCTCCTCTGTCACCAGACGCGGCACGAGCCAACCCTAGTCGGTGGGTGTGGAGTCGTCGGCGTGGGCGGCGTCGCGGATCTCGCCGACCAGCTCCTCGATGACGTCCTCCAGCGTCGCCAGCCCGATGGTGCTGCCGTCCTCACGGACGACCCGGGCCAGGTGGGCGCCGCGGCGCTGCAGGGTCTCGAGCGTCTCGTGGAGCGCGTCGTCGGGAGTGACCGTCGCGAACGGGCGGATCCACTTGTTCTGGACGGGCTGCCGGCGGCGTACGTCATCGGGCTCCAGTACGTCCTTGATGTGCAGGTAGCCGACCAGGTCGCCGTTGTCGCCCGCAACCGGGAACCGGCTGTAGCCGGTCGAGGCACACACCGCCTCGATGTCGGAGCCCGAGGCGCCGCGCGGCACGATCGTCCAGTCGGAGATCGGGATGGTGACCTTGGCGACGGTCTTCTCGGTGAAGCCGAGCGCGCCGGCCAGGCGGCCGTACTCGTCCTCCTCCAGGAGCCCCTCGCCGCGGGACTCCTCGACCATGGCGGCCACCTCCGCGCGGGTGAAGGCGGAGCTCACCTCGTCCTTGGGCTCGATGCCGAGCGCGCGGACGCAGACGTTGGCGGCGTAGTTGAAGGCGACGATGATCGGGCGCAGCACGTAGACGATCGCGTAGATGGCCGGGCCGAGGACGAGCGCTGCCTTGTCGGGGCCGGCGAGTGCGATGTTCTTCGGCACCATCTCGCCGACCACCACGTGCAGGTAGGTGACCACGAGCATCGCGATCACGAACGCGACCGGGTGGTGGAGCGCCTCGGGCAGCCCGATCAGGTCGAAGCCGGGCTCGAGCAGGTGGGCCAGCGCCGGCTCGGTGATCGCCAGAAGGAGCACCGAGCAGACCGTGATGCCCAGCTGGGCACCGGCCATCATCAGGCTGATGTTCTCCATCGCCCGCAGGGTGATCCTGGCCATCTGCGAGCCGGCCTGGGCGGCGGGCTCGATCTGGCTGCGTCGGGCCGAGACCAGGGCGAACTCCGAGCCGACGAAGAAGGCGTTGGCGAGCAGCAGCACCAGGCCGAGCACGAGTCCCATCGTGGTGCTCATCAGCCGATCACCTTCATCGAGATCCGGTCGATCCTGCGCCCGTCCATGAGCTCCACGGTCAGCTTCACGTACCTCGCATAGACGTCGTCATCGTCGGAGTCGGGCGGCGGGGTGCCGGGCACGGTCAGCTCGGCGCTCGCTCCCGGCTCGGGGATGCGGCCCAGCAGGCTCAGCATGAGACCGGCGACGGTGTCGTAGTCCTCGCTCTCCGGGAGCGCGACACCGGTGATGTCCTCGACCTCGTCGGGACGCAGCAGCCCCGACAGCGACCAACCGCCGTCGCGGCGCAGCCGCGCGCGGGCGCTGAGCGGGTCGTGCTCGTCTGCGATATCGCCGACGATCTCCTCGATCACGTCCTCGAGGGTGACGATGCCGGCCTGGTCGCCGTACTCGTCGAGCACCACGGCCAGCTGGAACCCCTCGGCGCGCAGCAGCGCCATCAGCGGGTCCAGGCGCAGCGAGTCGGGCACGACCACCGGCGGCACCATCAGGTGCTTCACCTTGGCCGTGGGCCGCTCGTGCACCGGCAGCGCCACGGCCGCCTTGACGTGCACGGTGCCGACCACGGCCTCGTTGTCGTCGAGCACCGGGAAGCGGGAGTTTCCCGTACGCCGGGTGAGCTCGATCAGCGCCTCGGCGCGGTCGTTGTGGTCGAGGCTGTGGACGCGTACGCGCGGGGTCATGATCTCCCCCGCCGTGCGGGTGCCGAACTCCACCGAGCGCTCCATCAGCTCGGCGGTGTCGGCGTCCAGGGTGCCCTCGTGGGCGCTGCGCTGGATCAGCGAGGAGAGCTCGGCCGAGCTGCGCGCCGAGCGCAGCTCCTCCTGCGGTTCCATGCCCAGGCGGCGCACGATGGCATTGGCGGTGCCGTTGAGCACCTTGATCGGGCCGCGCATGAGCCGGGTGAAGGCCCGCATCGGGCCCTGGGTGACGCGTGCCGTCTCCAGGGGCAGCGCCAGCGCGAGGTTCTTGGGGACGAGCTCACCGAAGAGCATCGTCACGATGGTGGAGAGGGTCAACGCGATGGCCACCGCTATCCCCGCCACCGCACCTTCGGGCAGGCCGGTGGCGAGCAGCGGTGCGTCGATCAGCTCGGCGATCGCCGGCTCCGACATCCAGCCGATGCCGAGGTTGGTCACGGTGATGCCGACCTGCGCGCCGGAGAGGTTGCTGGAGAGCTCCTTCATCGCGCGGAGCACGCCTTGGGCGCCCTTGTCGCCCTGCTCGGCGGCCATCTCCACCTGCGAGTGGTCGACCGTGACCAGGGAGAACTCGGCGGCCACGAACACACCACAGGCGGCGACCAGCAGCAGCGCCAGGAAGATGAACAGGACCTCGGTCATCGCACCGACCTCGGCTGGTGCGGCTGCGAATCACACAGCGGGCATGGATATTGGCCGGGTTGCGGTCCGTCCATCGGGGTTCAGATCGTCCTTAGCTGTTGGAAGTGCGGTCAGCCTACATGGCTGTGGTTGCGCCTCCTGCGTTGCTGTACCGGGCTCTCCGGGACGTGTCGCGTTCCGGACACAGTTGTCCAGAACGGGGCTGTGAACCTTGACACACCTGGCCCGTTCGTCAACTCTTACGCGGCAGTAACCGACGATTCACGAGCCGAGGGAGTCCCCTTGACCATGGCCTCAGCCTCACGACGTACGTTCCTGACCGGCGCTGCTGGCGCTGCCGGCGCCGCCGCCACCGGGCTGCTCGGCGGTCCGGCCGCAGCCGCCTCGCCCCGTCGCGTACGACTGGTGCGGGAGGAGCACCGGGCGGTCGTCATCGGGTCCGGGTTCGGTGGCGGGGTGGCCGCGCTTCGGCTGGCCGAGGCCGGCGTACCTGTCACGGTGCTCGAGCGCGGCCGCCGCTGGCCGACGGGACCTGACGCGCAGACCTTCCCGACGGTGCGCTCGCTCGACAAAAGGGTGCTGTTCCACACCACCGCACCCGAGGCGCTCAAGCCGCTGCAGAAGCTGCTCGGCACTCCCCTGAACTTCGGCCCGTACGTCGGCCTGCTCGAGCCCGTCCTCGGCCAGAACATGCTGGCCATGTGCGCGGCCGGCGTCGGCGGTGGCTCGCTGGTCTACCAGGGCATGACGCTGCAGCCCTCCGCCGAGGTCTTCAACACCTGGTTCCCCAACGAGCTCGACTACGAGCTCATGGACCGGGTCCACTACCCACGTGTGGCCAAGATGCTCGGCGCCGCGACCGCGCCCGACGAGCTGATCGCCTCGGACAACTACCGGGTCTCGCGTACGTTCGGCGAGCGGGTGGAGGCAGCCGGCTTCGACCTGCAGAAGATCCCGATGCCGATCGACTGGTCCTACGCGCTGGCGGAGCTGCGCGGCGAGATGGCTCCGTCCTACACCAACGGCGACTGCGCCCTCGGCGTCAACAACGGCGGCAAGCACTCCGTCGACGTCACCTACATCGAGCAGGCCGAGGCCACCGGCCTGGTGCACGTCGCCACCCGTCACAACGTGACGAGCGTGGCCCGGGCCGCCGACGGCCGCTGGGAGGTCCACGTCGACCGCACCAACGACGCCGGCGACGTGGTGGAGCAGAAGATCCTGACCACCCGCGCACTGGTCATGGCGGCCGGCTCGCTCAACACCAGCAAGCTCCTGGTCCGCGCCGCGGCGACCGACACCATCCCGGACCTTCCCGAGAAGCTCGGCCAGGGCTGGGGCACCAACGGCGACCGGATCTACATGTGGCGCCCCTTCGATGAGAACCTCACCGGTACGCAGGGTGGTCCCGTCGTCTACCAGAGCCAGGACTGGGGCGACCCGGCCAGGGCCAACACCGTCATCCAGGCGTCGTTGCCGCCACTCCCCCTCGGCCTCGACCTGGGCGCCACGATGCTGGTCGGATTCGGCGTCAGTGCCGACCGCGGCAGCTTCCGCTACAGCTCGCTGACCGACTCGGTGAGCCTGCGTTTCCCCTTCGGCGGCGACTCGGCGAGCTATCGCGCCATCCACGAGCGGGTCACGAAGATCAGCGGCGGCCTCGGCGCCCTGATTGACACCAACAGCATCGTCAACAGCACCTGGCACCCGCTCGGCGGCGCCAACATGGGCACCGTCTGCGATCTCGACGGCCGGGTACAGGGCCAAGACGGCCTCTACGTCCTCGACGGCGCGCTCATCCCCGGCACCACGGGGGCATGCAACCCGTCGTTGACCATCGCCGCCGTCGCCGAACGTGCGATGGACAACATCGTCGCCAAGGACGTCGGCACGGTCATCTGACAGGTCCCGCCTGGAGCCATTTCGGCCCCACCAGGATCATGCAATGCAAAATTCTGCAGATTTTGCCGAAAGGGGGTGACAACCCCTTAGGTGATGCGGCACCATTGTTCTTGCCCCGCTGGTGACCCGAGACGCCAGCGGGGCTCTTACGTTTTCCCGCCAACTCATGCCAGCTTCTGGGCGACCTCGTTGAGGTCGGCGCGGAGCTTGGTGCGGTAGGCGTCGTGCTGCTCGGGCAGCCGGGCGTCGCAGAAGGCGGCCAGGTCGGTCCCGGTGACCTCGATGACCGAACGCCCGGCAGCGGCCTCGGCCTCGAACAGATCGAGGATCTCGCGCAGGACGGCGACGATATCCATGCCGTCGCCGGCGGTGAAGCGCCACATGTAGTTCTTCATCTCGCCATAGACGGTGCGGTAGTCGGCCGGCAGTTCGGCGGCACGAGCTTGCATCCGCTTCCAGTCCTTCTTGTCACCGACGAGGCGGCTGAGGAGGTTGTTCATGGTGGTGCTCCTTTGGATCGGTTGGTGGCTCCTGTTTGGGGCCGTGAAAGAAGCGTGCAGCCCTGACGTAGCGTCAAGGTCAAG
>NZ_JBEXRR010000063.1:0-25630 GCF_040613175.1 Nocardioides sp. NPDC006303
TCTGCCACGGCGTGATGATCTGCTGCGGTGCGCCCCAGCCCGCGGGGTCGCGCGGGTCTGACCTTCGTCACCCACAACTACAGATTCGCGCGACAGAACTACAGATTCGGCAGGGGTCAGTCGCCGAGGCCGCGGGCCTTGAGGGCGTCGCCGGTCTCGTGGGCGCGGGCGACGACGCGGATGACGAAGGGGGACAGGTACGCCCTGGGGTGCCGGATCCCGCGAGCGCGAGCCGCGTCCCGGGTCTCGAGGAGGAGCGCGATGCTCGCCGGGATGCTGGTGATGGCCAGGCCGATCACGAGCGCGACCCCGTCCGGGTTGACGCCGATCGGCTTCAGCGGCGTGATGAGCCGGGTGAACAGGTCGAGCATCGCGTTGACCTCGGTGGTGGCGGTGAGGATGAGGCCACCGAGCGCGAGGGAGAGCAGGTCGACGCCGGCCTCGACCGCCCGCGGCCATCCGTGGGCGTAGCCCTGGAGCGCGGAGAGGACGAGCGCGACCAGGAGTACGCCGCGGGCCGCCCGCCCCACCTGCCGCATCGGCAGCCGGGCGATGAGCGTGACCCCCACCGCGATCCCGAAGAGCACCCCGGTGGCGACAAGGCCGTGGAGCACCACGAGCAGGGTGCTGAACACCAGCAGCCCGAGCAGCTTCGCGCCAGCGGGAGCGCGATGCAGGAGGCTGTCACCGGGCAGATAGGCGCCGAGGAGGTAGCTCATCGGCGTCCCCGTTGTGCGGCATCTTCCCGCCATGGCGGGAAAATGCTGGGGCTGCGGTCGTCAGGTGCGTGCAGATTCCCGCCATGGCGGGATTCTGCAGCCGGCCGAGCTGCTGCCCGCGCGCACAACCCCGCCATGGCGGGAAAGTGCGCGACGCCTGCGGCCGTCACACGCCCACCGACTGCGTGTAGTGCGCGACGGCCTCGGGGGCCGGTCCGTCGAAGGTCACCGCCCCGTCAGCCACGACCAGAGCGCGGTCGCACCGCGCGGCCAGATCGAGGTCGTGGGTGACCAGGACGAGCTGCTGCGAGAGCCCGAAGAGCGCGTCGGCGACCAGGCGGGTGTTGGCGAGGTCGAGCAACGTGGTCGGCTCGTCGGCGACGATGATCGACGGCTCCGCGGCGAGCACCCCGGCCAGGGCGAGCAGCTGCCGCTGCCCGCCCGACAACGTGTGGACCGACTGCGTGGCCAGCCCCTCCAGCCCGAACCGCGCCAGCACCTCGAGAGCCTGAGTGCGCCGCGACGACGGCGAGCGAACCAGCCGCCGCAGCGACAGCTCGACGTCCTCGACGCAGGTCGGCATGACCAGCTGCGCAGCCGGGTCGGTGAAGCAGAAGCCGACGCGGCGGCGTACCTCCTTGCCCTTGCGGGCGACGTCGAGGCCGTCGACCAGGACCCGGCCCGAGGTCGTGGACACCAGGCCGTTCAGCAGCCGCGCGAGCGTCGACTTCCCGGAGCCGTTGCCGCCGATGATCGCGATCCGGCGCTCGGTGAGCGTCAGCGAGGTGGGGGAGAGCAGCACCCGGCCGCCCTCGTCCTCGGCGAGAGCGACTGTGGCGGCATCGAGCTCGATCATCGGCGCAGCAGGTTCGGGAAGGCTCGGTGCACCTCGGCCGCGACGATCGCCACGAGCCCGGTCTTGACCAGGTCGCCGAACCAGAACGGCAGGTCCCACTTCCACACGGTGCTCAGCGGCTCGCCGGAGTAGATCATCATCCCCGCGATGCCGAGGGGGTGGACGATCAGGATCGAGCCGGCGATCGAGCACAGGAACACGACGACGGCCCGGGTGCGGGCCGGCCCGGCGACGTACTTCACCAGGAAGCCGACCAGCGCCGCCATCAGCGGGAACGAGATCAGGTAGCCACCCGAGATCCCGGCGAACTTCGCGAAGCCGGAGGTGTGGTCGGCGTAGACCGGCAGGCCGATGCCGCCGAGCAGCAGGTAGAGCGCGACGGCCAGGAATCCCCGCACGGGACCGAGCAGCGCCCCGGAGAGCGCGACCGCGAAGGTCTGCAGGGTGATCGGCACGGCGGTGCCGGTCGGGATGTCGCCGACCAGGGTGGAGGCGCAGATCAGCCCGGTGAACGCCGCGATCAGGGCGATGTCGGTGGTCGTGAAACGGGCCGGCTTCGACTCGTCGGCCTCCGGGGTCGACTCCGTGCTGGTGGGGGACTCGGTCATACTCGCTCCTGCGTACTCAGACCTGAACCTTGGTCAGGTGAACGGTGTTCAGGTTAAGGTCGACGTACGTCTTCGTCCACTTCGTCCCACTACCCGGCCCCTGGGAGCAACATGCGATACCGCCGTGAGGACGTCGTCGCCCGCGCGCTGCAGGTCCTCGACGACTACGGTCTCGCCGACCTGACGATGCGTCGGCTCGGCACCGAGCTCGGCGTACGCCCCAGCGCGCTCTACCACCACTTCGCCAACAAGCAGTCCCTGCTGGCTGCGGTGGCCGACGAGATCCTGCTCCGGGGGCGGCACGAGCCGTCGGGGGCCTGGGACGTACGCGTCACCGGCATCTGCACCGACCTGCGCGACTCGCTGCTGGCCTACCGCGACGGTGCCGAGGTCGTCGCCACCGTCTGGGCCTTCGGGCTCGGCGCGACCCAGCCCCACGACGACCTCGTCGCGGCGCTGAACGACGGCGGCCTCGGCGATCTCGCCCCCGTCGCCGCCCGCACTCTGCTCCACTTCGTCTACGGTCACGCCGTCGACGAGCAGACCCACCTCCAGGCCGCCGCCGCGGGCGCCATCGAGGACGACGTACGCGACACCGACGACTTCGTCACCGGCCTCGGCCTGATCGCCGCCGGCATCTCGATGGCCAAGGCCGTCCGAGAGGCCTCAGCCGACCGCTGAGGACCGGCGCCTGCGCAGCAGCAGGACCGCCCCGGCCCCGACGACGAGACCGAGGGCTCCGCTGAGCACGGCCACCCACGGGGAGAGGTTCCGTTCGGCGTCTCGCGCCGACTCGGTCGCCGCCGGCGCGAAGGTCTCCGCGATCTCCGGCTCCCGGGTGAGCTCGAGGTCGCTGGTGAGCGCCGCCGGGTCCTCGATCGAGAACGTCCACTTGGTCAGCCGGTTCTGGCCCCGCTCGACGAGGTTGTCGAGCACGTCGTCGTGGACCCCGTCCTCGACCAGCTCCACCGCGGCCTCGGGCTCCTCCGAGGTCGTCCAGGAGGCGAGCGGCGACCGGAACGTACGGTCGAGGGTGAAGACCGTGACCTCGCCGAGATCGTCGGCGACCGAGCTGAGCCGCATCGGGTAGACGAGGGTCGGGGTGTCGAAGGTGAGCACGATCGGGTCGGCGTACCCGTCGAACGGCTTGTCGCCGCGCATCTTGACCGCCGTGAATCGCCAGCCCTCCTCGAGATAGTCGGCGATGACCGGTTCGAGCTCGGGCTTGGCCGCATACCCGTTCGTACGCAGCCAGGCAGCCACCCCGCTCGCGTCGCCGCCCTCGATGACCGTCGCGACGACGTCCTCGAGCACCGTCCGTGAGATGACGTCGGGAGCGGCTCCGGGCGGCGCCCCGGCTCCGTCCTCGTCGAAGAGCGACCAGTTCTTCTCCGGCGGCGGGGTGGTGAGCCGTGCCAGCTCGTCGAACCGCTCCGGGTCTCCCTGGGTGACGTCCGGGACGGTCGGCGTCGGCACCAGGACCGCGAGGTCGGGCGTCTCTGTGGTGATCCCGAGCAGCATCTCGAGCCGCTCCCGCTCGCCTTCCTCCGCCCAGCTCAGGAACGCGATCTCCTCCCCGGCCTCGACGGTGTGCCCCTCCGGGACGTACGCCGCCCCGCAAGCGCACGCACGCGCGGAACCGGGGACCAGCAGCAGGCCGGCGACGACGGCGACCAAGGCGATGCGAGTCGCTCCACGAGACATGGCGGACAACCTATCGGTGGTCACGCCGTCTCGACCTCCGCGCCGTGCTGCTCGGCGAGCATCACGGCGCCGGCGAGGTCCAGCTTCGTGCCGCGCAGCGACGCGGCGGTGAGGTCGACGCGGTCGAGGCCGGCCCCGCGGAGGTCGGCGCCGTGCAACGTCGTCTCCTGGAGCGTGGCTCCGTCCAGCCGGGTGTCTCGCAGGACCGCGTCGGTGAGATCGGCCAGCGACAGGTCGGCGTCGCGCAGGTCCAGTCCCGACAGGTCGAGCCGAGCGAGCTTCGCGCCGCGTAGCGAGACACCCCGCCACACGCCGCCGGTGACCTTCAGCGGCCGCAGGGTGCAGTTCGAGAACTCGCTCCCGCTGAGCTTGCAGCCCTCGAACGTCGAGTCGAAGAAGTTCGTACGCCGGAAGTCGCAGCCGACGAACGCCGAGCCGACATGGGTCGAGGCGTTGAATCGCCCGCCGTGGAACGTGCAGTTCTCGAAGAGCGCCGCCGACGTCGTCGCCTCGGTGAGGTCGACATCGGTGAAGACGCAGTCGACGAACCGAGCCCCGGTGAGGTCGGCCGCGTACCAGTCCTCGTTGCGGAAGTGCTCGTCGGTCGCCTCGGCGGGTGGGTTCGGCATGGCGCACACCCTGCCACCCGCCACCGACACTGAGACGGTCCGGATCAGTCGTGCTGGGTGAACCACTCGTCGAGGAGGGGCCAGGTGCTGTTCCGGGCAGCGCGGCCGGTGAGCAGGCCGAGATGGCCGCCGGGGACGATCTCGAAGCGGAGCTCCTCGGCGCCGGTGAGCAGGTCGACCAGCGGTCGGACCGAGGCGACGGGGCCGATGCCGTCGTTGGCGCCGGCGACGACGAGCGTGGGCTGCTTGACGTCGCGCAGGTAGACGGAGTGGTCGTCACTGAGGTCGATCTGCCCGCTGAACAGCGCGTTGGTGCGGAAGAAGTGGTGGTAGAGCTGCCCGAACGTACGCCCCGGGTAGGCGATGATGTTGTCGGTGAACCGGTCGACCGCCTCGAGCTGGGCGAGGAACTCACGGTCGGCCAGGTTGGACAGCTTCGCGACCGGCTTGGTGAACATCTTGTCGACCGAGGAGATCTGAAAAGCCCACCTGACCAGCGGCTTCGGAGCGCCACCGAACGCCTGGTAGGCGGTGGTGACCAGGTTGCCCGGCGGCAGGTTGAGCAGCGGCCGCAGCGGCGCGATCAACGGCACCTGACGTACGTCGCAGGGCGAGCCGAGCACCGCCAGCGAGGCGATCGGGAGGTCGGGGGCGTCCGCGGCGGCGAGCATCGTGAAGATCCCGCCCAGCGACCAGCCGACCACGTGCACCGGCCGCCCGCCCGCGTGCTCGGAGACCGACCGGATCGCCTCCGGCACGACGTGCGCGATCCAGTGCTCGATGCCGAGGCTGCGGTCGGCGAAGTTCACCTCGCCGTACTCGACCAGATAGGTCGGCCGGTTCGTCCCCACCAGGTGCTCGACGACCGAGCAGCCGCGCCGCAGGTCGTAGCAGATCGCCGGCGCCGCCAGCGGCGTCACCAGCAGCACCGGGTCGCCCTCCGGCGTCGTCCCCGCCACGGGCCGGTAGTGGTAGAGCTCGCGTCGGTTGCCGTCGTCGATCAACGTACGCGGCATCGGCCGGAGGTCGGCGAGCCCGCCGTAGAGCAGCGAGTGCGCGACGTTCCCCGCGGCGGCGCCGACCGTGGTGGCGATCGAGGCGGCAGCTTGTCGGGGGTGGGGGAGGATGGCCATTGTGGGCTTAACGTAACCCGTCCTTCGAGGTCACGGCGGGAGCACGCTCGCACCGTGTGTGACGTCCGTTACGCGTCGATGAGCCGCTCGCACTCGGCTATCAGGCGCTCGCGGAGCGGGGCGGCGCGCTCGGCGAAGGCGCGCTGGGCGGCGGCGTACTCCTGTTTCCCGGCGGCCGTCTCGATGCGGATCGGGTCGAGGTCGAGCTCGGAGAGGTCGTACGGAGCGGCCTTCATGTCCATCGTGCGGATGTCCCAGGCGAGCTCGAAGCAGTCGGCGATGAGGTCGGAGGAGACCAGCGGCGAGAGCCGGAAGGCGTGCTTGTAGAGGTCCATGTTGCCGTGCAGGCAGCCCGGCTGCTCGAAGGCCGCCCGGTCGTCGGACCGCGGCGAGAGGGTGTTGAGCGGCGCCGCGGGCGGGGTGAAGAAACGGTACGCGTCGAAGTGGCTGCAGGCGATGCGGTGGGACTCGACCACGCGGTCGGTGCCGGTGGTCCCGAGCCGCAGGGGCCAGTCGGCGTGGCGTACCTGTTCTGGGGTCAGCCGGTAGACCATCGCCCACTCGTGGAGGCCGAAGCAGCCGAAGTTGGCCTCGCGGGAGGCGGTGGCCCGCAGCAGCTTCAGGAGGGTCTCGACGAGCAGGCGCTTGTCGGCGAGGAAGTCGGATGAGACGGTTCCGGAGGCGTAGCCGCGCAACGAGGAATACTCCGCAGCGTCCGACAGCCTCACCCCGAACCCCGGATGCCAGCGCAGCAGCTGAGCGGGCCGGTAGGAGTAGTAGGTGAAGAGGAAGTCGTTGACCGGGTGCTTGACCCGGGCGCCGCGGCGGGCGAGATGCGGCTCGACATAGGGCGTCAGGCGTGCGCGGTGAGCTGCCGCGTGAGCGGTCCACTCCGAACGCGACAGCACCTCCACGACGTACAAGCCTACGAAGGCGGCGCATAGTGAAGTGAATCGTGGCGACGGGTCCGGATAGGCTCAGCACGTGCGCATCGCCAGATTCACGACCAAGGGTGGCGAGCCCCAGTTCGGCGTCGTCATGGGGGACCTCGACGGCTACGGCCAGCTCAGCGAGGACGCGACAGTCGTCGCGCTCCAGGGCGACCCGCTGTTCTCGGGTGTCAACATCACCGACCAGGTCCACAAGTTCGAAGACGTCAAGCTGCTCGCGCCGGTGATCCCGCGCAGCAAGGTGGTCGCGGTCGCCCGCAACTACGCCAAGCACGCGGCCGAGCTCGGCAACGAGGTCCCGGAGGAGCCGCTCTTCTTCATCAAGCCCAACACCGCGGTCTGCGGCCCCGGTGACGCGATCCAGCGACCGAGCAACGTCGAGGACCTCCACTTCGAGGGCGAGCTCGCGATCGTGATCGGACGGATCTGCCGCGACGTCCCGGTGGAGAAGGTGAAGGACGTCATCTACGGGATGACGGTCGCCAACGACGTCACCGCACGCGACGTCCAGCGGCGGCTCAAGCACTTCTCTCAGGCGAAGGGCTACGACACCTTCTGCCCGCTCGGTCCCTGGATCGAGACCGACGTCGAGCCGGAGCAGCTCGCTGCCGGCGTACGCATCCAGACCTTCCTCAACGGGGACGTCGTCCAGGACGGGTCCACGAAGGACCTCGTCCACGACATCCCGAAGCTGATCGCCCACATCAGCAGCGTCATGACGCTGCTGCCGGGCGATGTGATCCTCACCGGCACCCCCGAGGGTGTCGGCCCCATGGAGCCCGGCGACGAGATCGAGATCTTCGTCGAGGGGCTCGGAGCTCTGACCAACAAGGTGGCACAGCGTTGACTGACAACGGGTTGAATAACACACTCGAGCCGAAGGACTACCGGGTCCGGATGGCGCCCTCGCCGACCGGCTCGCCCCACGTCGGCCTGGTCCGTACCGCCCTGTTCAACTGGGCCTTCGCCCGCCACCACGGCGGCACCTTCGTCTTCCGCATCGAGGACACCGACAAGGCGCGCAACACCCAGGAGTCCTACGACGGGCTCATCGACCTGATGCGCTGGCTCGGTCTCGACTGGGACGAGGGCGTCGAGGTCGGCGGCCCCTACGGCCCCTACCGCCAGTCGGAGCGCTCGGAGATCTACGCCGACGCGCTCGGCCGGCTGCGCGCCTCCTCCCACGTCTACGAGTGCTACTGCACCGGCGAGGAGACCACCGCCCGCTACGAGCAGCGCCTGGCCGCCTACAAGGCCGCGAAGGCCGAGGGGATCAAGGGCGAGGCCCCGGCCCAGGGCTACGACAACCACTGCCGTGACCTGAGCGAGGACCAGATCAAGGCGTACGAGGCGGAGGGCCGCTCCTCGGTCCCGCGCTTCCGCATGCCCGACGGCTCGATCACCTTCAACGACCTCGTCCGCGGCGAGGTGACCTTCGAGACCAAGCACGTCCCCGACTACGCGCTCGCGCGTGCCAACGGCGACCCGCTCTACACGCTCACGGCGCCGGTCGACGACGCCACGATGAACATCACCCACGTCTTCCGCGGCGAGGACCTGCTGTCCTCGACCCCTCGGCAGATCGCGCTCTTCGACGCGTTCATCGAGGTCGGCCTGGCCGAGCGTGCCCCATTCTTCGGCCACCTGCCGTACGTCATGGGCCAGGGCAACAAGAAGCTCTCCAAGCGTGACCCGGAGGCGCACGCGCTGAAGTACCGCGAGGAGGGGTTCCTGCCCGAGGGGCTGCTCAACTACGTGGCGCTGCTGGGCTGGGCGATCGCGGCCGACCGCGACATCTTCACCATGGAGGAGATGGTCGAGGCCTTCGAGATCCACGACGTGGTCAAGAACCCGGCCCGCTTCGACGTCAAGAAGGCGGAGGCGATCAACGCCTCCCACATGCGGCTGCTGCCGGTCGAGGACATCACCCACCGGGTGATTCCCTACCTCAAGGCCGACGGGATCATCAGCGACCCGGTCAACGATGCCGACGCCCAGATGCTCGAGGCCGCGATGCCGCTGGTCGCCGAGCGGATCAACAAGCTGGGCGAGGCCTCCGACATGCTGCGGTTCCTCTTCGTCCCCGAGGCCGACTTCGCGCTCGACAAGGAGGACGCCGCCAAGCTGCTCGACGAGGAGGGCCTGGGTGTCGTCCGGGCTTCGCACGACGCTCTCGTGGGGCTTCACGCGTGGTCGACGGCCGAGATCCAGGACGCGCTGACCGCGGCCCTCATCGACGGCCTCGGGCTCAAGCCGCGCAAGGCCTACGGCCCGGTGCGGGTCGCGGTGACGGGCAAGCGGATCAGCCCGCCACTGTTCGAATCCATGGAGCTGCTCGGTCGGGAGCGTACGCTGGGGCGCCTGAAGGCGGTTCTCGGGAGGAGCTGAGCGTGGCAGGACGGGCAGGATGAGCACGGTCATGGAGCCGCCCTCGGGATTGGCGTACTACCAGGTGCAGCGCAGCGGGCGCAGTGGCTGGGGACGACCCCTGATCGGACTCATCCTGATCGGACTGTGTGTCTTCTTCGTCTCGCCGGCGGTGGTTCTGGCCGCGTTCGAGGTCTTCTTCGTGCTCGCCGGCGACGACGTCTCCAACGGGATGGTCCGTGTGGCCGACGTGGAGAACGTCACGCCGGAGTCGCTGGCGTTCCTGCTGCTGTCTCTGGCCGGGGCGATCCCGGCGGCGATGCTGCTGTGCTGGGCGCTGCACGGGCTGCGACCGGGGTGGCTGGCCTCGGTGGAACAACGGATCCGCTGGCGATGGCTGCTGCAGTGTCTCGGGATCGCGGCGATCACGATGGTGGTCACCGTCATCATCGCCTCCCGGCTGCCGATCCCGGGAGAGGACCTCGGCGCCAACACCCTCAACCCTTGGACGAGCACCATGCGCGACTTCGTGCTCGTGATCGTGCTCCTCACCCCGCTGCAGGCGGCGGGGGAGGAGTACCTCTTCCGCGGCTACATCTTCCAGACCTTCGGATCGCTCTTCGGCGGGATGCTGGGCGCGCGTACGGTCTCGGTGACGATCACCGCGCTGCTGTTCGCCTTCGCCCACGGGTCCCAGGATCTGCCGCTGTTCCTGGACCGGTTCGCCTTCGGCATCGTCGCCGGGATCTGCGTCATCGCCACCGGAGGCATCGAGGCGGGCATCGCGATGCATGTCCTCAACAACTTCGTCAGCCTCGGCATGGCCGTGGCCTTCGGCGACATCTCGACGGTGCTCAACACCAGCGAGGGTTCGTGGTGGCGGATCCCGGTCACCCTGGTCCAGTCGGGCGTCTTCCTGGCGCTGACCGTGTGGGCCGCGCGGTCAGCCGGCCTCTCGACCACGACGAAGAGCCCGGGATCGGGCCCAGCGGGCGTGCCGATTTCGTAGCCTGGGGCCCTCGCCGGTAATGTTTCCTCTCGGTTCGAGGGAGAAATCCCGAGGGCCGGATCGCTCTTGTTGGCGGCCTCTCAGGCTAAGTCAACGAAGACGATGGGCTATGGTGTAATTGGCAACACGACTGGTTCTGGTCCAGTTATTCTAGGTTCGAGTCCTAGTAGCCCAGCGGATCCTCTCTGGAGGATTTGGGAGTCACCGAAGCGGTTCGCTAAGGTTTCACCCGCTGCAAGCCCCCGTCGTCTAGCGGCCTAGGACGTCGCCCTCTCACGGCGGTAACGCCGGTTCAAATCCGGTCGGGGGTACAACGCAGGAAGAGCCCCGAGTCACTGACTCGGGGCTCTTCGCTATTTCTGCTGTGGGCATCGTTGTGGCCGCTGCCGGAGGGGCTCCCCGATGTGGGGGATCGCCAGGTCATCCGGTAATGTTTCTCCTGCCCGCGGGGCCGAAAGGTCATCGCAGGAGGTGCAAGCCCCCGTCGTCTAGCGGCCTAGGACGTCGCCCTCTCACGGCGGTAACGCCGGTTCAAATCCGGTCGGGGGTACAACGCACGGGGAGCCCCGAGTCACTGACTCGGGGCTTCTTGGTTCTCCGGGTCCAAGTCGAGCTGCATCCAGGTGACGTCGTGCCAGGCGTCGAACTTCCAGCCGATCCTTCTGTACGTCCCCACCTCGGTGAAGCCGAAGGAGCGGTGGATCCCGAGGCTGGCCTCGTTCGGTATGGCGATGCCGGCGAGCGCGCGGTGGAAGCCGCGCTCCTTCAGGTATGGGAACAGGGCTGCGTACAGGGCCTTGCCGGCGCCGTTGCCGCGGCGGTCGCGGTCGAGGTAGATGGACACGTCGCAGGCCCAGCGGTAGGCGGCGCGGGTGCGGTGCTGGGTTGCGTACGCGTAGCCGAGCACCTCCGGCCCGGCCTCGCCCTCTGTCTCCAGGACCAGCCAGGCGTGCTCGGCCAGGGACGACTCGATGCGGCGGGCCATCTCCTCGAGCGTCGGCGGCTCGGTCTCGAAGGAGATGACGGTGTCGCGGACGTACGGCTCGTAGATCGCCGCGCAGGCGGCAGCATCCGCGGGCGTCGCGTGGCGGATGGTCCAGGCAGGAGGCATGTCTCCTATAGTAGTCACGTGGCTGACGATAGTGACAAGTTCGGTGAAGCCCTGGCGTCCAACATCAGGTCGACGCGGGAGGCGCTCGGGATGACCGTCGCGGGGCTCGCGGAGGCGTCCGGGGTCTCCCGAGCGATGATCTCGAAGATCGAGCGGGGCGAGGCACAGCCGACCGCGGTCCTGCTCACCCGGCTCTCCGGAGCGCTGGAGCTGACCTTGTCGGAGCTGATCGCGCGGGCCGAGGGGGACGCGGTCCGCGTGGCCCGGCGCTCGGAGCAGACCGAGTGGACGGACCCAGAGACCGGCTACGTACGCCGCGCCGTCTCGCCGCCCGCGCGCGGGATCCTGGAGCTGGTCGAGGTGGAGTTCCCGGCCGGTGCGTCGGTGGCCTCGCCGGCCTCGGCGTACCACTTCAAGGAGCAGCAGATCTGGGTGCTCTCGGGGCATCTGCGGTTCGTCGAGGGTGACCTCGTCCACGAGCTCGACGCGGGTGACTGCCTGCAGCTGGGGCCGCCCGCCGACTGCGTCTTCGTGAATCCGACCGACGAGCCGTGCCGCTACCTGGTCGTGATCGGCAAGCGGCGCGGGTGACTCAGACCGGGTTGCCGCTGCTCCAGACCTTGTGGGTGAGAGGGACCCCGGGTCGGTAGGCCAGATGCTTGGCGGAGGGGGCGTCGAGCGCCTGCAGGTCGGCGCGGCCACCTTCGCTGATCCGTCCCACCGAGTCATCGAGGCCGAGCGCGGTGGCGCCGCCGACCGTCGCTGCCCAGAGAGCCTCCTCGAAGGTCAGGCGCTGCTGGAGGACGGCGGTGGCGACGCAGAAGCCGATCGAGGTCGTGAAGGACGAGCCGGGGTTGCAGTTGGAGGCGATCGCGATCGTGGCACCCGCGTCGACCAGCTCGCGCGCGGGCGGGAAGGGCTCGCGGGTGGAGAGGTCGCAGGCGGGAAGGAGCGTAGCCACGGTGTCCGACCCGGCGAGCGCGTCGACGTCCGTCGGGCTCAGGTGGTTGCAGTGGTCGACGCTCGTCGCGCCCATCTCGACGGCCAGCTGTACGCCGCCGGACTCGCCGAGCTGGTTGCCATGGAGCTTGACGCCGAGGCCGGCGGCGCGGCCGGCCTCGAGGATCTCGCGGGACTCGTCCACATCGAAGGCGCCCTGCTCGCAGAAGACATCGATGTAGGTCGCATAGGGCGTGACGGCGGCGAGCATCGGGCCGGTCACCAGGTCGATGTAGGCGCGACGGTCCACGCCCGCAGGGACGACGTGAGCGCCGAGATAGGTGACCACCTCGGCGTGCTCGGCGCTGATTCGCGCGAGCCGCTGCTCGGTCTCGACGTCGAGGCCGTAGCCGGTCTTGGCCTCGATCGTCGTGGTGCCGCCGCGGTATGCCTCCACCCGCAGCCATCGCGCCCGGGCGCGGAGGTCGTCGTCGGTGGCGGCGCGGGTGGCTTCGACGGTACGCATGATCCCACCGGCCTCGTAGGGCCGGCCGGCCATCCGGTCGATGAACTCCTCGGCGCGGTCGCCCATCGAGACCAGGTGGGTGTGGGAGTCGACCCAGCCCGGGAGCACCGCGCGACCGTCGAGGTCGTCCCGCGTGTCCGCTGCCGGGGCGCTGCCGGCGGGGCCGACCCAAGCGATCCGGCCGTCCTCGATCACCACCGCGGCGTCGTGGAGGGTGCCGTGCTCCTCGGTGTGGGTGGTCAGCTCGCCGATGTTGGTCAGCAACAGGCTCATCGGAGCTCCTTCAACGCTTCTGTGAACATGGCGGCCGGGTCGCGACCGTCGGCCAGACGACCGTCCTCGGCCACGACGCGCCCGCCGACCACGACGCGACGTACGTCGGTGGCGGTCGCCACCAAGGCGATCTGGTCGAGGGCGGCTCCGGCGGTGCGTACGGAATCGGGGTCGATCTCCACCAGGTCGGCGCAGGCTCCGATCCGGAGGCCGCCCGGGAGACCGGAGGCGGCGTAGCCGGAGCTGGCGCGGGCGGTCTCGATGTCGGTGGGGGAGAAGCGTCCGCGCTGTCGGCTGCGGAGCCGTTCGCCGGCCTCCAGGCCGCGCACCTCGAGCCAGGGGTCGATGACGGCGTTCTGGTCGGAGCCGAGCGCGATGCGTACGCCTGCGTCGGCCAGCTCGCGGGCGGGTCCGATGCCGTCGCCGAGGTCGGCCTCGGTGGTCGGGCACATCACCACCCCGGCGCCGCTGTCGGCGATGAGGGCGATGTCGGCGTCGGTCAGGTGCGTGGCATGGACCAGCCAGGTGCGCGGGGAGAGCGCCCCGGCGTCGGCGAGAACCTGCGTGGGCGTCCGGCCGTACGCCGCGAGCGACTGCTCGTTCTCCGCGGGCTGCTCGGAGAGATGGATGTGCAGAGGTACATCGGGCGGGAGGTTGGCGGCGACGTGAGCGATGTCGTCGGGCGAGGCGGCTCGTACCGAATGAATCGCTGCGCCGATGTTGATCGGGCAAATTCCCGCCATGGCGGGATTGTGCTCGGTCTTCGTCGCGCTGGCGCTCGCATTTTCCCGCCATGGCGGGAAAATGCCGTACCCCGCGCGGAGGTCGTGCCAGCGACCCAGCCACCCTTCTGCCGAGCCGTCCCCGAAGCGGCTCTGCTCGGGGAGGAGCGGCTTGCCCGGGGCGCTGGTCAGGTAGAGGGTGTCGAGGAGGGTCAGCCGGATGCCGACGCTGCTCGCGGCCCTGGTGAGCGCGGCGCCGAACGCGTTGGGGTCCTCGTAGGGCGTCCCGTCGGCGCGGTGGTGGACGTAATGGAACTCCGCGACGGTGGTCCAGCCGGTCACCAGCATCTCGGCGAAGACGGCCTCGGCCAGGCGCTCGTAGGAGTCGGGGGTGAGGCGGTCGGCGACGGCGTACATCTGCTCGCGCCAGCGCCAGAAGTCACCTCCCTGGTCGTGCGTACGGCCGCGCAGCGCGCGGTGGAACGCGTGGGAGTGGGCGTTGGCGGAGCCGGCGAGCACGGTGCCGAGGCGGAGGTCGGCGGCCTCGGGGCTCCCGCCCGGGGTGACCGCGGTGATCCGGCCGTCGGTCACCTCGATCACGACGTCGGTGAGCTCGCGGCCCTCGACGAGCGCCCGCTCGGCGTGTATCCGGGTCATCGGCGGGGCTCGCTCGCCAGCAGCCGGACGACCTCTGTCAGCGCCCTCGCCCCGGCGCGGCAGTCCTCGTCGGTGGCGGTCTCGTGGGGGGAGTGGGAGACGCCGGTGGGATTGCGCGTGAAGAGCATCGCAGTGGGGATCTCGGCGGCCAGGATGCCGGCGTCGTGGCCGGCGCCGGTGGCGAGCACCGGCACTCCGCCCAGTGCGCCGACGAGGCGTTGTTGCAGGTCAGGATCGAAATGGACGGTGGAGACGTACGACTCCTCGGTCACCTCCAAGGTGCAACCGTGCTCCTCGGCGGCCGCGTGCGAGGCCGCCAGGATCTCCTCGAGCAGGGCTCGGGTCTGCGGGTCGGTGTCGCCGCGTACGTCGAGCCAGGCATCCACCCGGGAGGCGATGACGTTGGTGCCGCCCGGGATCGGGGTGAGGCGGCCGATCGTGGCCCGGGCGGCGTCGGCCCCGTCGTGGGCCGACGCGATGCGCTGGGCGGCCAGGACCGCGGCGGCCATCGCGGCGACCGGGTCGCGCCGGTCGCGCATCCGGGTCGCACCGGCGTGGTTGCCCTCACCGGAGAAGACCAGCTTCCAGCGGCCATGGGCAAGGATCGAGGAGGCCACCGCGACCGGAGCATCCAGGTCGGCGAGCCCGATGCCCTGCTCCACGTGGAGCTCGACGAATGCCGCCAGGCTCGCCAGCCGCTCCTCGTCGCGGCCCAGTCCGGCCGGGCCGATCCCGTCGGCACGGCAGGCCTCGGCGTACGTCACCCCGGCGTCGTCGGTGAGCGCTGCCACCGTCGCGCCGGGAAGCGCACCGGTCATCAGCTTCGAGCCCAGGCACGCGATGCCGAACCGCGAGCCCTCCTCCTCCCCGAACGCGGCGATCGTCACCGGCCGGGCAGGCACGAACCCTTCCTCCATCAGCGCCGAGACCGCGGCCAGGGAGGAGGCGACCCCGAGCGGGCCGTCGTAGGCGCCCCCGCCCGGCACCGAGTCGAGGTGGGAACCGATCGCGATCGCTCCGTCCCCGCGGCCCCAATGGGCCCAGATGTTGCCGTTGCGATCGGTCTCGACCTCGAGGCCGAGGTCTGCTGACGTACGCCGGAACCACTCCCGCAGCTCCAGCTCGGCCGGCTCGTAGACATGCCGGGAGTAGCCGCCGCGTACGGGGTCGCGGCCGATCTCGGCGATCTCGTTGAGCAGGGTGACGACGTCGAGTGTCATTCAGGTCCTTGGTTCAGGTCGTTCGGAGAAGGAGCTGTGTTGGTCTCGGCACGCCTCCGCCTAGCGGCTCCGGCGGCTCGACCAGCGGGGCCACCGCTGGTCGAGACCATCACAGTCGTGGCCGTTGTCAGGCGTCGAGCATCGGGACGTTGAGGCCCCGCTCACGAGCGACATCGCGCGCGTGCTCGTAGCCGGCGTCGACGTGGCGCATGACGCCCGTGCCGGGGTCGTTGGTCAGGACCCGCTCGATCTTCTCCGCGGCGAGCGGAGTGCCGTCGGCGACGCAGACCTGGCCGGCGTGGATGGAGCGGCCGATGCCGACGCCGCCGCCGTGGTGGATGCTCACCCAGCTCGCGCCGGAGGCGGTGTTGAGCAGCGCGTTGAGCAGCGGCCAGTCGGCGATCGCGTCGGACCCGTCCTTCATCGCCTCGGTCTCGCGGTAGGGCGAGGCCACGGAGCCGGAGTCGAGGTGGTCGCGACCGATCACGACCGGCGCGGAGAGCTCCCCGGAGGCGACCATCTCGTTGAACTTCAGCCCGGCGAGGTGACGCTCCTTGTAGCCCAGCCAGCAGATCCGGGCGGGCAGGCCCTCGAAGTGCACCTTCTCGCCCGCCTGGGTGATCCAGCGCTTGAGGCCCTCGTTCTCGGGGAAGAGGTCGACGATCGCCCGGTCGGTCTTGGCGATGTCCTCGGGGTCACCCGAGAGCGCCGCCCACCGGAACGGGCCGAGGCCTTCCTCGAAGAGCGGCCGGATGTAGGCGGGGACGAAGCCGGGGAAGGCGAAGGCGTTCGCGAAACCGCCCAGACGGGCGCCCTCGCGCAGAGAGTTGCCGTAGTCGAACACCTCGGCATCACGAGCCATGAAGCCGACCATCGCCTCGACGTGCTTGGCCATCGAGGCCTGCGCCTTCTCGGTGAAGTCGTCGGGGTCCTCCGCGGCCCGCGCGGCCCACTCCTCGACGGTGTATTCCAGCGGGAGGTAGGAGAGCGGGTCGTGCGCCGAGGTCTGGTCGGTGACGATGTCGATGTCGACCTCGCGCGCCAGGATCTCCGGGAAGACCGCGGCACAGTTGCCGACGAGGCCGATGGAGCGCGGCGTACGCGACTTCTTGGCCTCCTCGGCCTGGGCGAGCGCGTCGTCGAGCGAGGACGCGACGGTGTCCATGTAGCCGTGGTCGACACGGCGCTGGAGACGGGCCGCGTCGACGTCGACGACGATCACGACGCCCTCGTTGAGCGTGACCGCGAGCGGCTGGGCGCCACCCATGCCGCCGGCGCCGCCGGTCAGCGTGAGCGTCCCGGCCAACGACCCGCCGAACCGCTTGCGGGCGATGGCGGCGAAGCACTCGTAGGTGCCCTGCAGGATGCCCTGGGTGCCGATGTAGATCCACGAGCCGGCGGTCATCTGGCCGTACATGGTCAGGCCGAGCGACTCCAGCCGCCGGAACTCCGGCCAGGTCGCCCAGTCGCCGACGAGGTTGGAGTTGGCGATCAGGACCCGGGGAGCCCACTCGTGGGTGCGGAAGACGCCGACCGGCTTGCCGGACTGCACCAGCAGGGTCTCGTCGGCCTCGAGCTCGTCGAGGGTGCGGACGATGGCGTCGTACGCCTCCCAGGATCGCGCGGCGCGGCCGGTGCCGCCGTAGACGACCAGGTCGTCGGGGCGCTCGGCCACGTCCGGGTCGAGGTTGTTCATCAGCATGCGCTTGGCGGCCTCGGTCTGCCAGTTCTTGGCGGTGATCTCGGGGCCGTGCGGTGCGCGGACAGTGCGTGGTTCGCTCATGTCGCTCATCACATCACTGAAGCGAGCGAGCGCGCACGCGAAAGAAGGGTGCCGTCGGCGACGAGGCCGACGACCGACTTGATGTCCGGAGACAGGAAGCGGTCCGGGCCGGGCGCGGGAACCAGTTTGCGGATCTCCTCGACCAGCGCGGCGCCGACAGGGCCGGGACGCTCGGGGGCACGCATGTCGATCGCCCGGGCGGCGGTGAGGACCTCGATGGCGACGACCTGCTGCGCTCCGGAGATCGCACGGCGGAGCTTGCGGGCGGCGTTCCAGCCCATCGAGACGTGGTCCTCCTGCATCGCGGAGGTGGGGATGGAGTCGACCGACGCCGGGACGGCGAGCCGCTTGAGGTCGGAGACGATGCCGGCCTGCGTGTACTGCGCGATCATGTGCCCGGAGTCGACCCCGGGGTCGTGAGCCAGGAACGGCGGCAGCCCGTGGTTGCGCGACTTGTCGAGGAACCGGTCGGTGCGGCGCTCGGAGATCGAGGCGAGGTCGGCGGTGGCGATCGCCAGGAAGTCGAGTACGTAGCCGATCGGTGCGCCGTGGAAGTTGCCGTTGGACTCGACCCGGCCGTCGAGCGTGACCACCGGGTTGTCGACCGCGCTGGCGAGCTCGGTCTCGGCCACCCGGGCGGCGTGGGCCATGGTGTCGCGCACCGCGCCGTGGACCTGAGGCGCGCAGCGCAGCGAGTAGGCGTCCTGCACCCGGGTGAACCCGGTGCCGCGGTGGTCGGCGACGATCCCGCTGCCCGCGAGGACGGCACGGATGTTGGCCGCCGAGGTCGCCTGGCCGGCGTGCGGGCGCAGGGCCTGCAGGTCCTCGGCGAAGACGCTGTCGGTGCCCTGGAGGCCCTCGATGCTGAGCGCTCCGGCGATGTCGGCGGTCGCGACCAGATCGTCGAGGTCGGCGAGCGCCAGGACGAGCATCGCCAGCATCCCGTCGGTGCCGTTGATCAGCGCCAGCCCCTCCTTCTCGCGCAGCTGCACCGGGGTGATCCCGGCGGCCGCCAGCGCGTCGGCGCCGGAGACGAGGTCGCCGTCGACGTTGCGCACGTCGCCCTCGCCCATCGCCGCGAGCGCGCAGTGCGCCAGCGGGGCCAGGTCGCCGGAGCAGCCGAGCGAGCCGTACTCACCGATCACCGGGGTGATCTGGGCGTTCAGGAGCGCGGCGTAGGTCTGGGCGACCTCGGGGCGCACACCGGTCCGCCCGGTGGCGAGGGTCGAGAGACGCAGCAGCATGAGGCCGCGCACGACCTCCTTCTCGATCTCCGCGCCTGAGGAGGCGGCGTGCGAACGGACCAGCGAGGCCTGCAGTTGCGCGCGGTGCTCGGGCGGGATCGAGGTGTTGGCCAGGGCGCCGAAACCGGTCGAGATGCCGTAGTGGGGCCGGGTGTCGTGAGCCAGCGACTCGATGAGCTCGCGGCTCGTGGCCATCGCGGTCAGCGACTCGTCGGTGAGGGTGATGGGGGTGTTGTGACGGGCGACGGCGACTACCTGATCGAAGGTGAGGGCACCGACCCCGACGGGAACCGTGGTGTAGGTCATGACCAGAGTGGATCACATCACATTCAGGCGGGTGAGCACAGGCCGTTGTCGGCGGCGTCCTTCTCCTGGTCCTCGGGGCTCACCGAGTCGGCCGGGACCTCGTCCGGTGAGGCGCTGACCTCGGGATTTCCCGGTGTGGCGGAGGTCGTGGGGGAAGGGGCAGCGGAGGCCGTCGCGTCGTGGAGCGGACGGTCGTCGAGCATCCGCTGCCACAGCTCGTCGGCCGCCGGGAGGATCTCGAGACGGCCCCAGTTGGGGTCGCCGGCGGGATAGGCCCGGTTGGGTACGGTCTCGAACTCGATGCTCGACGGATCGAGGTCGCGCATCTCGCCGGCCAGAGCGGCCAGTTCGGCGACGGAGCCGACGTCGGTGGTGATCGACTTGGAGAGCTCGGTGGCGAATGTGGCGAGCCGGCGCGGGCGGGTCAGGGTGCCGGCGGAGAGGACCTTGGTGGCGAGGGCGGTGAGGAAGTACTGCTGACGCCGCATCCGGCCCAGGTCGGCATTGGGGGTCGAGGAGCGGTTGCGCACGTAGTCGAGGGCCTGCTTGCCGCGCAGGTTGTGGGTGCCGGCGGGCAGGAAGATGTTGTGCTCCTCGTCGTCGATCGCCTCCGGGATGCAGATCCTGACCCCGCCGACGGCGTCGACCATCCCGCGGAACCCGGCGAAGTCGAGCGCGAGGTAGTGGTCGATCGGGATCCCGGTGAGCAGCTCGGTCTGGCGGGCGGTGCAGATCGGGCCGCCCAGGGAGTAGGCCTCGTTCCACATCACGCCGCTCGCCTCGGGGACCGTGGTGCCGTCCGGGGCGGTGCACTCCGGCCGGTCGACGAGCGCGTCGCGGGGGATCGAGACGCCGTAGGCCGAGGTCCGGTCGGCGGAGACATGCAGCAGGATCGTGCTGTCGGAGCCGCCAGAGCCACCCTCGCCGTCGATCGAGCAGCCCTCGCAGGCACGCCCGTCGGTGCCGAGGATCAAGATGTTGAGCGGCTGCTTGGGGCCCTCGTCCTTGTTCTCCGGCTCGTCGACGAGGTGTTTGATGTCGCCACCGGAGCCGAGGTTGCTGTTGAGGTGGTCGTAGAACGCCCAGGTGCCGATCCCGGTGCCGACCGCCAGGAACAGCATCGTGACCACCACGGTGAGCACGACCGTACGTGTCCCCGACCTCGCTTCGGTCCTCATCACCCTCCCTCGCCCGTCCGCCTGAGCGGACCGTCTGCGTGTGCAGCCCACACAGGTTCTACGCGCCAGTGAGCCGAGAGGTTGCTGCTTCAGGTAACGGCATTGTGAAACCATGAGGAAGGCACTGTCCGAAAACCGCGCGTAATTTCGTTCCGAACGCGGCAACATGGTGGACATGGATGGGACGACGAGCGTGAACGGACTCGACTTCGAATCGTGCTACCGCGCTGTTCGTTCGCGCGACCGGCGCTTCGACGGCATCTTCTACACGGCGGTGGCCTCGACCGGGATCTACTGCCGGCCCTCGTGCCCGGCCCGGACTCCGGCGCTGGTCAACGTCTCCTTCCACCGGACCGCTGCGGCAGCCCAGGCGGCCGGCTACCGGGCCTGCAAGCGCTGCCGCCCCGATGCCACCCCGGGCAGCCCGGAGTGGGATGTGGCGGCGACCCTGGCCGGGCGCGCGATGCGGCTGATCGCCGACGGCGTCGTCGACCGGGAAGGCGTCGAGGGACTGGCTCGCCGGGTCGGCTACTCGCCACGCCACCTGACCCGGCTGCTGACCACCGAGCTCGGCGCCGGTCCGCTGGCGCTGGCCAGGGCGCGCCGCGCGCAGACCGCCCGGACGCTGGTCGAGACCACCGAGCTCGGCTTCGCGGACATCGCCTTCGCGGCCGGCTTCTCGAGCGTACGTCAGTTCAACGACACCGTCCGCGAGGTCTATGCGGCCTCGCCGACCGAGCTCCGCGGCCGCCGAGGGTCGCGACGCCGGGCCGACGGGACGATCGCTCTGCGGCTCGCCGTCCGCACCCCGTTCGCCGGCCGGGCGCTGTACGCCTTCCTGCGCGACCACCTGGTGCCGGGCGTCGAGGTCGCGGGGGTCGACGGCGGGCGGCGATGGTTCGCCCGCACGCTCGACCTGCCCAACGGGCCCGGCACGCTGCGTCTCGAGCTCGCCGACATCCCCGAGGGCGAGACCGGCTTCGTCCACGCGACCTTCAAGCTCGCCGACCTGCGCGACACCACCGCTGCGGTCGAGCGCGCTCGCCGGCTGCTCGACGCCGACTGCGACCCGCGTGCCGTCGGCGACGTCTTCGTCGGCGACGAGGTGATCGGGCCGCTGGCCCTGGCCCTGCCGGGGCTGCGGGTGCCGGGCACCGTCGACGGGGGCGAGCTGGCGCTGCGTACGATCGTGGGGCAGCAGGTCTCCGTCGCCGGCGCGCGCACGGTGCTGGCGGGGATCGTCGCCGAGCACGGCCGCCCGATCGCGACCGATATCGACGGCCTCACCCATCTGTTCCCGTCCGCGGACGCCCTTGCCGCAGCCGACCCGGCCGGCATGCCGATGCCGCGCTCGCGTGGGCGCGCGGTCACCTGTCTGGCCGCGGCGCTCGCCTCCGGCGAGCTCCAGCTGGACCGCGGCACCGACCGCGACGTCGTGCACGAGCAGCTGATCAGCCTGCCCGGGGTCGGTCCCTGGACCGCCGACTACGTCGCGCTGCGCGCTCTCGGCCATCCCGATGTCTTCCTGCCGACCGATGTCGGCATCAAACGAGCGCTGGAAGTGCTCGGTGCGCCCGCGGCGGATGTCGCTGCGTGGCGGCCGTGGCGCTCGTACGCCCTGCTCTACCTGTGGACCTCACTGACTGCCTTGGAGAAACTGTGATGTGGACTCTCATCGACTCACCCGTCGGCGAGCTCCGGCTGGTCGCGCGCGACGGCGCGATCACCGCGATCGACTTCATGCCGGCCGACTACGCCAAGGGCCGGGTGCTGGGGGACCGGTCCGATTCGGATCCGCTGCTGCTGGAGTGTGCCCGGCAGCTCGCCGAGTACTTCAAGGGTGACCGGACGAGCTTCGACCTCCCGCTGGCGCCCTCGGGCACAGCGTTCCAGACGCGTGTCTGGGAGCAGCTGCAGCAGATCGAGTACGGCACGACCGCCTCCTACGGCCAGATCGCCGGCCGGCTGTCGCTGACCGGCCACGGCGCCCGCGCCGTCGGGCTCGCCAACGGAAGGAACCCCATCCCCATCGTCATCCCGTGCCACCGCGTCGTCGGCGCGGACGGCTCCCTGACCGGCTACGCCGGTGGCCTGGACCGCAAGACGACGCTGCTGGGCCTGGAGAGCGGCGTCCTCTTCTGATGCCGAGACTGCAGTTGTGGCGTCCGAGACCGCAGTTGTGGCGTAGGTCGGTGGCGGCTGCCGCGCTCGTGGCTGCTCTCGCCGCGTGCGGCGCGGAGGAGCTTGCCGAACCTGCGGAGCCTGCAACCAGCGAGAGCCGCACCGGGGCCGAGAACGCAGTGCTGGTAAACGGCCGGGCGCGGTGTGACCAGGACGTGTCGAGCGACGAGGCGAAGGACACGATCGAACGCGTCGGCGGGCTCCAGCAGCCGACCTGGTCGGTGCGGTTCGCCGAGAGCACCGCGGCCGGAGTCGTCGTGCTGGTCACCGGCGACCTCGAGGACGCCCAGCCCCGGCTCTTCGACGACTACCGCGTGGCGGTGATCGTCGCGTCGGCCGAGGACCAGACTCGTACGGAGGACTTCAAGGCCGTGCGCGACGCGGTGCGGGAGATCTGCGGCTGAGGTCGCTGGGATACCCGGTCGACCGGCGAAACTTGGACTTGACGGGCACTGAAACACCTGACAAGTCCAGGAATACCCGGTCAACCGGGTATTCCTGGGGCTGGAGTGACAGCAGCTACTCCGCAGCCGCGCGCCGCAGCGACTCCGAGAGCCGGTCGGCGGCGGCGAGGACAGCGGGAGCGTGCATCTTGCCGGGCTGGCGGGTGAGCCGCTCGAGCGGGCCGGAGACGGAGACGGCGGCGATGACCTTGCCGCCGGGGGAGCGGACGGGAGCGGAGACCGAGGCGACGCCGGCCTCGCGCTCGCCGATCGACTGGGCCCAGCCGCGGCGGCGGATGCCGGAGAGGGCGGCGGCGGAGAAGGCGGCGTTCTGCAGGCCGCGGTGGAGGCGCTCGGGGTCCTCCCACGCGATCAGTATTTGAGCGGCCGACCCGGCACGCATCGTCAGCTGCGAGCCGACGGGGATGGTGTCGCGCAGGCCGGAGGGGCGCTCGGCGGCGGCGACGCAGACGCGGAAGTCGCCCTGGCGCCGCCACAGCTGCGCCGACTCACCGGTGATGTCGCGCAGGCGCGCCAGGACGGGCCCGGCGGTGGCGAGCAGCCGGTCCTCGCCGGCGGCGGCGGACAGCTCGGCCAGCCGCGGGCCGAGAACGAAGCGGCCCTGCATGTCGCGAGCGACCAGACGGTGGTGCTCGAGGGCGACCGCCAGACGGTGTGCGGTCGGACGGGCGAGACCCGTCCCGGCCACCAGACCGGCCAGGGTCGCAGGGCCGGATTCGAGAGCTGTGAGCACAAGGGCGGCCTTGTCGAGCACGCCCACACCGCTGGAACTGTCCATATCGCAAGACTAACTTCTCAGAACCTGAGATGCAACGTTACGCTCGGAGAAGCAGACTGGAAGTGGCGGATCTGACATTGCGATTCAACGCTCGAGCCGCCACCGGCCATTACAGACCAAAGATGCCAGATGGAGAACGTGTCATGGGCAGGACCTTGTCGGAGAAGGTGTGGGACGAGCATGTCGTCCGGTCGACCGCGGGAGAGCCCGATCTCCTTTACATCGACCTTCACCTCATCCACGAGGTGACGAGTCCGCAGGCCTTCGAGGGCCTGCGTCTGTCCAACCGTAAGGTGCGTCGTCCCGACCTCACCATCGCCACCGAGGACCACAACGTCCCGACCCTCGACTGGGACAAGCCGATCGCCGACCCGGTCAGCCGCACCCAGGTCGAGACGCTGCGCAAGAACGCCGAGGAGTTCGGCGTACGTCTCCACCCGCTCGGCGACGCCGAGCAGGGGATCGTGCACGTGGTCGGGCCGCAGCTGGGGCTCACCCAGCCGGGCATGACCATCGTCTGCGGTGACTCGCACACCTCGACGCACGGTGCGTTCGGCGCGATCGCGTTCGGCATCGGCACCTCCGAGGTCGAGCACGTGCTGGCGACCCAGACGCTGATGCAGGACAAGCCGAAGACCATGGCTGTCACGGTCAACGGCACGCTGCCCGAGGGCGTCAGCGCCAAGGACCTGATCCTCACGCTGATCTCCAAGACCGGCACCGGCGGTGGCCAGGGCTACATCGTGGAGTATCGCGGCGAGGCCATCCGTGAGCTCTCCATGGAGGCCCGGATGACGATCTGCAACATGTCGATCGAGTGGGGCGCCAAGGCCGGCATGATCGCCCCCGACGAGACGACCTTCGCCTACATCAAGGACAAGCCCGAGGCTCCGAAGGGCGCCGACTGGGACCAGGCCGTCGCGCACTGGAAGTCCCTGGTCACCGACGAGGACGCCGTCTTCGACAAGGAGATCGTCCTCGACGCCGCCGAGGTCACCCCGTTCGTCACCTGGGGCACCAACCCGGGTCAGGGCGTCCCGCTGGGCGCCGCCGTCCCGAGCCCCGACGACTTCGAGGACGCCGACGAGAAGATCGCGGCCGAGAAGGCCCTGACCTACATGGGTCTCGAGGCCGGCACCCCGATGCGCGAGGTGCACATCGACACCGTCTTCCTCGGCTCCTGCACCAACGGGCGCATGGAGGACCTGCGTACGGCCGCCGACATCATCCAGGGCCACAAGGTCGCCGACGGCACCCGCTTCCTGGTCGTCCCCGGCTCGGCCAAGGTGCGCCTCCTTGCCGAGGAGGAGGGCCTGCACAAGATCTTCCTCGACGCCGGCGCCGAGTGGCGCGGCGCGGGCTGCTCGATGTGCCTGGGCATGAACCCCGACACCCTCGCCCCCGGCGAGCGTTCGGCCTCCACGTCCAACCGCAACTTCGAGGGTCGCCAGGGCAAGGGCGGTCGCACCCACCTGGTCTCGCCGGAGGTGGCCGCCGCCACCGCCGTACGCGGCACCCTCTCCTCGCCCGCCGACCTGACTCTCGTGGAGGCCTGACATGGACAAGTTCACCACCCACACCGGCGCCGGTGTGCCGCTGCGCCGCAGCAACGTCGACACCGACCAGATCATCCCCGCGGTCTACCTCAAGCGCGTGACTCGCACCGGCTTCGAGGATGGCCTCTTCGCCGCCTGGCGCAACGACCCGACCTTCGTCCTCAACAACGAGGCGTACGCCGGGGCCTCCGTCCTCGTCGCCGGCCCCGACTTCGGCACCGGCTCCTCGCGTGAGCACGCTGTGTGGGCGCTGATGGACTACGGCTTCCGCGTGGTCATCTCGAGCCGCTTCGGCGACATCTTCCGCGGCAACTCCGGCAAGGCCGGCCTGCTCGCGGCGAAGGTCGACGAGAAGGTCGTCCAGAAGCTGTGGGACTACCTCGACGACAACCCCGGCGCCCAGATCACCGTCGACCTGGAGTCGCGCACCGTCCGTGCAGGCGAGGGCCCCGACGCCATCGAGGACTCCTTCGACATCGACGACTACACCCGCTGGCGCCTCCTCGAGGGCCTCGACGACATCGGCATCACGCTCTCCCACGAGGACGACATCGCCACGTACGAGGCCACCCGGCCCTCCTTCAAGCCGGTCACCCTGCACGCCTGAGCATCGCCGAGAAGGCGCTCGCGTCGGCCGAGGCGTCACGTAGGCCGGCCGAGGCGTCAGTTACGTAGGTCGAATCGTCAGTTGTGGGCGACGAGAGTGCACTCTCGTCG
>NZ_JBEXRR010000064.1:0-25134 GCF_040613175.1 Nocardioides sp. NPDC006303
CGCAGCGGCAGCCCGGTCGCCCTGGCGACCGTCATCGAGCACCCCGACCCCGAGATCCTCGGGGAGACCGCGGGGTCTCGGCGGCGGGCGCTGGTGCTGTCAGAGTCATCGGATGACGTGGTCTTCCTGGCTCAGGTTCACTTCGAGAAGTCGGGCAGCAGGTCGGCGAAGGCCGTCTCGAGCGTGGCGAGACCCTTGTCGAGGGTCTCGGCGCCGGAGGCGATCTTCGGCAGCTCCTGGTCCATCGGACCCCACAGCGAGGAGTACTCGGGCAGCTCGGGTCGCGGCTGGGCGGCCGGGAGCACGGTCTGGAAGCCGGCGATGCCCGGGTCGGCCTTGACCTCGTCGGTGTAGGCGTCGTCGCGGGTCGGCAGCGTGGAGTTCTTCAGCGCGATCTGGGCCTGGGTGTCGGCCGAGGTCATGAACTTCACGAATGCCGCCGAGGCCTCCTGGTGCGCCTCGTCCGAACCGGCGTAGATCGACAGGTTGTGCCCGCCGGTCGGGGCGCCTGCCTCGCCGGTCGAGCCGGCCGGGACGGCGGCGATGCCGAGGTTGTTCTTGTCCTGGAACGCCGAGCCCTTGTAGAAGTTCGTGATCTCCCAGGGACCCTGGATGATCGCGGCGACCTTGCCGTTGACGAAGGCGTCCTGGATGTGGGCGTACGCGTCGGCGGTGGTGTCCGCCTTGTGCAGGCCCTCGCCGTCGAAGAGGCCCTGCCAGGTGGTCAGGCCCTTCTTGGCCTCCGGGGAGGAGATGGTGATCTTCTTGGCCTCGGCATCGACGGTGTCGGTGCCCTCGCCGTAGAGGAACGGCTGCGCGTAGTAGGCCGAGGTCGAGCCCCAGTAGCCGTCGACACCGGTCTTGGACTTGATCGTCGCGGCATCGGCCTTGAGCTCGTCCCAGGTCTTCGGGGCCTCGGTGATGCCGGCCTTCTCGAAGAGCGCCTTGTTGTAGACCAGCGCGAGGGTGTCGGTGACGAACGGGACGCCGTACGTCTTGCCGTCGAACTCGGCCTGCTTGATCAGGTTGGGCTGGAAGGCGTCCTTCTCCTCGAGCGCCTCGGTGTCGTCGAGGGGAGCGAGGAAGCCCTTCTGCGCGAACGCAGGCGTCCAGCCGACCTCGGCACGCAGTACGTCGGGAGCGCCGCTGGCGCCGGCCGCGGTGTCGAACTTGTTCTGTGCCTGGTCGAAGGGCACGTTGACGTACTTGACCTTGATGTCCGGGTTGGCCTTCTCGAAGTCCTTGACGAGGGCCTGGTACGTCGGCGCCTCGTTGGTTGCGTTCGAGGTGTCCCACCAGGTGATGGTGACCGGGCCGTCGCTGCTGTCGCCGCTGCCACCGCCACATGCCGTTGCCGCCAGGGCGAGCGATGCCGCCACTGCGGTGGCCACGATGCCACGTCGCATGAGTTCTCCTTCGATATGGGGCCGGGCGAGGAATCCGCCCGGTGGTGTGACGAAGGTAACCCCGCGTCGAGGAGAATGTAAGAGCCTTTCAGCAAAAGTTGCAAACTTGCTGAAAGTTCTTGCAGACCGTGTAGGGAGGGGGCATGATGTGACCGTGCCCATAACACCAGCCTCTGCCCGTCTTGCTGACATCGCGGCCCATGCGGGCGTGAGTGAGGCGACGGTCAGTCGCGTCCTCAACGGCAAGCCCGGGGTCGCCGCGGCCACGCGGGAGGCAGTGCTGGCGGCGATCGACGTCCACGGGTACGAGCGCCCGGTGAAGCTGCGTCAGCGCAGCGAGGGGCTGGTCGGCCTGATCACGCCCGAGCTCGACAACCCCATCTTCCCCGCGCTGGCGCAGGTCATCGCGCAGGGGCTGACTCGGCAGGGCTACACCCCGGTGCTCGCCACGCAGACCCCCGGTGGCTCGACCGAGGACGAGCTCACCGAGATGCTCGTCGACCGCGGTGTCACCGGGATCATCTTCGTCTCCGGTCTGCACGCGGACACCACCGCCGACATGACGCGCTATGAGAAGCTGCGCGCCCAAGGCGTTCCGTACGTCCTCCTCGACGGGTTCACCCCCGACATCAAGGCGCCGTTCATCTCGCCCGACGACCGCGAGGCGATGCAGCTGGCGGTCACCCACCTGGCCACGCTCGGCCACTCCAAGATCGGCCTGGCCGTCGGCCCCCGCCGCTTCGTCCCGGTCCAGCGCAAGATCGAGGGCTTCGTGACTACCATGGCCGACCGCTTCGGACTGAGCGCCGAGGAGATCGAGAAGGGCCACATCCGCGACTCCCTCTTCACCCTCGAGGGCGGCCAGGCCGCGGCCTCCGCGCTCCTCGACGACGGCTTCACCGCGATCGTCTGCGCGAGCGACATGATGGCGCTGGGCGCCATCCGTGCCGCCCGCTCGCGCGGCCTGCGGGTCCCCGAGGACGTCTCCGTGGTCGGCTACGACGACTCCCAGCTCATCGCCTTCACCGACCCGCCACTGACCACCGTCCGCAAGCCCGTCCACGCCATGGGCCAGGCCGCCGTCCGCGCCATCCTCGACGAGATCGCCGGCACCGGAACTCCCCATTCGGAGTTCGTCTTCCACCCCGAGTTGGTCGTGAGGGGATCAACCGCCTCCGGCCCCCGAGTCAACCCCTAACCCTCCGCCGAGACGTCAGAATCTGACGCCGAGAGGTCGATTTCTGACGGCGAAGAGTCGATTCCTGGGGTGGGGCCGACATCTGCGGGATTCCGGCCGGGTGTGGATCACCAGCGACGGTTCGACACTGCCGGTCTGAGGGCGCAGCGAAGCTCGCGCAACCAGCGATCGAGATTGTCGCCCGTGAAGTCGCCGCGACGTACGACGATCACGATCCAGCCATGGTCGCGCAACCATCTGCGTCGTTCCGCGTCGTACCTCCGTTGGTCGGGCGTCAGGTCATGCGCGTCGATGCCGTCGTACTCGACGCACACGCGTGCGTGCTCATAGGCGAAGTCGAGCCGATACGTCTGCACCGCATCGATCTCGATCCAGAACTGTGGCTGGGGCGATGGCAGCCCCGCATCGTGGATCGCGAGCAGAGTCCAGGCCTCCCGCGCTGACTCGACCCGCGGTTCGACCAACGGTGCGAGCTGCTTGAGTTGCCGCACGCCCCGGCGACCGCGGTAACGCGGCAGCATGCGCAGGAAGTCGGCCGTCACCAGGGCGTGCTCTCGGGCCAGCCCGCACATGGCTGCGAACGCCTCGCGGCGATGGAGGTTGCATCCGAGGTCGCAGGCCGTGCGGATCGGGACCGTGACCGTGACGCCGCCGATCTCCATGATGTCGGTCGGGATCAGGTCCCTGGTGTGGCCGTCGATTCCCGTACGCCGCGACCGGGTGTGCCCGCGCAGGGCACAGGTCTCGAGGTCCACATCGAGGTCGAGCTCGGCGTAGGTGAGGGCGTTGACACCGTGGATGAGTGCTGCGGTGCGGTCGATCACGACGTGATGGGGCGCGACGACGCTCGCCACCGCTGCTGCGCGGGTCTGCGGAGTGTCGGGTGTGCTCGCGGGGACGAACGCGCCCTGCACCACGCGGCGAACGAGTCCGTCTTCGACCATGCGGTAGACGTCGTCTGCGCTGAGGCCGATCTCGGCGGCTTCGGCGAGGTTGAAGGGCGTGGCGGGAACGGTGAGAGTGGTCATGAGGCCACCCTGAACGTGGGTGCCGACAGTCTGGAGCTCGCCACCGACGCCTGGGGATAACCGCATCCCGAGGGCCACCTGTGGACAGCAAGCGGCCCGGGCATGGTCCGGTAGCCACTCGGCTTCAAGAATCGACCTCTCGCGGTCAAAGACTGACTCCTCGGCGTCAGAAACTGACTTTTCGCGGTCAGGAAGTGACCTCTCGGGGAGGGCGGGCACGCGGCTGGCAGGATGGGCGCGTGACGATTGTGGCTGCTGCTGATGGGTCGGCGCTCGGGAATCCCGGGCCCGCGGGGTGGGGTTGGTATGTGGACGAGTCCACCTGGGCCTGTGGCGGGTGGCCGCACGGGACCAACAACCAGGGCGAGCTGACCGCGGTCCTCGATCTGCTGCGGCAGACGGCGCACACCGGCGAGCCGCTGCTGATCTACTGCGACTCCAAGTACGTCATCAACTCGGTCACCAAGTGGATGGCCGGCTGGAAGCGCAAGGGCTGGAAGAAGGCCGACGGCAAGCCCGTGCTCAACGTCGAGATCATGAAGGATCTCGACGCGGCGATGCAGGGGCGCGACGTCCGCTTCGAGTGGATCAAGGGCCACTCCGGGCATCCGCTCAACGAGGCTGCCGACAGGCTCGCGAACGGTGCCGCGTTGGCCTACCAGGCGGGTCGTACGCCGGACCCCGGTCCGGGTTTCGCGGGCGCCGTCGAGGCGCCCGCCGTCGCGCCCCAGGTCGTGCGACCCGAGCCCGAGCCGGACGACCTGCTCGGCCTGTTGAGCGCGGAGCCGGTCGCGACCGAGAAGGGCCAGGCGTACGCCTTCTCCGCAGACCAGAGCCGGATCGACCCCGACTGGGTACACCGGATGCTCGCGCAGTCCTACTGGGCCAGCGACCGGACGCGAGAGGTGCAGGACGCGGCCAACAAGGGGTCACGCTGCTACGGCGTCTACGACGCGGCCGGGAACCAGGTCGCCTTCGCCCGCGTGGTCAGCGACTTCGCCGCCTTCGCCTGGCTGTGCGACGTGATCGTCGACCCGGGCGTACGCGGCCAGGGGATCGGCAAGCTGCTGATCGAGGGCATCCTCGCCGACCTCGAGCCCTACCGCATCCGCCGGACCCTGCTCGCCACCGAGGACGCCCACGAGCTCTACGCGAAGTACGGCTGGGAGCCGCTGGACGCGCCCGAGCGCTGGATGATCAGGCAGGGCTGAGCCCGGCATCCTCCTCGTCGGGGATGGCCTCGGGGGAGCGCCGACGCCCGACCGCGACGACGCCCCAGGCGACCAGGGTGAACGCGGCGGCGATGCCGATGACGTACGCGACGACGACGGCGTACCCACCCTGCAGGTGGTGGTTGAGGAACGGGTAGGGATACCACCACGGGTCACCGGTGAGGGGACTCACGACCTGATCGCCGCGGATCAGGGTGTAGGCGGCCCATACGACCGGGAACGCGATGATCATGCCGACCGCGCGCCACTGCAGGCGGCGGCGCGGGGGAGCGACGAAGAGGTCGATGATCAGGAACAGGGGACCGATGAGGTGGAGGATCTCGTTGGCCCACGGGAACGCTGCCGGAACGAGACCGCGCAGCAGCAGGTTGTAGACCAAGCCGGTGATGGCCATGAACGTCGTCGCCGCCGCCATCAGCACCGCGAGCCAGGTCGGCTCCTGGGTGTTGCGGGTCAGCGCCCAGACCCCTGCGGCGATGAGCGCCGCCGCCGCGAAGAGGTTCGACTCGATCGTGAAGTAGCTGAAGTAGTTCACCACCACCGTCGCCATGCTGGAGCCTTCGGCGGGCGTGGTGCCCATCGCTCCCCGGAACTCCGCCGTCATCGCGGCGAGGATCAGCACGGCCATCACGAGTCGAAGGATCGACCAGGTCCTAGTCACGAGATCACCGTAGCCGTCGAGATCAGCAGAAGAGACCGTTCTCGAGGCGAACGAACGTGTCGACATTCCGGTTCACGACCTCGCCGCGGAAGCCGAACCCGGCCAGCATCGCGCGGACCTCCTCGGGCTCCGCTTCGGGCTGGGTGCGGCGTACGGTCTCGAGGATCGTGCTGGCGTCGTCGAGGTGGTCCAGACGCTGCGGGAGGTAGCCGATCCGGGCGGTGAGGACGGTCGCGTAGGGCTCCTGGCCAGCAGGAGGCGGATCGATGAGGGTCTCGACGAGCCGCGTCTTGCCGGCGCCGTTGCGCCCGGTGATCGCGAGGCGCTCGGGTCCCTGGACGACGATCGTGCGGCCGCTGCGGTCGTGCAGCTCGGTTACCCGTCGACCCGCGGGCAGGCCGGGAGAGGGAAGCTCGATCGCGACCTGAGGATCGCGGCGTACGCGCTCGGCCGTCCGGTCGCGCAGATCGCGTGCCCGGTCGACCGACCGGTCGAGCTCGCCGCGCAGCTTGCCGGCCGAGACCTCGGCCTCGCCCGCTCGCGCCTTCATGATGGTCTTCGGGCGGCGCTTGTTCTCGTAGTCGGTGCGGGCATAGCGCTGCCGCCGGGCGAGCTTCGTCTGCGCCTCGACCCGCTGCCTCTTCTCCGTACGCAGGCTCTGCTCCGCCGTGGACAGCGCCTGCTCGGCCGCGGCCTGCTCACGTTCGACGTGCTCGCGGAAGGCGGAGTAGGGACCGCCGTAGACCGTCAGCGAGTCCTCGCGCAGCTCAGCGGTCTCGTCCATCAGCTCGAGCAGCGACAGGTCGTGGCTCGCCACCAGCAGCGTCCCGCGCCAGCTCGCGATCAGGTCGTAGAGCCGTTGCCTGGCCTCGCGGTCGAGGTTGTTGGTCGGTTCGTCGAGCAGAGCGATCTCTGCCTCCGAGAGGCTGATCCCGGTCAGGGCCGTCGCGACAGTCTCGCCGCCGGACAACGTCGCGACGCGACGGTCGAGATCGAGGTCCGGCAGCCCGTTGGATCCGAGCGCTGCCCGCGCCCGCTCCTCGACGGCCCAGTCGTCGGCAAGCATGTCGAAGTGACGCGGATCGGCGTTCCCGGACTCGATCGCCCGAAGCGCGTCCAGACGATCGCGTACGCCGAGCAGATCGGCCACCGTGGCATCGGTCCGCAGGGTGATGTGCTGGGGCAGGTAGCGGACCTGGCCCCTGACCGAGACCGAGCCCGCGGCGGGTGTGAGCTCGCCGGCGACGATCTCGAGCAGGGTGGTCTTGCCGGCGCCGTTGGCGCCGACCAGGCCGGTGCGCCCTGGGTTGAAGGCCGCGTCGAGACCGGCCAAGGCGGTGCTGCCGTCGGGCCAGCGAAACGTGATGCCGTCGAGGACGACGGCTGGGTGCTGCGTACTCATGGAGCTCCCGGGTGTGTCAGCGGGACGCTGACATCGGAGCCCGGGGGATCTACGACGTCAGCGCACGAGGGCGGTGAGCGGGTCGCGGATCAGCACGATGAGTTCCTTGGGTCGGGGACGGTGCAGGAACAGTCTCCGGTACGTCCCAGGGCGGCCGCAAAGGGTTATGACCTGCGCTCGCGGAAGTTCTCGATCACGCCCTCCGGGATCGGGTCGTCCTCGGTCGGCTCGGGGAGGAACTCCCGCACCTCCTGCGCGCAGCGGCAGGCGGCAGCGCACTTGGCCGCCCACTCGAGTGCCTCCTCGCGGCTGGCGACGTCGACGACGATGAAGCCGCCGATGTGCTCCTTGCTCTCGGGGTAGGGCCCGTCGGTGACCACGCCGTCCGCGCCGACGACGCTCGCATCCTCGTGGTCGCCCTTCAGCCCGCCACCGAAGACCCACACGCCCGCCTCCATGGCCTCGCGGGTCATCGCCGACCCCGCCTCGGCGACCTCCACCAGCTCCTCCTCGTCACGGAAGTCCATCGCCCCTTCGCGGAACGAGATCAGGTACTTGGTCATCTCAGCCTCCTGTTTTCGGGCAGCGCCCATCGCCACCCTCCACCCACTCCACGAACGGGTCCCACCACTTTCGACAGGAACGTACGCCCGGGCAGCCCTTACCGGTGCCAGAACCCGGCCAGCTGCCCTGCGACGTGTCGACCCTGGGCGTAGCCGGCCCGAGCTGCGGGCGCGCGCGTGGCCAGGCTCATCATGTTGTCGCCGAACGCGGCGAGCGAGTCGGCGTCCGGAAGGATCGTCTCGACGCCGCTGCCGCTCACGCGCAGCTCGTCGACCTGCACGGCAAGTTCGGTGCGCCATGAGCGGGGATGCCGGGTCCTGCCGCCGAGGGGCGAGAGCACGAGCACCCGTTCGTGCCCACCGGCAAGGTCCGCGTTCTCGCTGGAGCGCCGGTAGCCACCGTCGATGTACCACCGATCCCCGATGCGGTATGCCGGGCCGCCCGCGCAGCTGGCGGCGACCGCGTCGACCAGGTCGATGCCGCTGTCTCGGTCGAACAGGACCGGGTCGCCGGTGATGGCGTCGACCGCGGTGAGGTGCACCGGGTGCCTCGGCCACTCCCGGCTGGGCAGGCGCGCGGCGACGGTCTCGCGCCAGCGAACGAGTGCGGAGTCGCCTGCTTCCACGGCCAGGTCGATGGCATCCGCGCCGGAGCGGCGACGCATGTCGGCAAGGTCTGCGGAGGCGGCGATGATGGCGTTGGTCCGCTCCAGATGGTTCATCCACGATGCCGTCCGGCCATCGGGGCGCACCGGTTCGATCCGCTGCGGTGTTGGCGCGTCGAGGATCGCGACGAGCAGGTCGGTGGGACTCGCGCCGGCGATCTGAGCTGCGGCCGTCGCTCCGGCGGAGGTGCCGATGACCAGGTCGGCCTCGGTCACATCGAGTCCGCCGTCCCCCAGCCCGGCGATCATGCCGATCAACCAGGCGTTGCCGGCCGATCCGCCACCGCCGAGGACGAGTGCACGCTGCGCTCGTGAGTCAGATGTCGTGTTCATGGGAGTGCCTTTCGGGATTCGAGTCGGCGCTCCCGGGGGCGATCAGCTCGGTCGCCGGATCGTGGGCTGCAGGGGAGCACCCGCTGTGGACGCTGCGTACACGGGACTCACCTCCTGCCGAAAGATCACGATCGCCGCGACGCTAGCACGGCGACGGCACGCGGTGCCCGGGATATTTCGAGTGCTTGCGATCGCATCCAACACTCGGGCCGAGCGTCTAACGTGTCGGTTGCAGCAGGTCCGCGAGCATCCAGGAGCGCACGATGACATCCAGCCGCGTCGGTGTGGTCGGAGGAGGCATCGTCGGGCTTGCGGTGGCCCGTGAGATCCTGCTGCGTCGTCCTGAGGACACCGTGGTGGTGTTCGAGAAGGAGCGCAGCCTCGGGGCTCACCAGACCGGGCACAACTCGGGTGTGGTCCATGCGGGGATCTACTACAAGCCCGGCAGCCTCAAGGCCAGGCTCTGCACACGCGGGCGTGATCTGCTCGAGGAGTTCGCCGCCGAGCACCGGATCCCCTACGAGGCGTGCGGCAAGCTCGTCGTCGCGGTCGACGAGTCCGAGATGGGACGCTTCGACGCGCTCGAGAAGACCGCCACCGAGAACGGCGTGCCGGGTCTGCGGCGCGTCGGCCCCGAGGAGATCGAGGAGATCGAGCCGTACGCGGCGGGGCTGGCCGCGCTCCACTCGCCGAGGACGGCGATCATCGACTACGTCGCCGTCGCCGAGGCGCTGGGCCGGAGCGTCAAGGAAGCCGGGGGAGAGGTACGCCTCGGCGAGGAGGTGACCGGTATCCACCGCATCACGGGCGGGATCGAGGTCGTGACGCCCGCCGGCCGGACCCGGGTCGACCACCTGGTCGTCTGCGGTGGCCTGGAGTCCGACCGGCTCGGCGAGCTGACCGGCGGTCCGAAGGCGCCCCGGATCATCCCGTTCCGGGGTGAGTACATGCAGGTCAGCGGTGCGAAGCAGGATCTCGTCCGCGGCATGGTCTATCCGGTCCCCGACCCGCGCTACCCGTTTCTCGGGGTGCACTTCACTCGCCGGGTGAGCGGTGGTCTCGAGGTCGGTCCCAATGCCTTCCTGGCGCTCAGCCGCCGGCGCTACGGTCGGACGTCGCTGACCCCGCGCGACCTCGTCGACACGCTGGCGTGGCCGGGATTCTGGCGGTTCGCCGCCGAGCACTGGCGCACCGGATTCACCGAGCTTCGCGGCGTACTGTCGAAACAGGCCTACATGCGGGAGGCCCAGCGCTACGTGCCGGAGATCGGCGCGGAAGACGTCACCCGCGCGGGACTGGGGCTGCGCGCGCAGGCCGTCGAGCGCGACGGCTCGCTGGTCGACGACTTCGTCATCCACCATGCCGACGGCATCACGTCGGTGCGCAACGCGCCGAGCCCGGCCGCGACCTCCAGCCTCGCCATCGCCGAGTACGTCGTCGACCGGATGTCCTAGTCGACGGTGTCTCCGGCCGGCCACTCGGCCGGGTAGTCCTTGGCCAGACGGTCGTGCTCCTTGGTGAGCTTCTTGCGGGCCTTGGCCGAGATGCGGTCGCCGAAGACGGTGCCGTTGGTGTGGTCGGTCTCGTGCTGGAGGCAGCGGGCCAGCAGGCCGTTGCCCTCGAAGTGGACCGGCTCCCCGTCGAGGCCGAGACCGTCGACCGCGGCCCAGTCGGGGCGGGCGCAGTCCACGAAGGCGCCGGGGAAGGAGAGGCAGCCCTCCAGGTCGACGTCGAGCTGGCGGTCGTCACCCTCGGGAAGGGTCAGGACCGGGTTGCAGACGACGCCGACGGTGCGCTGCCCGGTGGCGTCGGGGCAGTCGAAGACGAAGATGGCGACGTCCTCGCCGATCTGGTCGGCGGCCAGGCCCACGCCCTCGGCGGCGTACATCGTCGCGACCATGTCGGCGGCGAGGTCGGCCAGCGCCGCGTCGAAGACCTCGACCTTCTTCTTGGGCCGGTGCATGACCGGGGTGCCCCAGCGCGTCATCGGACGCACCTTCCCACCCTCGGGCAGGGCGCCGTGGGGCGCGAGCGGAGCACGGGATTCGAGCGAGGAGTCGGCCATGTGCCAAGCCTATAAATAAGTCGTGCGTGGTTTGTTACCGCCATCACGACTCCGAACTGTAGACCGCGTTGTAACTCCCAGTTACAGTTCTACCCATGAGTATCCTCCAAGGCCTACGTGGCGGGATCGCGAACGGCGTCCCGTCCGGCGAGTCGCGCGATCCGATCGGGTTCGCCGTGGCCGGTCTGCGCAAGCTCTCGCAGAGCCCTGCGCTCGACCGGCTCGGTGTCCGCAAGCAGACCGAGCAGGTCGTCTTCACGGTGACCCGCAGCGGGTTCAAGACGATTGCGGCGACCAGCCGGGCGTTCAAGAAGAAGGGCAAGCGGGGCGTCCCGGGCGTACGTGTGCCCAACGCGATCCCCAAGGGCGTCTTCGACCTGACCCCGAGCGAGGACGAGCAGATGCTCGTCGACGTGGTCACCGAGTTCGCCGCCGAGGTCGTACGTCCCGCAGCGGCCGAGGCCGACGAGGCCTGCGCCGCGCCGGATGAGCTGCTCAAGTCGAGCCTGGAGATCGGGCTGCCGATCCTGGGTGTCCCCGAGGAGCTCGGCGGCATCTCCGAGACCCGCTCCGCGGTCGCCGGCACCCTGGTCGCCGAAGCGCTCGCCAAGGGCGACCTCGGTCTGGCCGTCGCCGCTCTCGCGCCCGGTTCGGTCGCGACCGCGCTGGGCCTGTGGGGCACTGACGAGCAGCAGCAGACGTACCTGCCGGCATTCACGGAGGGCTCGGTTCCGACTGCCGCGTTCGCGCTCAACGAGGACCGGGTTCTCTTCGACGTACTGTCGCCGGCCACCACCGCCACGAAGACCGCCGACGGGTTCACTCTCAACGGCACCAAGTCACTGGTCGCTCGTGGCGCCGAGGCCGAGCTGTTCGTCGTCGGCGCCAGCCTCGACGGCAAGCCGGCCCTCTTCCTGGTCGAGTCCTCGACCCCCGGGATCACCATCGAGTCCGAGCCCGCGATGGGCGTCCGCGCCGCCTCGCTGACCAAGCTGACCCTGACCGACGTGAAAGTCCCGGCAGCGGCGGTCCTGGGCGAGACCGACGGCTCGACCTACACCGAGGCCGTACGCCTCTCCCGCCTCGCCTGGTGCGCGCTGTCCATCGGCGTCGGCCAGGCCGTCCTCGACTACGTGACGCCCTACGTCAAGGAGCGCGAGGCATTCGGTGAGCCGATCGCCCACCGCCAGTCGGTGGCGTTCATGGTCGCCAACATCGCGATCGAGCTGCAGGCGATGCGCCTGGTGACGTACAAGGCCGCCAGCCGGGTGGCCCAGGGCATCGACGCGACCCGCGAGATCGCGCTGGCTCGCAAGCTGTGTGCCGACAAGGGCATGCAGATCGGCCTCGACGGCGTCCAGCTGCTCGGTGGCCACGGCTTCGTCAAGGAGCACCCGGTGGAGCGGTGGTACCGCGACCTGCGTGCGATCGGGATCATGGAAGGCACGGTGCTGGTCTGATGGCCATCAATCTGGAAGACCCCAAGAAGCTCAAGCCGCTGCGTGAGCAGGTGCACCAGGTCGCGATGAACATGCTGCGACCGATCTCGCGCAAGTACGACAAGGCCGAGCACGAATACCCCACCGAGCTCGACATGCTCGCCGCCATGGCCGACGGCCTGGCCGAGTCCGGCCAGGGTGAGGGCGCGGGCGCCACCGGCGTACGCCGCGACTCCAAACCCGACGACGGCAAGGTCAAGAACGGCGCCAACATGTCCTCGGTCCTCTCGGTCTCGGAGATGTGCTGGGGCGACGTCGGGCTCACGCTCGCGATGCCGCGCCAGGGGCTGGGCAACTCGGCCATCGCATCGGTCGCCAACGACGAGCAGCACGAGCGCTTCGACGGCATCTGGGCCTCGATGGCGATCACCGAGCCCGGCACCGGCTCCGACTCGGCCAACATCAAGACGACGGCCACCCTCGACGGTGATCACTACGTGCTCAACGGCGAGAAGATCTTCGTCACCTCCGGTGACCGCTCCGACGCTGTCGTGGTGTGGGCGACGCTCGACAAGGAGCTCGGCAAGGCCGCGATCAAGTCGTTCGTGGTCGAGAAGGGCACGCCGGGGATGAAGGTCGAGCGTCTCGAGCACAAGCTCGGGATCAAGGCCTCCGACACGGCCACGATCACCTTCACCGACTGCCGGGTGCCTGCGGAGAACCTTCTCGGCAGCCCCGAGATCAATGTCAAGGAGGGCTTCGCCGGTGCGATGGCCACCTTCGACAACACCCGTCCTCTGGTCGCCTCGATGGCGGTCGGCTGCGCCCGCGCGGCGCTCGACTACACCCGCGACCTGCTCGAGAAGGCCGGCGTCGAGATCGACTATGACCGGCCCGCTCACCTGCAGTCGGCGGCCGCGGCGAAGTTCATCCAGCTCGAGTCGGACTACGAGGGCGCCTATCTCCTCATGCTCCAGGCCGCCTGGATGGCCGACAACCGCCAGCCCAACTCCAAGGAAGCCTCGATGGCCAAGGCCAAGGCCGGCCGGATGGGCTCGGACGTGACTCTGTCCTGCGTCGAGCTGGCCGGCACCATCGGCTACTCCGAGGGTGAGCTGCTGGAGAAGTGGGCCCGCGACTCGAAGATCCTCGACATCTTCGAGGGCACCCAGCAGATCCAGCAGCTGATCGTGGCGCGACGGGTTCTCGGGCTCTCGTCGGCGGAGCTGAAGTAACGCACTAAGGTCTGCGGCCATGAGTGTTCTCGTGGTGTCGGCGACCAAGGCCGAGGCGGCCCATGTTCCTTCCGGGCTCAAGGTGGTGATCACCGGGATGGGGAAGGTGGCGTCCGCCTCGGCCGTCTCGCGTGTGCTGGCGGCCGACAAGACCATCCGTCAGGTCGTCAACATCGGCTCCTGCGGCGCGCTGCGCGACGGCCACACCGGGATCTACGAGGTCGGGACCGTGCTCAACCACGACTTCTCGTCCGCCGCCATCCGGGCGCTGGGTCACCCGGTCGAAGACGTGCTGGAGGTCGGCGAGTCGGACATCGTCTGTGCCACCGGCGACCTCTTCGTCACCGACACGGTCGTACGCGCCGAGCTCGCCCAGCGCGCTCACCTGGTCGACATGGAGGCCTTCGCCGTCGCCTGGGCGTCCCGGGAGGCCGGCGTCCCGGCACGCGTCGTCAAGCACGTCTCGGACAATGCCGACGAGACTGCCCTCGACTGGGCCAACGTCGTCGACCGCTCGGCCCGCGATCTGGGGGCCTGGCTCGCCGCCAACGTGTGACCTGCGCCCCTGTCCGGGCGTGTCGGAGCGACCCGATGCCACGCCCTACTCGCCAGTAGCGTCACAATCCAGATGTGGACGCATTGCAATCGGGAGTGGTCGAGCTGCTCCGGTCCCGTCTGAACGGGAACAGTGATGATGAGGCGACGCTGGCTCTCGTGGTCGAGGGCGGCGGAATGCGAGGGATGCTGTCGGCGACGATGGCCGCGGTCCTCGCCGACCAGGGCCTGGTGGATGCGGTCGACCTGGTGGTCGGCACCTCCGCCGGTGCTGCCAACGCGACCGCGGTGGCGGCCGGGACCATCGGCGCCTTCAGCGAGTCGTACGCCTCGGTGTTCGCCTCGCCCGATTACATCGGCGCCGGGCGGATGCTCCGGCGCAAGTCGATGGTGGACACCCGGGGGATCACCGCCCGCTCGGCGGAGCTGTTCGAGTGGTCGCTCGCGCTGCGTGACGGGGCGCCGCGGCTGGCCGCGGTGGCCACCGACGTGGTGACCGCGAAGGCGGTCCCGCTCACCGACTTCACCGATCCAACCGACCTCGCCGACTCGGTGATCGCCTCGAGCCAGCTGCCTCTGGCCGGCGGACTCCCGGTGACCGTACGCGGCCGGCGCTGGCTCGACGGCGGGCTGGTCGAAGCGGTGCCGGTCGCCTCGGCGGCGGCGCTCGGGGCGACGCACGCGATCGTGCTGGTGACCCGGCCGTTCGGGACAGCGCCGGCCTACGGCCCGGCGGACCGGGTCATCGAGCGCTACCTGCGCCGGGTCAACCCCGAGCTCGGCGATCTCTACCACGGCCGGCCGGACCGCTACCGCGCCTCGGTCGCCGAGATGAGGGCCGGGAGCCACGCGGGCGTGCACACGCTCACGTTCGCACCCGATGCGGCCGACCCGATCCCGGGTCGTACCGAGACCGACGTCGATCTGCTTCGCGCGGCCCGTCAGGCCGCGACCGGCACGGCGACCCGGATGCTGGCCGAGGCTGGTCTGGTCTGAATCCGTGCGATGTTCACCGAGTTGCCTCGGTGAACATCGCGCCCGCCGACGGGCTGGCGATCAGGTGCCCCGGGGCGCCGTAGCCGGCCTCGGCGAAGGCCTTGTCGATGGCCGCGCTGACCGCCTCGACGGCGTCAAGAGGAAGGATCGAGACGATCGAGCCGCCGAAGCCGCCGCCGGTCATCCGGGCCCCGTCGGCACCGGCGCCGACCGCGGTCGCGACGGCCAGGTCGAGCTCGGGGACGGAGATCTCGAAGTCGTCGCGCATCGAGGCGTGCGAGGCGGCGAAGAGCTCACCGATCGCGGCCCAGTCGCCGCCACCGAGCGCGTTCACGGTCGGCTCGACGCGGGCGATCTCGGTGACGATGTGGCGAGCGCGACGGCGTACGACCTCGTCGTCGAGGGACTCGACCTGGTCCAGGGTGGCCGCGCGCAGCGAGCGCAGCCCGAGATCGGCGGCGGCCTTCTCGCACTGGGCGCGCCGGGAGGCGTAGCCGCCGTCGGTCAGCTGGTGCTTGACCCGGGTGTCGGTGACCAGGATCGTGCGCTCGCCGAGGGCGAGCGGGACGCTGCGGTGCTCGCCGGAGTCGAAGTCGATCAGCAGGGCACCGCCCGCCTCGGCGAAGACCGCGACCGACTGGTCCATCCCGCCGGTCGGCGCCTTGGCGACCTCGGTCTCGGCCCGGATCCCGGCCGCGACGACCGCCCGCTGCAGGTCCTCGTCGAGAGTCCGGCCGGCGATGCCGAGCGCCGCGACCGCGGTGGCGCACTCGACCGACGCCGACGAGGACAGTCCGGCGCCGAGCGGGACCGACGACTCCAGGTGCATGTCAAGGCCACCGGTGACGAGGCCGGCCTCGCGCAGCGTCCAGAGCACCCCCGCGACGTACGCGGCCCAGCCCTCGATCTCCGGACCGAGCTCGTCGATGTGGCCGGTGAACGGCTCCGGCTCCTGGCCCGAGGCGATCCGGATGACGCCGTCGGTGCGCGGTGCGGCCGCCGCGTAGGTGGCGTGAGGGAGTGCGACCGGCAACACCAGCCCGGCGTTGTAGTCGGTGTGCTCGCCGATCAGGTTGACCCGTCCCGGCGCCCTCCCGACCACCGTGGCCTCGGCGCCGAAGGTGGTACGCAGCGCCTCGATCGCGCGCGTGGTGAGGTCGGTCGGTTCGAGCATGGGGCAAAGTCTGCCGCGTGCACGCGGCCCGCGCGGACCCGGGTCGCTCAGTAGACCGCGATCACCCGGACGGTCGCGGTCCGGTCGGCGGTGCTGAGGTTGCGGAGCACGCCGACCACGACCACGTTGTCGCGGTGCTCGAGCTCGTCGAAGTCCTCCTGCTTCCCGCGACTGCCCACGTGCATGGTGATGGTGAGCCCATGGCTCTTCTGCTCCAGCGTCCCGGTGTTGTCGCGTCCGTCGGTCGCCGGCGTCGGGACGGCGAGGATCGCCTGCCGCACGTCCGGCCCGGCGACGGTGAACTGGAGGAACTGGTCATCCGACGCGGTCTGCGCGACCAGCCCAGCCACCCGGTCGAGCTGGTCGTCGGGCTCGTGCAGCAGCCCGCGCTGCTGCAGCTCGGCCAGCACGTCGCCGACCAGGGTCTCCCGGGTGGGCCGAGCCTCCTGGGCGTACTTCCTCGCGACGTCGCGGACGTACTTGGTCACCGCCCTGACCGGCGGTACGTCGATCCCGGCCTCCGCGCTGCCGGACGAGCTCCTGACGACCTCGCGGAGGACGGTTCCGACCTCGCCACGGAAGAGCTGGGCGTGCAGCATCGCGATGCGGGTCTCGGAGAGGAAGTAGTAGGTGTGGATCGGCCGTCCCTCGATCCCGCGGGGTGGCGGCGGCTGGCGCCCGGGCCGATCACGGCGGTGAGCGTGGGCGGCCGCTGTGCCGGCGCCGATCGCGAGCGCGCCGACCGCACAGACGGCCCAGCCCCATGCGCTCGTCGCGACGGCGGCACCGGCCAGCGGTACGGCGAGGACCGCTCCGGCGGTGGTGAAGCCGGAGTTGATGATGGTGGCGAGCGTCGACTCGGGCCTACTGGTAGTCACGGATCTCCTGGAAGATCTTGCGGAGGTCGGCGGCGTCCTCGGCGACGACCTCGCGGCCGCCGGTGTGCTCGGCGAAGCCGACCAGCTGCTCGATGCTCGCGTCGGCCGAGGTGGCGGCATCGCCGACGAGCACCACGTAGAGCGGCACCCCGAGGTCGCGGTAGGCCGCCTCGTACTTCTTGCTGAGCTGGGCATAGGACTGCCCACCGTTCTGCTCGCCGTCGGTCATCAGCACGATCGAGGTGGTGGCGCCCTCCTCCGGCGAGGCCTTGATGGCGGCGTACGCGGTCTCGATGGCGTCGTAGTAGGCGGTGCCGCCGTGGCCGGTCAGCTCGCCGACGCGGTCGATGAGGCGGTTGAGCGCCTCGTCCCGCTCCGGCTGGTCCTCGACGACGAGGGACCCGAGGGACTCCGTCTCGTCGGCGTAGGTGTAGACCGAGAGCCGCTCGCCCTTGCGGAAGCGCTTGAACTGGCCGCTGATCGAGGTGTCGTCGCCGGCCAGCCCCTCGAAGGCCCGCCGCAGCTGGTTCATCTTGATCTCGTCCATCGAGGCGGAGGTGTCGAGCAGATAGGTCGTCCGCGTCTTGGGTGCGAACTCGTCGAAGTAGGTGAAGATCAGCTCGTCGATGGTGCCGAGATCGTCAGGCAGCGGGAGCGTCTTGACGTCGTTGTCGGGTACGCCGGGGGAGGGCGTCACGCTCGTGAGCCCTGGCCGTCGCCCGCTCTTCTCGCTCAGCTCCTCCTGGACCTCGGCCGCACGCAGCCACGCGACCGCCGTCTCGTACGCCTTCTGCTTCTCGGCATCGACGAGCGTGAGCGGGTAGGTGGCCTCGGTGGTGCCGTCGCTGGGGTAGACGATGTCGAGATCGTCGACCTGCTCCGCGAGCGTCAGCAGTTCGGACTCGTAGTTGAAGATCGCGTCGTAGGCCGTCGGGTTCTCGCGGAACGTGTCCGAGAGCCATCCGGAGCTGGCCGCGCGGCCGAGCTGGCCGCTGAAGAGCTGGCGTACGTCCTCCTCGACCAGGCCGACGTCCTCGCTCTGCAGCGGCGGCTCGGCGTCGAAGGCGGTGGCCACACCGGCGAGGGTGGACAGGCCTGAGTTGGAGGAGGCGGGGCTGGTCATCAGGAAGCCGAGCTCGCCGTCGGCGGCGCGGCGGGCGATCTCCTCCCAGGAGACCTCGGCGTCGCCGGTCCACCCGAGCCGGGTGGCGACGTCGTGGTGCACACCGAGCACCACCGGTGAGCGCATGATCGGGTCGGAGGAGGTCAGGTCGTCGGTGCCCTTGGCCGCCAGCGCCAGCCGCAGATAGTCGTCGGAGGCGAACCAGGCGGCGTCGTAGCGGTCCGGGTCGGCGACGATCGCGTCGGCGGCCTCGAGGGTGCCGATGAGCTCGGGCTCGAGCGCGACGTTGGTCTCCTCCCGGAGCCGCTTCACGAGTGCGCTCGGCTCACAGCGCACCGGTGTGCCGATCGACTCCTCGGCCTTGCTGGTGCCCCCGGCGCACAGGACGTCGTCGAGCTCTGAGCCGGCCGCGACCTTCAGGGTCACCGGGTCGGACAGCCCGTCCGGCCCGGAACGGCCCGGGAGCGCGTTGGCGACCAGGAACCAGGCGAGCAGGACCAGCCCCAGACTTCCTGCGACGACGGTCGTCCACCCCGTGCGGTTCACCTGAAAACGCCTGCCTTCTGTCCGGATCGGGCAGAGTCTAGGGACGAGCTGCGACACCGCTGGGTGGAATGGGACCCGGGCGAGGCAGATGTCGCCAGGCGTTCACCCGGCATTCGCCGGAGGCCTCAGTTGCGGGAGGAGTTCCGCGAGCGGCCGCGGACGATGCCGATGAAGGTCTGCACCCGCTCGTCGTCGTTGTCGATCAGCCAGGCCAGCCCGACGGTCGTCGGCTCGACGCCGGTCACCGGCCGGGAGACGGCGTCCTTGCGGTGGTAGAGGCGGGCGATCGACATCGGCAGGATCGCGATCCCGGTGCCGGCCGCGACCGTCTCGACCGCGTCCTTCTCGCTCATCGCGGGCCACTTCATCTGCTCCACGGACGGCTTCCAGCCCCCGCGCTCGGGGAGGACCAGCTGCTCCTCGGCGAGGTCGTCGAGGGTGACCTCTTCGAGCAGCGAGAGCAGGTGCTCGTGGCCCATCACCGCGACCGGCTGCTCCTCGTAGAGCGGGATGCAGTGGAGGCCGTCGCGGTCCACGGGGAGGCGTACGAGGCACATGTCGAGCTCGCCCTCGCGCAGCAGCCGCTCCTGGTCCTCCTCGGTGACCGGGACCAGCTCGAGCCGCTCGCGGCTGCGCTCTCGCCAGGTCCGGGCCCACTTGTCAGGGGTGGCTCCGGTGACGAAGCCGACGGTGAAGGTCACCTGCGCATCCTCTCATCGATCGGTGCTGAATCCCGTGCTGAAGAACGCAGCGTTCCGTGTTGCCGGGAAGTTTCTATCGTGTGACAGGTTTGCTAAGGTCGAAGACGTCAGCCGAGACCGGCTGCCGGACGAGGGAGCCGTACCCGGAAGCGCGACAAGACGGCCGTCTGGAGTGGTCATGTCCTGGCTTTTTCTTGTGGTATCCGGCGTCCTCGAGGCCGTGTGGGCGCTCGCCCTGGGCCGGACCGAAGGGTTCTCGCGGCTGGTCCCGTCGATCGTCTTCGGTGTCGCCCTGATCGGCAGCCTGGTCGGCCTCGCGATGGCCATGCGCACCCTGCCGATCGGCACCGCCTACGCGGTCTGGGTCGGGATCGGCGCCGCGCTCACCGTCGGCTACTCGATGGTGGCGGGAGAAGAGGCGATCAGCCCCGTACGCGTCGTGCTGATCGTCGCGCTCGTCGGCTGTGTCGTCGGGCTCAAGCTCACGCACTGACCCCAAGCACTGGTCAACCCGCGAGGGTGGACACGTCCTCTGGCGCTTGACTCTTTCGATATGAGTGCGAAACTTACCCTCTCCAATGTTATCTATCGCACGACAGAAAAAGGCGATGCCACGGTGTCACAGATCTCGCCGCGTCCGGGTCGCGGCCGTCCACGGCTGCTCCCCGGAAAGATTGCGGCGAACCCCCGAGATCAGATCCTCGCTGCCGCTGCCGAGCTCTTCGTGAGCCGCGGCTATGCCGGCACCACCACCCGCGAGATCGCGGACGGTGCCGGGCTGAGACAGGCCTCCATCTACTACCACTTCGGGAGCAAGGAGGAGATCCTCGCGGTGCTGCTCGAGCGCTCGGTCCAGGACCGGGTCGAGCAGGCCGGGAAGATCGAGGCCGGGATGGGGTCGGTCACGCCCGACGTCGGCCTCTACGCCCTCGCCGTCAGCGACATGAGCGCGCTGGTCGCCATGCCCTACAACATCGGCATGCTCTACCGCCTGCCCGACGTCATAGCCTCACCCGTCTACGACCGCTACGGCCATCTGCGCGGTGACCTCGTCGCCGGCTACAGCCGGGTCGCGGAGCGCGCCGCGGGCGATCGGGTCTCGGCGAGCAGCGGTGAGCCTGGGCTCGGCGAGCTCCTCGTGCAGATGGTCGAGAGCGTGGTCAGCCTCCGCCGCGAGGACCGGGTCGGCAGCACGACCGTCGCCACGATCGCCTCGGCGTGCCTGCGCCTGTGCGGGGTCGCCGAGGACGCGATCGAGCAGGCGCGGGAGGCGGCTCTCACCGCGCTCGCACGGGCCTGATCTCCGGCCTGATCTCCGGGCCTGACCTCAGCGAGCGTCAGTGCATCCCGGGCTCGTGGGCCAGGTGCGTCTCGGGCTCGAGCTGGAAGGTGGAGTGCTCGACGTCGAAATGACCGGCCAGGCAGGCCTGGACCCGGTCGAGGACCTTCGGCGCGCTGCCGTCGAGGAAGCACTCCGGGAGCAGGGTCAGGTGGGCGGAGACCGCGGGCAGGCCCGAGGTGACCGTCCAGGCGTGCAGGTCGTGCACCTCGACGACATGGTCGACCCCGAGCAGGTGCCGGCGCAGGTCCTCGACGTCGACCTCGGCCGGCGCACCCTCGAGCAGGATCCGGCCGCTGTCGCGGAGCAGACAGACACCGGCGTACGTCATCAGGGCGACGACCACGAGCGAGGCCACCGGGTCCGCGCGGGTCCAGCCGGTGAGCAGGATGACGATCGCGGCGACGAGGGTGCCGATGAAGCCGTAGAGGTCGGAGAGGACGTGCTGGTAGGCGCCCTCGACGTTGAGCGAGGTGCGGTTGGCGCGCGCCATCAGGGCCGCCGCGAGGATGTTGACGCCGCAGCCGACGAGCGCGACCACGAACATCGGCCAGCCCTCGGCGTCGGGCGGGTCGATCAGCCTCCGGATCGCCTCCACGCCCACGACCGCGGCGAAGACCAGCAAGGTGATGCCGTTGAGCGCCGCGGAGAGGATCTCGGCGCGCTTCCAGCCGTAGGTCCACTGACCGTGCGCCGGCCGCGCCGCCAGCCGCATCGCCCACAGCGCCGCCGCGATCGCACCGACGTCGGTCAGCATGTGGCCGGCGTCGGCCAGCAGCGCGAGCGAGTCGGCGAGGATCGCGACCGTCACCTCGCCGATCAGGAACACACCCAGGAGCGCCATCGCGGCGATCAGGTATCGCCGGTCCGCCGCCGGGGAGATGTGTTCGTGATCGTGGCCCATGATCATCGATCCTAAGCCGGAAATCCGGTTCTCGGCTGTGCCGTCCCGTGGCAGGGTGACCGGCATGTCGCTCGCCGAGAACTTCCTGTCGCTGCACCTGCCCGGACGCCCGCTGCTGATGCCCAACGCCTGGGATGCGGGCTCGGCCAAGCTCCTGGCGTCGCTGGGTTTCCCGGCGCTGGCCACGACCAGCAGCGGGTACGCCGCGACCCTGGGCCGCCTCGACGGCCAGGTCACCCGCGACGAGGTGATCGCGCACGCCACCGCGCTGGTCGAGGCGGTCGAGGTGCCCGTCTCGGCCGACCTGGAGGCGGGCTTCGCAAGCACCACGGCCGAGGTCGAGGAGACGTTCCGGCTCGCCGTGGCCGCCGGTCTGGCGGGCGGGTCCATCGAGGACTACGCCGGCATCGAGAAGGACACGATCTACTCCGTCGAGGAGGCCGCCGAGCGGGTCGCCGCCGCGGCTGCGGCCGCCGGTGACCAGTTCGTCCTCACCGCCCGGGCCGAGAACCACATCCGCGGCCGCGACGACCTGGACGACACGATCGCCCGCCTCCAGGCCTATCAGGAGGCCGGCGCCGATGTGCTCTTCGCGCCCGGCGTCATCGCCGTCGAGGACGTACGCCGCCTGGTCGACGCCGTCGACCGCCCGGTCAACGTCCTGCTGCTGCCGGGCGGCCCGTCGGTCCCGGAGCTGGCCGAGGCGGGCGCGGCGCGCATCTCGGTCGGTGGCGCGTTCGCGTTCGCTGCCCTCGGTGCGGTCAAGCGGGCCGCGGAGGAGCTGCTCGGCGCCGGCACGACCGGCTACTCGGAGCTGGCGGCCGAGGGCGCCAAGGCGTTTCGCAGTGCTGGTTGACTGGCCCCGTGATCGATGAGCTGAAGGTCGTGCGGGCGGGGTTCGCGCCGATCAAGGGGACCAGGCACCTGCCCCACGACCGAGTGGTGCTCGACGCCCAGGGGGTTGTGGGAGACCGCGGCTTCGCGCTGGTGTCGGTCGACGAGACCGACCCGGCCCATGGGCGGGTGCTGCGGACCGTGCAGCACCCCTCGCTGGTCGCGGTGCGGGCCGAGCTGGCCGGCGATCGGCTCGAGGTCGAGCTGCCCGACGGCGAGACCGCCGCGACGGAGCCGGCCGCGACGGGCGAGCGGCTCACCTGCGACTACTGGGGCCGTGAGGTCGAGCTGGAGCTGCTCGGCGGCCCGCACGCGACGCTGTTCTCGAGGTGGCTCGACCGGCCCGTGCGGCTGGCCCGTGCCCGCCGCGGTGACGTCGTCTTCGCCGGTTCGGTGTCGGTGGTGACCACGGCGTCGATGCGCGACCTCGCCCGGCAGGCAGGCCCGGAGGCATTGGACGCGGCGCGCTTCCGGCCGAACCTGGTGGTCGAGACCGACGAGCCCTATGCCGAGGAGACCTGGCTGGGCCGGGAGATCCGGGTCGGCGAGGCGACGCTCCGGATCGGCGTACCCATCCCGCGCTGCGCCGTGATCGACGTCCGTCCGGAGACGGGGGAGCGGGACGTACGTCTGCTGAAGACGCTCGCCTCGCACCGCCCGCTCAACCGGGCCGGGGAGCCTGCGTTCGGGGTCTTCGCCGAGGTGGTCACACCCGGCGCCGTGGGCGGGTAGTCGGCCGCATAGGCCACGCACAGGATCGGGCCAGCACCGACTCAGGTGGAGTGCGTACGCTCCTGAGGGTGGATATGCAATCGCTGTTGTCGCGCGACTCCGTGAAGGTCGCCCTCGTCGTCAACGCCGGCTCACGCCGGGGACAGGACGCGCTGGCGTCGTCGGAGGAGATGCTGCGGTCGGCAGGGATCGAGGACGTGCACTCCTACGCAGTCCACTCGGGGGAGGAGCTGGAGGCCACGCTCGACAAGGTCGCCGCCGACAAGCCCGACCTGCTCGTCATCGGCGGCGGCGACGGCTCGGTCGGTGCCGCCGCGGCCCGGATCGCGGGCAGCGACGTCGTGCTCGGCGTGCTGCCGCTCGGCACCGCCAACGACTTCGCCCGCACGCTCGAGCTCGACCAGGACCCGCAGACCGCGGTCGAGCAGATGCTCGAGGGAAAGATCATCAACGTCGACATCGGGCGTGCCAACGGTCACACCTACCTCAACGTCGCCTCCTTCGGTCTCTCCGTCGCGGTGACCGAGGCCCTGAACCCGCGCCTGAAGAAGCTCATCGGGCCGGCGGCCTACCCCGTGGCGACGCTGCAGGCCTACCGCCACCACAGGCCCTTCACCGCGCGGCTGGAGTTCCCCGAGGGCGACCACGACACGGTCGAGCTCGACGACCTGCTCCAGGTCGCGGTCGGCAACGGCCGTCACTACGGCGGCGGCAACACCGTCTCGCCCACCGCCTCGGTGGACGACGACCTCCTCGACGTCTACGCCATCGTCCGGGGCCGTATGCGCGACCACGTCTCGATCGCGCGGCTGCTCAGGAGCGGCCACTTCATCGAGCATGACCACGTGCACCACGTGACCACCTCGGCGGTGCGGATCACGACCGACGAGGCGATGCCGGTCAACCTCGACGGGGAGATCGTCACCGAGACGCCGACCGACTTCACCCTCGAGAGCAACGCGCTCCATGTGGCGGTGCCGATCCGCAGCCGCGCCGGCCGCCTGGACGGTCCGCCGCCGGACGTGCAGAGCTAAGGGCGTCCCGCCCGGGGCACGTCGACCCGGATGGCCAGCAGGCGTGCCTCGGTGCTGGCCTTGCGTGCCTCCTCGAAGAAGTCGGGCGCGGCGCAGACGTACAGCGTCTTCCCGTCGCTCCCGCCCAGCATGCACGCGAAGACGCCGCCGCCCGGCTCGATCTGCTCGAGGATCTCGCCGCCCTCGGCGACCCTGACCAGCCGGCCGAAGACCGCGTCGGCTGTCCACACGGCGCCCTCGGCGTCCAGGCAGCAGCCGTCAGGCGCGAGCACGGCATCGCCCATCGCCTCCGCGAACGCGGGGTGCGTGCTCAGCTCACCGAACTTCGCCCACGTACGCCGGTTGCTCAGCGACCCGTCCTCCGCGATGTCGAACGCGCTGATCCGGTTGCCGCAGGTCTCGTCGACGATGAGCGTGCCGTCGTCGGTGATCACGCTGCCGTTGGGGAACCACATGTCGTCGGCGACCTCGGCCACCGTCCCGTCCGGGTCGACCCGCAGCAGCACCGTCGGTGCCACGTCGGCGCCGGCCATGATGTCGAAGCCGAAGTTCCCGACGTACGCCCTGCCCTGCTCGTCCACAACCATGTCGTTGAGGTGGTGGCTGACATGGTCGCTGAGGTCGGCATGGGTCACCAGCGAGCCGTCCGACTCACGACGCAGGATCCGGCGATCGCGCATCGAGACGACCAGGAGGTGACCGTCGGGAAGCCAGCCCAGCCCCGACGGCTGCCCCGGCACCTCCGCCTCGACCTTGAGATCGGACCCGTCCTCCTGCGCCGAGTAGACCTTGTGGGAGTAGAAGTCCACGAACCAGATCCGGTCCTGGTGCCACCGCGGGCACTCCAGGTAGTGCAGGTCCTCCACAACGGTGCTGATCTCTCGGGCCATCGCAAGTGCTCCTCGGGTCGACTGCCCCCATCATGCCGAGAAGTCAGGTACCAGACATAAGGATCAGTCTCCCAGACTCTGCAAGCGGCCGTAAACCATCGAGCCAACCTGTTAGTCCGCATTAGGTACTGTTGCGCTGCT
>NZ_JBEXRR010000065.1:0-21329 GCF_040613175.1 Nocardioides sp. NPDC006303
GCCCAGACAGACGCAAGTTAGGCTGACCTAACCCAACCGCTTCGGACTTCTGGAGGACCCGGTGTCCACACCCCGTACGGATCCGGGGCCACGAAGAGGGTTGGACTGCTAGCGGCCGGCGGGAACCGACTCGGGTGCGGTCGCGGTGCGAGCCGACTTCCAGCCGATCCCGGTGACGACCGCACCGGCGAGGGCGATGCCGGCCGCGCCGAGGAAGCCGGCCGAGAAGCCGTCGGTCATGGCGGCCAGGTCGCCGACCCGGTCGGAGCCGTACGCAGAGGCGACGACGGTCATCGCCGCCAGCCCGAGCGCGGAGCCGACCTGGTAGCTGGTGTTGACGATCCCGGCGGCGAGGCCGCCCTCCTCGGGCGCAGCCGCGCCGAGCGCCGTGCTCAGCGACGGGATGAACGCCAGCGCCATGCCTGCCGCGGTGACCAGCGTCGCCGGGAGCACGTCGACGGCGAAGCTGCCGTCGGCGTCGACCCGGGAGAGCCAGACCAGGCCGATCCCGAGGACAACGAGGCCGCCGACAGTCATCGCCTTCGGTCCGAACGCGGCGGTCAGTCGCGGGGCGATGGCGACCATGCCGAGCATGATCGTCACCGTCATCGGCAGCAGGGCGGCGCCGGACTCGAAGGCGCCGAGCCCGAGCACCTGCTGGAGGTAGAGGTTGATGAAGAAGAACATCGGGATCCAGGCCGCGCCGAGCAGGAGCTGGGCGATGTTGGCGGCGGCCAGGTTCGGCGCCCGGAAGATGCCCAGGCGCATCAGTGGTGCCGCGGAGCCGGCCTGCAGGGCCACGAAGGCGACGAGCAGGGCGATGCCGACGAGACCGGCGATCAGCGTGCTGGGCGATCCCCAACCCTGCTCGGGGACACGTACGACGGCGAACACCACCGCGGCGAGGCCCAGGGTGACGGTGAGGGCGCCGATAACGTCGATGCGGCCGCGCTGCGCCTGGCCCGCCGGCATCACACCGGGCGTCAGGAGGAGTACGCCGATGGCGATCGGCACGTTGATGAAGAAGACCCACGGCCAGGACAGGTACTCGGTCAGCACGCCACCGAGGAACACGCCGGCGGTTCCGCCGGCAGGGGCGGCCGCGCCGTAGAGCGCCAGCGCCTTGGTCAGTTCCTTCGGGTTCGACCCGAAGGTCATGAACAGGAGCGTCAGCGCCGACGGTGCGATGAGCGCGGATCCGGCGCCCTGGATGGCGCGGCCCGCGATCTCGACGGCAACACCGTCAGCGAGTCCGGCGACGAGGGAGCCGACTCCGAGGACCAGCCACCCGATGGCGAAGATCCGTCGGGCGCCGAGCAGGTCGGAGAGCCGCCCGCCCAGCAGGAGGAGGCCGCCGAAGGCCACCACGTAGGCGTTGAACACCCAGCTGAGGTCCTGCGGGGCGAATCCGAGGTCGCGCTGTATCTCGGGGAGCGCGACTCCGATGATGGAGGTGTCCATGATGACCATGAACTGGGCGGCGGCGATGAGGCCGAGGGCGAGCCAGCGGCGGCTGCTGGCACCCGCCGCCGGGGATGCTGTGGAAGACATGGTTCTCTCTTTTCGTCAGGGCGGCCTTCCGACCGCGTGAAGAGAACCTGTCCCGGATCACTGTCCCTGGACTGTCCGGCCGTTGTTCAGCCGGGCCAGCGCCTCCTCCGCCCGGGCGGCGACGGCGGTCTCACCGGCGGCGAGACCGAGCACGCGGGCCTCGACGTAACGCTCCGCGGCCGCCTCCGGTTCGGAGACCTGCTCGTGGCACCGGGCGAGCGCGAGCGTGGCCTTGGCCGTCATCGCGGGCGTCTCCAGCGTCTCGAAGCCCCGGATGGCGCTCGACAGCAGCGAGATGGCGCTCGACCACTCCTGCTCCCGCTCGGCCAGCCGTCCCCGTCCGTACGCCGCGAGGACCGACCCGGCGCGGTCGCCGACGTGGCGGGACGCAATCTCAGCGCGACGGAAGGCGTCCCGGGCCGACTCCTCGTCCCCGAGCTCGAGATGGGTGATCCCGAGGTCGGCGAGGGCCCACTGCACGTTGTTGTGGATGCCCGCGGACGCGGCGACGTCGATCGCCTGCTCGAGCGTCCTGGCCGACTCCCGCAGCCGTCCGAAGTCCCGCAGGCCGCAGCCGAGGTGGTACAGGGCCGCGCTCTGGCCCCAGGGGTCGTCGAGGTGACCGAACTCGGCCGCGGTGGCCCGGCCGAGGCGTATCGCCGCCGGCTCGTCCCTGGCCTTGAGCGCGGTCTCGAGCCGGACGAAGCCGGAGACGGCGAGTCCCCACCGGTCCCCTTGTGCTCGGAACCACGCCTCGGCGTCGTCCAGGAGCGCGGCGGCCTCCGGGTCCGCGCCGTTGACCCCCTCGACCGCGAGCAGCACCCGCGAGACCGCGGCCCCGTCGGCGTCACCGTCCGCGAGGAAGATCGCGAGGCTCTCCCGGGCCGCCTCGGCGCACCGTGGATGGGGGTGAACGACGCAGGCCCGGGGACGTTCGACCAGCGCCACCGCCTGAAGGGCAGCTGCCCGCGCCGCGGCCGAGCCACGGTCCTGCTCGAGGAGCCGACGCAGGATCCGGCGGCCCTCGAGGTGACGGCCCTGATGCCAGAAGAGGCCCAGATGACCAGCGAGGCGGAGGGCGGCGTCGATGTCGCCGGCAGGGCCCTCCAGCCAGGCGATCGCCGAGCGTACGTTGGCCTGCTCGTCGACGAGGAGGTGTCGCGCTCGGGCGTCTCCCTGCCCGCGCATCGCGTGCGCTGACCGCTCGGCGACCTGGCTGAAGTAGAGCGCGTGCCGGGTCGCCAGGGCGTCGTTCCGGCCGGTCTGCGCCAGCCGGTCGGCGGCGTACTCACGCAGCGTCTCGAGCATGCGATAGCGGGTGGCCGGCCCGCGCTCGGCGACGATCAGGGACTGCTCGACCAGCCGGCCGACCGCGTGGATGATCTGGTTCGAGTCGGTCTCGTCGTCGGCGAGGATCTGCTCGGCGGCGGTGAGGGTCCAGCCGCCGTGGAACACCGCGAGCCCTTCGAAGACGCGCTTCTCGAGGTCGTCGAGCAGGTCGTAGCTCCAGTCCACGGTCGCGCGGAGCGTGCGCTGGCGGTCCTCCGCCGTCCGCGCTCCCGAGGTGAGGAGCGTGAATCGCTGGTCGAGCCGGTCGGCGAGGTCGCTTGGGGACAGCGTGGCCGCGCGGGCCGCGGCCAGCTCCAGCGCCAGTGGCATGCCGTCGAGCGCGCGGGCGATGCGGCCGAGCGGGGCGTACGCCTCCCGGTCGGCCTCGATCCCGGGCAGCACCGTCGCGATCCGGCGGATCAGCAGCTGTACGGAGGCGGTCGCCGCGATCGCCTCGACGTCATCGTCCTCGAGCGGTGTCGGGAGCGGTCCGACGAGGGTCTGGACCTCGCTCGGCAGGGCGAGGGGTTCGCGGCTGGTGGCGATGACGGTGAGCCGGGGGCAGCGCGTCAGGAGCTGTTCGACCAGGGTCGCGACGGGGTCGACGAGGTGCTCGCAGTTGTCGATGACCAGGAGCAGGTGCTTGTCGGCGAGGAAATCGGCCAGCCGTTCCTGGAGGTCGATCGCCGAGCCGTCCTGCGGCATCGCGACGGCCGCGGCGACGGCCGGCACGATGTGCTCCCGGCTGCGGATCGTGGCGAGGCGGACGAGGAAGGTGCCGTCCGGGAACCGGTCGGCGACGCGCTGGGCGGTCTGCAGGCCGAGGACGGTCTTCCCGGACCCGCCGGGGCCGACGAGGGTGGTGAGCCTGGACGTACCGACCCGCTCGCTCAGGGACACGAGCAGTTCCTCGCGCCCGACGAGCGGGGTCAGGTCGGTCGGCAGGTTGGAGAGTCCGGCCCTGGGGCGGTGTGGCCCGGTGGCGGGGGTGGACAGGGTGACCTCGCCGGATGAGCCGAGCGACGAGTCCTGCCGGAGCACCCGCTCGTGGAGCGAGCGGAGGGAGGCCGATGGTTCCAGGCCGAGGTCGGCGTCCAGCGTCGTCCGGGTGCGGGTGAAGACCTCGAGCGCGTCGGCCTGCCGGCCGGCGCGATAGAGCGCGACCATCAGCAGGCCGGCCATCGCCTCGTGGGTCGGGTCGGTACGCAGCAGCGGCTCGAGATCGGTGACGACCTCCGCGTGGCGGCCCAGCGAGAGCGCGATCTGAGCACGCTCGGCGTACGCCGTCCGGCGGAGGTCCTCCAGCCGTACGGACTCGGGCACAGCCCAGGGCTCGGTGGCGAAGTCGGCGAGCGCGTCGCCGCGCCAGAGCCCGAGCGCCGCGTCGTAGGCATCGAGGTCGGTCTCGGTCTGGCTCCCGCCGCCGGCGACCGACGCCCGGACCCGGCGGATCCGGCGCTCGAAGTCCTCGGCATCGATCGTGGCCGGGTCGACCGCGGCCCGGTAGCCGCCGCCGTCGCGCTGCACCAGGTCGAGGCCGGCGGTCTTGAACACCCGCCGCAGCTTGGACACGCGGAGCTGGAGGGCGTTCAAGGGGTCGGCGGGCAGCGACGAGTCGGCCCACAGCCGGTCGATCAGTGCCGAGGCGGGCACGATCCGGCCGCGCGCCAGGAGCAGCACCGCGAGCAGCGCACGCTCCGCCGACCCGGGGACCTTGACCGTGTCGCCGTCGACCGTCGCCTCGAAGGGGCCGAGCAGCCCGAATCGGATGTCACGCGAGGGCGGGGTCGGCAGCACATCGCGATCGTAGTCAGACCGGGCGCAGGCGCCGATCGGATATCTGTCCGGGCGCCGACAATCCCGGGACAGTCCGCGGACAGATTCGCCGAGCAACCTCTGGCACGTCATCGAGAGTCATCGAGATTCAGCCAGGAGAGATCACATGAACGCCATTGCCAAGGTCGGTGCGTTCGCCGGAGCCGTCGTTGCCCTCGGCGGCCTGGGTTCCGCCGTGGGTGCCTCCGTCGGCCCCCTCGGCGAGCCGGAGCGTCCGACCCACCAGGAGCACGCACCCGAGAACAACAGCCAAGGCGGCCACGCCGGACACGGCGCGAAGAAGGCGCCCGAGGCCACCGGGCTCAACGTCAGCCAGGCGGGCTACACGCTCGACCTCGTCGAGGACCGTCCCCAGCGCTCGGCATCCGCCGCGCTGCGGTTCCGGATCCTCGGTGCCGACCACGAGCCCGTCACCCGTTTCGAGACCGCCCACGGCAAGCTGCTCCACCTGATCGTCGTACGCCGCGACCTGGCCACCTACGAGCACCTGCACCCGGTGATGGCCTCCGACGGCACCTGGTCGGTCACGGCCGATCTGGCCGCGGCCGGGACCTACCGCGTCTTCGCCGACTTCCGGCCGGCGACCGAGGCCGAGGGACTGACTCTCGGTCAGGACCTCTTCGTCGTCGGCCCCTACGAGCCCCAGGCGCTGCCGCCGGTCGCGACCACCAGCACGGTCAGCCCGTACGCGGTGAACCTGGACGGTCATCTGGTGGCCGGGCAGACGTCGCGCCTCACCCTGACCGTGACCCGGGACGGCGAACCGGTCACCGACCTCGAGCCCTACCTCGAGGCGTACGGACATCTGGTCGCGCTCCGCGACGGCGACCTCGCCTATCTCCACGTCCACCCCGAAGGGGCGCCCGGCGACGGGCGTACGGACCCCGGCCCGGAGATCACCTTCTCGGCCGAGGTGCCCTCGGCCGGGACGTACCGGCTGTTCCTCGACTTCAAGCACGCCGGCGAGGTGCGTACCGCGGCCTTCACGGCGACAGCCGAAGCCCACTGACTCCCTGCTCCAGCAGGGTCCACCACAGAGAAAGGAAAGCACCATGTGCAGCACCACCTACACCGTTTCCGGGATGACCTGCGGCCACTGCGTCAGCTCCGTCACGGAGGAAGTCGCCCAGATCGCGGGGGTCTCCTCGGTCGACGTCGACCTCGCCACCGGCCAGGTGACCGTCACCTCCGAGAACGAGCTCGACCGCGTGCAGGTTCAGCGCGCGGTCGAGGAGGCCGGCTACCAGCTGGCCGGCTGAGCCACCCGCGTCGGCTCCCCGATCACCCGGGGAGCCGGCGCGCACCAGATCCACGCCACCCGAAGGACACCAGTGATGACCGTCTCCGGAACCTCTGCCCCCACCACCGACTTCGAACTCGAGATCAACGGCATGACCTGCGCGTCGTGCGCGAACCGCATCGAGCGCAAGCTCAACAAGCTCGACGGTGTCGCGGCCACCGTCAACTACGCGACCGAGAAGGCGAAGATCTCCGTCGCCGCGGAGAGCACCGACATCGACGCGAGCGTGCTGATCGCGACCGTCGAGAGCGCCGGGTACGGCGCGAAGGAGCCGCGCAACGAGGCGGCTCCGTCGAGTGCCTCCTCCGACGGCGAGACCTCGGACCCGGTCGCCCTCCTCAAGCGGCGGCTGCTGGTCTCGACCCTGCTCACCGTCCCGGTGGTGCTCCTGGCGATGGTGCCGGCTCTGCAGTTCGAGAGCTGGCAGTGGCTCTCGCTCACGCTCGCCGCACCGGTCGTCGTCTGGGGCGCGGCACCGTTCCACCGGGCAGCCTGGACGAATGCGCGCCACGGCGCCGCGACCATGGACACGCTGGTCTCGATCGGCACCCTGGCAGCCTTCGGCTGGTCCCTGTACGCCCTCTTCCTCGGCACGGCCGGCGAGCCCGGCATGACCCACGCGTTCAGCTTCGCCATCGAGCGCACCGACGGTCTCGGCAACATCTACCTCGAGGCGGCAGCCGGGGTCACGACGTTCATCCTCGCCGGCCGCTACTTCGAGGCCAGGTCGAAGCGCCGCGCCGGCGCCGCCCTGACCGCGCTCCTCGAGCTCGGTGCCAAGGAGGTCGCCGTCCTGCGGGACGAGGTGGAGACTCGGATCCCGATCGACGAGCTCGCCGTCGGCGACCTGTTCGTCGTACGTCCCGGGGAGAAGGTCGCCACCGACGGCATCGTCGAGGACGGGTCCTCCGCGATCGACGCGGCGATGCTGACCGGCGAGTCGGTGCCGGTCGAGGTCGGACCCGGTGACGGTGTCATCGGAGCGACGGTGAACGCCGGCGGGCGCATCGTCGTCCGGGCGACCCGGGTCGGCGCCGACACCCAGCTCGCCCAGATGGCGCGCCTGGTCGAGGAGGCGCAGACCGGCAAGGCGGCGGCCCAGCGGCTCGCCGACCGCATCTCGGGGATCTTCGTACCCATCGTGATCGCCCTCTCGGCCATCACCCTCGGGTTCTGGCTCGGCGCCGGCGCGGGCACCGCCACCGCCTTCACCGCGGCGGTCGCGGTGCTGATCATCGCCTGCCCGTGCGCGCTCGGTCTGGCCACGCCCACGGCGCTGATGGTCGGCACCGGACGCGGCGCCCAGCTCGGCATCCTGATCAAGGGGCCGGAGGTGCTCGAGAGCACCCGGGCGATCGACACCATCGTGCTCGACAAGACCGGCACGGTCACCACCGGCAGCATGACCCTGACCGACGTCATCGCCGCGCCCGGCGAGGACGCCGACGAGATCGCACGCCTGGCCGGCGCCCTCGAGCACGCCTCGGAGCACCCGATCGCACGAGCGATCGCCGCCGGAGCCGAGGCCCGCGTCGGCACCCTGCCGGCGGCCGAGGACTTCGCCAACGTCCCGGGCCTGGGTGTCCAGGGCATCGTCGACGGTCACGCCGTCCTCGTGGGCCGGGTCCGCCTGCTCGAGGAGTGGAGCCAGTACCTGCCCGGCGATCTCGCCCTGGCGATGGCCGAGGCCGAGAGCGAGGGCCGCACCGCCGTCGCCGTCGGCTGGGACGGACAGGCGCGTGGCGTCCTGGTCGTCAACGACGTGGTCAAGGCGACCTCGGCCGCGGCGATCGCGGAGTTCCAGCGCCTCGGCCTGACTCCGGTCCTGCTCACCGGCGACAACGAGACGGTGGCCCGTTCGGTCGCCGCCGAGGTCGGCATCCCGGTCTCCGCGGACACCGTCATCGCCGAGGTGCTTCCCGAGGACAAGGTCGCGGTGGTCCGACAGCTGCAGGAGGAGGGCCGCGTGGTCGCGATGGTCGGTGACGGCGTCAACGACGCGCCGGCGCTGGCCCAGGCCGACCTCGGCCTCTCGATGGGCACCGGCACCGACGTCGCCATCCAGGCCAGCGACCTGACCCTGGTCCGTGGTGACCTGCGGGTCGCCGCCGTCGCGATCCGGCTGTCTCGGCGGACGCTGGCGACCATCAAGGGCAACCTGTTCTGGGCGTTCGCCTACAACGTCGCGGCCATCCCGCTGGCGGTCTCCGGGCTGCTCAACCCGATGCTCGCCGGTGCCGCGATGGCCTTCTCGTCGGTGTTCGTGGTGAGCAACAGCCTCCGGCTGCGCCGCTTCCGCTGATCCCAGCGCCGCCCCGCACGATCTCTTAGGCTCCTGAGCATGGACCATCGGGTGTTGTTGATCGTCGGGGTGGCGTTGGCGATCATGATCGCGGCGTCGGTGTTCGCACGGCGTACGGGGGTGGCGGCGCCGCTGCTGCTCGTGGGGCTCGGGATCGGGGCGAGCTATCTGCCGGGGGCGCCGGAGATCGAGCTCGATCCGGAATGGATCCTGGCCGGCGTACTGCCGCCGTTGCTCTACTCCTCCGCGGTCAACCTGCCGGTGATCGACTTCCGGCGGAACCTCCGGCTGATCACCTGGCTCTCGGTCGTGATGGTGATCGTCTCGGCGCTGGTGATCGGGGCGGTCGTCCACTGGCTGTTCCCGGAGATCTCGTTCCCGCTCGCGGTCGCGCTCGGCGCGGTCGTCAGCCCCACCGATGCGGTGGCGGCGACGGCGATCGGGCGCCGGGTCGGGCTGCCGCCGCGGGTGATGACCGTGCTGGAGGGCGAGAGTCTGGTCAACGACGCCTCCGCCCTGGTCGTCCTCCGGACAGCCGTGGCGGGGATCGCGGCGGCCAGCTCCTTCTCGCTGGGACGTACGGCTCTGGAGTTCGGCTGGGCGGTGCTGGGTGCGCTCGTGATCGGCGCCGTCGTCGGCTGGCTCACCGTGCTGCTCCGCCAGCGCCTGGACGACCCGGTGCTCAACACGACGATCTCGTTCGCGGTGCCGTTCATCGCCTACTTCCCGGCCGAGGAGCTGAACGCGTCGGGCGTGCTCGCCGTCGTCGTCGCCGGGCTGGTCACCGGCGGGCTCGGCAGCCGCCGGTTCAGCGCCCGCGACCGGCAGACCCAGGCGACCACCTGGACGACCTTCAACTTCATCCTGGAGAGCGGCGTCTTCCTGGCGATGGGCTACCAGCTGCCCGCGCTAGTCGACGCCGCCCGCGGCGAGACCACGATGGGCCAGATGGCCGGGCTGGTCCTGATCGTGGTCGGCCTGCTGGTCGCGCTCCGGTTCCTCGGGCTCGCCGGGCCTGCGCTCCGGGACCGGGAGGAGAACAAGGAAGAGGTACGCACCCGCCTCGACCAGTTCGAGGAGAAGCTCGACTCGCTGACCCCCACGGACGACCGGGAGGACGCCCGGATCATCTCGGCCCGGCGCCGGCTGGCTCGGGGCCGGGCGGACATCGACTTCGAGGAGCGCGAGCCGATCACCAGGCGTGGCTTCCTGATCATCGGCTGGGCCGGGATGCGCGGCGTCGTCACGGTCGCCGCCGCCCACACCATCCCGGCCGGCACCTCCCACCGGGCGACCGTGGTGCTCGCCGCCTTCCTGGTCGCGCTCATCACGCTCGTGCTCTTCGGCCTCACCCTCCCGGCGCTCATCCGCCGGATGCGCTTCCCGGGTGAGTCGTCGGCGGACCGGCACGACGCGTTCCGGGCCCTGCTCCGTCAGGTCGGCGAGGACGCGATCGACAACCTCGGACCGCTCGAGTCGCAGACCATCGACGGCGAGCCGATCGACCCCCAGCTGGTGACGAAGCTCAAGGACCGCATCCTGCCGCGGGTGCTCGCGGGCGTACGAGAGGTGCCCAGCATCAGGCCAGACGTGATGGAGCAGACGGTGATCCTGCAGCTGCGCTACCTCGACGCGATGCGCGACGCGCTCGCCGCCGAGCGCAGCATCGGTGCCTACAGCTCCCACACCTACCGGAAGGTCGAGGCGATGCTCGACGACATGGAGAAGCGGCTTGACGCGAGCTGAGCCCGTGGATGGGCGCCGACGGTTACCTTGGCGCCTGCTGGCTCGTCATCACCATGACGGAGCTCGCGCGAGGAAGGTAACGACATGACCGGATCAGGTCCACACGAAGCGACGGCGGAGGCCTTCGAGCAGCAGCGCGAGCGCCTGGTGGCGGTCGCCTACCGGATGCTCGGGTCCAGGGCCGACGCCGAGGACGCGGTGCAGGAGGCGTGGATCCGGCTGGCGCGCCAGGACGAGGCTTCGATCGACAACCTGGCCGGCTGGCTGACCACCGTGGTGGGCCGGGTCTGCATCGACGTGCTCCGCTCGCGAAAGACCCGGTCGGAGCTGTCGTACGAGGACCGGCTGCCCGAGCTCGTGGTGGCCGTCGACGGCGGGGCGGCGCCCGAGGACGACGCGATGCTCGCCGAGTCGGTCGGGCTGGCACTGCTCGTGGTGCTCGACTCCCTCACGCCCACCGAGCGGCTGGCGTTCGTCCTGCACGACATGTTCGCGGTGCCCTTCGCCGAGATCGGCGAGATCATCGGCCGGTCCACCGACGCGACCAAGATGCTCGCCAGCCGGGCCCGCCGGAAGGTGCAGGGCACCCCGCTGCCGCAGGATGAGCCGCGGCGCCAGCGCGCCGTGGTCGACGCCTTTCTCGCCGCGGCCCGGAACGGGGACTTCGAAGGGCTCGTCACCTTGCTCGATCCGAACGTCACGTGGCGGACGTACCACCCGAAGGGCGTGCTGACCACGGTCGGCGCGGCCGAGGTGGCCGAACCGGTCATTCGCGGCGCCCGCTCGATGACCTCGGTGCTGCCGGTCCGCGTCAACGGCGAGCCCGGGTTCGTGGCCTGGGGCGCCAACGGCAAGTTGCTCGGCCTGGCGGCGTGCACCGTGGTCGAGGGCCGGATCGTCGAGCTGCTGACCGTGAGCGACCGCAAGCGCCTCGACGCCATGGATCTGCCCCCGCGGCCCGAATAGGGCGCCCCTCGTCACCCGGGTTGTTACCTCTTGGAGAACGCCTTCGTCGTACTGGTGAAAGCATCCGAAGACGAAGGAGATCAAGATGGAAAGCCGGATCAACCCGATGGGCAACGAGATCGGGGCCGCGTGGGCGAAGCACATCATCTCGTCGAACAAGGTCATCGCCGGCTCGACACTGCCGAAGGCGGTGCAGGAACTGGTGAAGATCCGCGCCAGCCAGATCAATGGCTGTGGCGGCTGCCTCGACATGCACACCAAGGACGCCGCGGCTGCCGGTGAGAGCGCGCTGCGGATCAACCTCGTGGGGGCATGGCGGGAGACGACCGTCTACACCGAAGCGGAGCGGGCGGCGCTGGAGCTCACCGATCAGGGCACTCGCCTCGCCGACTCCACCGGTGTCACCGATGAGGCGTGGGCGAATGCGGCGAAGCACTTCGACGAGGACCAGCTGATGGCCCTGGTCGGCCTGATCTGCCTGATCAACGCCTTCAACCGCCTCAACGTGATCACCCGGACTCCGGGCGGCGAGTACCAGCCCGGGCAGTACGCCTGACACCGCAACTCACCTCGGGCTCGCGGCGGGCCTGGCTTGGGTCCGCCGCGGCCACAGACCCCATCGATTCTGTCCAGGAGAAGACTCATGAACATCGCGCTGTGGATCGTCGCCGGCCTGATGGCCGCCATCTACCTGCTCTCCGGCTTCGGGAAGCTGCTGGTCCCCAGGGAGAGGATGGCCGCGATGGGCGACGCCTCGCGCTGGGTCCTCGACTTCCGGCCCGGCGCCCTCAAGGCCATCGGAGCACTCGAGATCCTCGGCGCCGTCGGCCTGATCCTGCCTGCCCTGCTCGACATCGCGCCGATCCTGGTGCCGCTGGCAGCAACCGGCCTGACCCTGATCATGGTCGGTGCCGTGATCCTGCGGATCCGCCGTGGCGAGAGGAAGATCGCGCTGGTGGACGCGACGTACCTCGCCCTGACCGCGTTCGTGGCGATCGGCCGCTTCGCATGGGTCCCCTTCACCGGCTGATCAGCCCGGCTCTCGGCGGGTCACACCGTCTCGAAGCCGGCCATCATCGCCATGTCCTCGTGCTCCAGGTTGTGGCAGTGGATGAGGAACCTGCCGGCGTACCTCTCGAACTTCACCCTGACCCGTACGGCCTCGTAGGGGCGTACGTCGACGGTGTCCTTCCAGCCGAGATCCATCGGGCCCGGGCCGCGGTTGCCGCGCCGCAGGACCTGGAAGGGCGAGAGGTGGACGTGGACCGGGTGGTGGGCGTCGGTGAAGAACTCCCAGATCTCGGTGGACTCCAGCGGCACCTTGGCCTGTGGGACCGCAGGGTCGAACGGCTTGCCGTTGATCCCCCAGCCCTTGCGGCCGTGCACGGCCGCGCGACGGAAGTGCCACCGGCGGACGACGGCTCCCTCGGGCTTCTCGGGCTCGGGTACGTCGGCCAGCCGCTCCGGGATCTTGACGTCGTCGGCCGCGCGGCGGGCGACGCGGAACCGCATCACCTGAGCGGTCCGGCCGGTGCCGAGACGGTTGCGCATCTCGACCGTCGTGCCAGGTGCCAGTGAGCGGAAGTCGACGACGACGTCGAACCGCTCGCCGGAGGCCATCGTGATCTCGCCGTGCTCGGCCGGGGCGGCGAGCAGCCCGCCGTCGGAGCCGATCTGGGTGAACTTCACGGGCCGGCCGTCGGAGGTGCGCAGGCTCAGCGCGTAGCGGCGCGCGTTGGAGGCGTTGAGCAGGCGTAACCGATACTGCGCCGCCTCGACCTCCGCCTCGGGCCACGGGGCACCGTTGACGAGGATGACGTCGCCGAGCACGCCGGCCATGTAGCGGTCCTCGACCCCGGGCTCGCCGAGCAGCTCCGGGTCGAGCGCGGGATAGCGCAGCGTGCCGTCCTCGTCGAAGGCCCGGTCGGCGATCATCAGCGGCATTTCCCGCTCGCCGCGTGGCAGCGAGAGCGCGTCCTCCTCGTCGTCGCGGATGATGTGGAAACCGGCCAGCCCACGCCACACCTGCGGGGCGGTGAAGTCCATCCGATGGTCGTGGTACCAGAGGGTCGTCGCCGGCTGCTCGAGCGGATAGCGGTAGTCCCGCTTTCCCGTCGTGACCAGCGCCTTCGGGTCGGCCATGGTCTCGTGACCGCTGTGGCCACCCCCGTGACCGGCGTGGTGGGCGTGGGGCGACTCGAAGCCCGGTGGCACCAGCAGATCCGTCGGCCAGCCGTCGCTCTTCGCAGGGGTGTGCCCGCCATGGAGATGCGTCGCGGTCGGCAGCGTGAGGGAGTTGGTGTGGCGTACGGTCACCGCTTCTCCGCGGCGGGTCTCCAGCGTCGGCCCGGGGAAGACCCCGTCGTACGTCATCATCTCGGTCCGCAGCCCAGGCAGGATCTCGACCGAGGCGGTGCGCTGGGCGATCTCGATCAGGTCGCCCGAAGGCCGCTTGACCGGTGGCAACGGCAACGGAGTCTCGTACGCCTTCGGCAGCCGTGCCGCGCTGCGCAGGATCCGTCCGGTCTGCTCGGGGGCCTCGCCGCACGCGCCCAGCGATCCGGCGACCGGGGCTGCCAGTCCGGCGCCGAGAAGGGTGCGTCGTCCGATCCTCATCGCCGGACCTCCCGCGGGCTGCCGGCGCCGCGGCGCAGGGCGGCGATGGCCACGGCCACCGCGATGCCGACGGTGAGGACGCCGACCGGGACGTGCAGCTGGAGGACCCGGGTGTAGCCGAGGATCGCCTGGACGTGGATGAGGAAGAAGAGCGCGACCGACCAGATGAGGAACCACCAGCGCCCGCCCATCGCCACGACGGCGCCCGCGGCGATCGGCAGCAGCAGGCCAAGGCCCTGCAGCGCGACCGCGCCCGCGGTGTGGAGACCCAACGCCTCGAAGGTGCCGGCGAAGTAGGAGCCGATGAAGATCGGTTGCCCGATCGCGAAGAGCGCGGTCAGAACCGCGACGGCTCGGAAGCAGAAGAGGCTGACGCGTGGTCGGCGCTGGCGTATCTGTGTGGTCACACCACGACGATATGTAGTCGCGGTACCTATGACATCGGGCGTTCCCCTGACCGCCGGCGGATCCTCGTCGGGGTCAGCCCTGGTGGGTGAAGACCTCGTCGCGGGCCGTGTCGAGACCGATCTGGAGCGCGCCGCGAAGCACGGGGTCGCCGGAGATCTCGGTGGGGACGACGGTCGGGACGTTGGGGCCGAGGGCGGCGATCGCCTTCTGCACACGGGCGGCCAGGACCGGCCCGCCGGCGCATCCGATCTCGCCCGCGAGCACGCACAGCTCGGGGTCGAGCACCACGCAGATGCCCGCCAGGCCGAGGGCGAGCCTCCTGGCCAGCTCCTCGAGGAACGGCTCGGCGTCGGGGTCACCGCCGGCGGCCGCGCGTACGCAGTCCACACCGCTGCCCTTCAGCCCGAACGCACGGGCGAGGATGTCCATGGCCTCGACGCTGACCAGCGACTGGAAGGCTGCGTGCTGCGGGCTGTCGGTGCCGTGGGGCGTGGAGGCGCCCGGAACGGCCAGATAGCCGATCTCGCCGGCACCGCCGCCGGCGCCGCGGTGGAGGCGACCATCGACGATCACCGCGAGGCCCAGCCCGCGGTCGATCCAGGCGAGCACCGAGTCCTTGACGCCGTGGGAGGCTCCGGCGGACTGCTCGGCGAGCCCGGCCAGGTTGACGTCGTTCTCGATCAGTATCGGCCGCTGGAAGCTGCGGCGGAGGTCCTGGAGGACGCCCGTGCGCCAGTCCGGCAGGTCGTTGGCGAAGCGGAAGTCGCCGGTGCGCGGGTCGATCATGCCGGGCGTACCGATCGAGAGGCAGCGGAGCTGCGACATCGTGATGCCGGCGCTCGCGGTGGCGTCGGCGACGGTGGCCCGCACCGCCTCGACCGGGTCGGAGGCCTCGTGGGGGTCGAGCGCGCCGGTGGCCAGCTCGGTGCCGGTGATGTCGGCGACCGACGCGGTGATCTGGTCGGGCCCGATGTGGAGGGCCGCGACATAGCCCGCCGACGGGACCACGCCGTAGAGCGCGGCGTTGGGGCCGCGACCGCCCTGCTGTGTGCCGACGACCTCGACCAGGCCGCGCTCGCCGAGCCGGGTCAGCAGCTGTCCCGCGGTCACCTTCGAGAGGCCGACGAGCTCGCCGAGCCGGGTCTTCGTCACTGGCCCGTTCGAGAGCATCAGGTCGAGCGCCGCGCGGTCGTTGGTGTCGCGGATCAGGTGTGTCTTGGGCGGTCTGGACATCGGCGGCGCTCCTTTCGAGGGTCGGGTTGGCGTACGGAACGCCAACCTAACAATTGCAGGGCTCGCGCCGGTGTTTGTCCACGCTGGGTCTAGACGGTAACTGTAAAGGAACCTTACAGTGGGGCTTCGATCGCCATCCATCTCAACCCCCCATCAAGGAGTTTGGAATGCGTACTACCACGAAGATCGCCGTTCTCGGCGGGATCTTGCTGGCGCCCGTCCTGGCCATGTTGCCGACGAGCCCCGCAAGTGCGCACGGCTACATCTCGAACCCGCCGAGCAGGCAGGCCCAGTGTGCTGCCGGCACGGTCGAGTGCGGGGACATCAAGTACGAACCACAGAGTGTCGAGGGTCCGAAGGGCCTGACCAGCTGCTCCGGCGGCAACTCGAGGTTCGCCGAGCTCGACGACGACTCCAAGAACTGGCAGGCCACACCGGTCGGCCGGAACCAGACGTTCACCTGGTCACTGAGCGCCCGGCACAGCACCAGCACCTGGCAGTACTTCATCGGTGGCACCAAGATCGCCGAGTTCGACGACGGCGGCGCGCAGCCGCCGGCCACCGTCGAGCACCAGGTCGACTTCGGGTCGTTCACCGGCCGGCAGAAGGTCCTCGCGGTCTGGAACGTCGCTGACACGACCAACGCCTTCTACGCCTGCATCGACGTGAACATCGGCGGCACCGCGACCGACCCGGAGACGCCGGCGCCGGTGGCGGGTGAGTTCCCGGTCAGCGAGGAGCAGTTCAACCAGCTCTTCCCCAACCGCAACCCCTTCTACACGTACGCCGGCCTCGTCGAGGCGCTCAGTGCCTACCCGGAATTCACCAATGCTGGGGACGAGGCGGTGCAGAAGCGGGAGGCCGCGGCGTTCATCGCCAACGTCGCCCACGAGACCGGTGACCTGCTCTACGTCGTCGAGCAGAACGAGGCCAACTACCCGCACTACTGCGACCCCAACCAGTCCTACGGCTGCCCCGCGGGCAACGACCAGTACTACGGCCGTGGTCCGGTCCAGCTGAGCTGGAACTTCAACTACAAGGCCGCCGGGGACGCGCTCGGGATCGACCTGCTCAACAACCCCAACCTGGTCGCCACCGATCCGGCGGTCGCCTGGAAGACCGGGCTCTGGTACTGGAACACCCAGAACGGCCCGGGCACCATGACGCCGCACGCGGCGATGGTCAACGGCGCCGGATTCGGCGAGACCATCCGGTCCATCAACGGCTCTATCGAGTGCAACGGCGGCAACCCGGCCCAGGTGCAGAGCCGCGTCGACAACTACACCGAAGTCACCTCGCTGCTCGGAGTGGACCCGGGCGGGAACCTTTACTGCTGAAGCGGAGCCCGAAGCAATAAAGCACTGCTGATAGCGACATCCCGCACAGAAACCGGCGGCGTACGCAGCCCCACCTGCGTACGCCGCCGTGTTTCTGTTTTGTGACAAGCGCCCAACGAGGTTCTGCCTCCGTGCCGGTGTCGGTCGCCCGGCTGCGCCCCTACCTTCGAGTAGCAACCGGATCCCCGGACAGCCCGGGGCCGGACGGACGAAGGAGCATGCTCGGTGCTCAGATCACTCTCTCTCCGAATCGCCGCGGTCGCCGCGGCCGTCACTCTCCCCCTCTTCGGCCTGGTCGCGCCGGCGGATGCGGAGAGCCCCTACGAGCGCGGGCCGGACCCGACGTCGGCCAGCGTCCTGGACAACGGCACGTTCTCCCTCTCCACCGCCTCGGTCTCCTCGCTGGTGACCGGCTTCGGCGGAGGGACGATCTACTACCCCACCTCCACCACCGCGGGGACCTTCGGCGGTGTCGTGCTCGCCCCCGGCTACACGGCCTCCTCGTCGTCCTACTCCGCCGTCGCGCGCCGGGTGGCCTCGCACGGGTTCGTGGTCTTCGCGATCGACACGAACTCCCGCTACGACCAGCCCGACAGTCGCGGCTCGCAGATCCTGGCTGCGGTCTCCTACCTGAAGAACAGCGCCTCCTCGACGGTCGCCTCGCGCCTGGACGAGAGCCGCATCGCGGTCTCCGGCCACTCCATGGGCGGCGGCGGCACGCTCGCGGCGGCCAACCAGGACTCCTCGATCAAGGCCGCTGTCGCGCTGCAGCCCTGGCACACCGACAAGACCTGGCCAGGCATCCAGATCCCGACCATGATCATCGGCGCGGAGAACGACAGCGTCGCGCCGGTCAGCTCGCACTCCGTCCCGTTCTACACCTCGGCCACCGGGGCCCGGGAGAAGGCGTACGGCGAGATCAACAACGGCGACCACTTCATCGCCAACACCGATGACGACTGGCAAGGGCGCCTGTTCGTCACCTGGCTGAAGAGGTACGTCGACGACGACACCCGCTACTCGCAGTTCCTCTGCCCGGCGCCGTCCTCGGTCAACCTGTCCGACTACCGCAACACCTGCCCGGACTGATTCGTCGGTCCTGACGTACGGAATCGAACCGGCCACCTCGGGGGAGGTGGCCGGTTCTTCTGCGCCCACGTTGGAAGATGGGGGCATGACCGGAAACAGTGAAAGCACCGGAACCAGCACAGGCATCCGTGTCGCGTCCGTCGACGACATCCCGGAGGGTGAGGGGATCGCCATCTCCTCCGACATCACCGGCACCGAGGACGACATCGCCATCCTGCGCGACGACGACGGCACCTGCTGGGCCCTCAACGACACCTGCACCCACGAGACCGCCTCGCTGGCCGAGGGCTGGGTCGAGGACGGCGACGTCGAGTGCCCCCTGCACTCCTCGCGGTTCAACCTCAAGACCGGCAAGGTCGACGGGCTCCCGGCCACCCGCGACACCGTCCCGCACCGCGTCGAGGTGCGCGACGGTGAGGTGTACCTGTTCCCCGGCGAGAGGCCGTGACGGTCTCGTCGGTCCTCGTCGTCGGTGGCGGCATCGCCGGCGTCTCCACGGTCGCGGAGCTGCGGAAGAACGGGTACGCCGGTGAGCTGACGCTCCTCACCGTCGACCCGTTCCCGTACGACCGTCCGCCCCTGTCCAAGGAGTACCTGGCCGGAGCGAAGGAGCTCGACTCGATCGCGCTGCAGGCTCCGGAGTGGTACGCCGAGCAGCGGGTCGACCTCGTCACGGATGCGCTGGTGGTGGATCTGGATCCGGCTGCCGGGACGGTGGCGCTGTCGGACGGCCGGCAGGTCTCCGCCGACAGGATCGTCCTGGCGACGGGCGGACACTCGCGGTGGCCGGATTTCGAGCGCGTCGTTCGGGAGCTGCTCGACCGTCCACCAGCCGGCAAAGGAATCCCGCGCTCGACCACCGGGCTCCACACGCTGCGAAGTGACGACGACGCCGATGCGCTGCGGCACGTGCTGCTCTCGCGGGCCCGGCTGCTGGTGGTCGGTGCCGGCCTGATCGGGGCCGAGGTCGCCTCGACCGCTCGGAAGCTGGGCTGCGAGGTCGTGCTCGTAGATCCCGCCGATCCCCCGATCGCAGCAGCGGTCGGCACCCGCGTGGCTGCGTGGCTGCACTCCTTGCACGCGGTCCACGGTGTGGAGGCGGTGACCGCCACGGTCGAGAAGCTCGAGTCGACGAGGGCCGGAGTCGTGGCACACATCGCGGGGGAGAACGAGCCACGTACGTTCGATGCCGTCCTTCTCGCTGTGGGCATGGTGCCGGACACCGCCCTGGCGAAAGCGGCCGGCCTGGAGGTCGACAACGGCGTCCTTGTCGACGACCATCAGGTCACCTCCCACCCGAACGTGCTCGCCGTCGGTGACTGTGCCCGGCGCCGCGGCCAGCGCCGCGCGGAGCACTGGGAGGCCGCGCTGCACGACGGTCAACGGGCTGCGACGACGATCCTCGGCATCGACGCCGCCGCGGAGACGGCCCCGTGGTTCTGGACCGACCGTTACGACCTGCATGTCGAGGTCGTCGGTGAGATGCATGAGCCAGATGCGGAGCACGAGGACGTCGTACGCGGCGCCCTCGGCGAGCCGCCCTTCTCCGTGTTCACGCTCCACGGCGGCCGCGTCATCGGCGCGGTCGCGGTCGACGACCCCAACGCCGTACGCGCGGCGCGCCGGATGATCGACCGAGGGGTCGACGTACGCGCCTCCGACCTCGCCGATCCCGCGACCGACCTCCGAAAGCTGCTGCGAGGGTCGAGATAGCGAGCGCAGGGCGCGCCAAATTCCCGCCATGGCGGGAAAATGCCCCGCGCCGCGCGCAAAAGCGAAGAACGGCGCCCCGCGAGCAGTTCGCGGGACGCCGTCCTCAGGGAAAGATCTCAGACGGTCAGCTGAGCCGGCTTGGACTGGTTGGCGACGCGGTTCTCGGAGTCGATGAACCAGGCGAGCTGCTCGACGCGGGTGATGATCGCGTGCAGCAGGTCGGCGGTGGTCGGGTCCTCGGAGTCGATGTCGTCGTGGATGTCACGAGCGGTCTTCGAGGTGGCGTAGAGCGCGGCGGCGGCGAGGTCGGCGGCCGTCGCGGTGTCGACCTCGGTCGCCGGGAGCGGCGCGAGGGTGGTGTCCTCGGAGACGGTGCCGGTGCGGCCGTCGGGGAGGATGTAGAGCGCACGCATGCGCTCGGCGACCTCGTCGGTGAAGTCGCGGGCAGCGTCCACGACCTCGTCGAGGACGAGGTGCATGTCGCGGAAGTTCTTGCCCACGACGTTCCAGTGGAGCTGCTTGCCCTGCAGGCTGAGCTCGGTCAGATCGACGAGCAGGCGCTGCATCTGGGTCGCGAACGCCGGGCTCGGGATGAACGCGGGGTGCGAGGTGTGGGTGGCGCTGCTCGTGTCGGTCTTCGTGGCCATGTTCGGTGGTTCCCCCAGATTGAAGTGTTGGCTTTTCGCGGTGACACCCACTGTGCCACCTTTTCTTGAACCATTCCAGAAAGGTTAGTCTTCCCTAAGTCATCGCCGTGGCTCTCAGCACGCCGTAGAGTCGGCTCGTGCCGCCAGCCGGAGACGACCCAGCCCCTCTCCTCGCGCGGGTTCGCCGCCCGGAGGTCTTCGAGACCAGCCGGCTGAACGCGGACGCGCAGGTCGAGGCCTGGGAACGCCACAACGCCAGCGCCCTGGTCGCGCTCTCCTGTCGGCCCATCGACGGCCACGGGTTCGACGCGCAGGAGGTCAACCTGCAGCTCGACGAGATCCATCTGGCGCGGGTACGGGCCACTCGCCACGTCGTCGAGCGGCCGGCCAGCCTCGTCAAGGAGATCCCCGCCCGGTCGATCGCCGTCTACGCCAGCCTCCGCGGCGAGGCGATTCTGGAGTACGCCGGCCGCCGCAAGCTCATCCGGCCCGGACAGCTGATCGTGTGCGACGTCGACGCGCCCTTCCTGCGGGGCTTCGGGCATGGGCTCGAGGAGCTTGCCGTCAAGGTCCCGGTGGACGCCTTCGCGGCCCGCACCGGGATGGCGTCGATGCCGGCGCCGCTCGTCCTCGACGCCGGCCGCGACCAGGACCCGCACGGCCGAGCCCTCGTCCAGATGGTCGGCCGTGCCCTGCGGCCGCACGACCCGGTCCCGGCCGACGAAGGCGCCGTGCTCGACCTGATCTCGGTGATCGCGACCGCTGGGAAGGTCTCGCTGGCCACGGCCCATCGGGCGGCGGCGAAGGCATTCATCGAGGACCATCTCGCCGACCCCGGCCTCTCCGCCACCACCGTCGCAGCGGGCGCCGGCATCTCCGAGCGCCATCTCTCCCGGCTCTTCGCCGACGCCGGCACCAGCGTCCCCCGCCACATCCTCGGCCGCCGCCTCGAGCTCGCCTACGCGATGCTCGCCACCGGCTCGGACCCGGCCATCCGCACCGTCGACGTCGCCGAGAAGTGCGGCTTCACCTCCGCCTCGTACTTCTCCCACGCCTTCCGCAAGCGCTTCGGCGTCGCCGCCGGAGACGTACGCCGCGCCGCCCGCGCCTGACCCCCAGCCGAGTCCGCACTTGTGGCGGCCGAATCCTCAGTTGTGGCGTACGAAAGTCGATCTATGTCGGCCGCTTCGAGGCGCGGGCGACCCCGATCGCCGACACGCTCTCCGGCACCGCGCTCGGGTCGGTGGAGATCGTCG
>NZ_JBEXRR010000066.1:0-19307 GCF_040613175.1 Nocardioides sp. NPDC006303
TTCAGGCTCCGGCGTGTCCGGATTCGAGTGGATGTACGGCGCCGACGAGCCTGAGAGCCAACACAGTCGCGTCCGCGCTCGATGGGACTGTGTTGGTCTCGACACGCTCGCTGGCGCGAGGGTCTGAACGAAGTGGCCCTCGACCAGCGGGTTCCACCCTCAGCGCAGCGCGATGGGGTTCACCGGGGCGCCGACGGCACCGGTGACGCGCAGCGGCGCCGCGGTCAGCAGGAAGTCGTAGCGCCCGTCCTCCGCGCAGGCGGAGGCGAGACCGTCCAGGTCCCACATCTCACCCAGGAAGAGGCCGAGGTGAGGGATGGCGACCTGGTGCAGGGGCTGGAAGGCGTCGTCGAACTCGTTGGGCCGCACCTCGAAGCCCCACGTGTCGGTGGCGATCGCGGCGATCTCGGTGCGGTGCAGCCAGTCCGCGGTGGTGAAGGAGAGGCCGGGGGCCGCTCCCCCGGCGTAGCCACCCCAGCCCTCACCGGCGGCGACACCCCGGCGGGCGCGGGAGAGCTGCCCGGTGCGTACGACGACGATGTCGCCGCGGCCCACGGCCGCGCTGGCGCCCTGGGCGGCGATCGTCTGCTCCAGGTGCTCCTCGGTGATGGCGAAGCCGTCGGGGAGCTCGCCGTCGGTGCCGACCGCGCGGCCGACGTCGAGCAGCACCCCGCGACCGCAGACCACGTCGGCGACCGTCTCGATCCCGGTGACACCGTCGCCCAGCGAGGTCACCACCGACTCCGCCGGGCGGCCGTTCCAGGCCCGTCCGTGGTCGAAGATGTGGCCGAGCCCGTCCCACTGGGTCGAGCACTGCAGCGGCATCGCGATGACGTCGTCCGCGCCGCCGATCCCGTGCGGGAACCCCTGGATGCCGGCGACCGCGTCGGTGCCGGTGTCGAGCATGGTGTGCACCGGATTCGTACGCCGCCGCCAGCCGTTCTGCGGCCCGTCCATGTCGAAGGGCAGCGAGAGCGAGTAGGAGCGGCCGGTCTGCACCAGCCCCGCGGCCGAGACCCGCTTGGCGTCGGTGAGGAAGTTCATCGTCCCGCGGACGTCGTCCTCGCCCCAGCGCCCCCAGTTGGAGACGCGGGCGACCGTCTTCGCGATCTCGCCTTCGGGATCGCTCCGATCCAGGGAGGTCACGACGCGTCCAGCTCGGCGAACGTGTCGGCGACCCAGTCGGCGATGAAGCCGATGACGTGCGGGAAGTGGTCCAGACCGATGTGCTCGGTGGCACCCTCCTCCGGCGTGAAGATCCGCAGCTCGCGCTTGGGGCTGTTGACCGCCTGGTCGTAGGAGCGATGCGCGTAGGAGAGCGGGATCTGGCGGTCGTTCTCACCGTGGGCGATGAGGAACGGCACGGTGATCTCCTCGACGACGCCGTCGAGGTTCACGTCCTCGGCGAAGTCGATGAACGTGTCGATGTCGGGCTGCCCCCACACCCACAGCACGTGGTCCCAGTAGTGCGGCACCGGGTTCTCGCCCTCACGCTGCAGTCGTCGCTTCTGCACCGCGCCCCAGTCGTGGTTGGCGCCCCAGGCGACGCACAGCGCCAGCCGCTTCTCGTACGCCGCGGCGCGAGGCGCGTAGTAGCCGCCCAGCGACCAGCCCACGAGCCCGATCCGGTCCGCACGGACGTCCGAGCGCGTCTCGAGCCAGTCGACGCAGGCCGCGGCCCAGGCCTCGGTGTCGACGCGCGCGGTGAGGCCGTCCAGACGCAACGCCTCACCGGCGCCACCGCAGTCGACCATCAGCGTCGAGATGCCGCGGGCGGCGAGCTCGGTGTGGACACCGGCGCCGACCATCATCTCCTTGGTCGAGTCCAGGCCGTTCCACACGATCATGACCGGCGTCGCCTCGCCGTCCCGACCAGCCGGGTGGAAGTAGGCGGGCAGGGTGGTCTCGCGGCCGTTCTCGACGTACGGGATGGCGACCTTCACCGTCGGCTGGTCGAGCAGCTCGAAGGAGCGGACCAGCAGGTCGACGCTCCGCTGGTACTCGGCGCTGCGGCCCGGGTCCTTCGCACTCTGCATCCGCTCGGCCTGGGAGACGTAGACGGACGCGCGGAAGAGCTTCTGCCCAGCCGTACGCCGATGGCCGGCCTTCTCGGCCTCGGCCGACTGCTCCTCGAGCTGGTCGGCGACACCGCGCCAGGCGGCCATGAACTCGGCGGTGCCCACGTCGGAGCCCTGCGCGGCCAATTCCTTCAGCGGCCGGCAGGCGCGGTCGACCTCGTCGATCAGGCCGCCGGAGTTGAGCGTGGCGACCACACCCAGGTTCCAGACGTAGTTGCCGGGAAAGTACTCGAACATCTCTTGTCCTCTTCTTGTCGATGAATCTCAGCGCAGTGCGTCGGAGACGGCCTTCGCGCCGGCGTGCGAGGCGACCCCGCCGTCGACGGGGATCTCGGCACCGGTGACGTACGCCGCGCCGTCGCCGAGCAGGAAGACCACGACCGACGCGACCTCCTCGGGCGTGCCGACGCGGCCGAGCGGAGTGCCGGCGACCGAGGCGTCTCGGAACGCACCCGGCGCGGAGGCGGTCATGGCGGTCTCGATGAAGCCCGGGTGTACGGCGTTGACCCGGATCCCGCGCTCCCCCAGCTCGAGCGCCGCGGTGTGCGTGAGCCCGCGAACGGCCCACTTGCTGGTGGTGTAGGCCACCGGGTAGTGCCCCTGCAGCGCGGCGAGCGACCCGATGGTGACGATCGACCCGCCGGCCGGCATCAGCGGCGCCAGCGCCTGGATCCCGAGCAGCGGCCCGAGCACGTTGACGTCATAGGCGTCCCGCATGTCGGCGACGCTCGCAGCCCCGACCCGGGCGCGGCGGGTGACGCCGGCGCAGCTCACCAGCCCATGGACCGGCCCGGCGAGCTCGCCCGCGAGGTCGGCCCAGGTGTCCTCGTCGCGGACGTCGAGGGTCCGAACGCCCGGCGCCGATTCCCGGTCGACACCCACCGCCGTCCCGCCTTCCGCGGTCACGGCGGCGACGACCGCCGCTCCGATTCCCGAGGCGGCTCCGGTGACCACGACCGTACGTCCGGCCAGCGAGCTCATCGGGGCGCCTCACGAGCTGCCGCCCGTGCGGCACTGTCGCGGCGGCGCACCGGCGGCAGCTCGGGGGCGGGCGGCGCGACGCCGACGGTGTTGGTGAGGGCGCCTATCCCCTCGACCTCGAGCGTGACCACGTCACCGGGCTGCAGCGGTTTCGGCTCCTGCGAGCCATGACGGCCCCACAGCTCGGCCAGGCACCCGCCGTTGCCGACGGTGCCCGAGCCGAGGACGTCGCCGGCGACCACGCGGGAGTCGCGGGAGGCGTACGCGATCATCGTCTCGAAGGTCCAGCCGACGTTCGAGAGGCGGTCGCGGCCGATCTCGACGCCGTTGACGGACACCGTGCACAGCAGGTCGAGGAAGCCGTCCTCGTCCCGGTACGGCTCCAGCTCGTCTGCCGTCACGATCCACGGCCCGAGCGTGGTGGCGAAGTCCTTGCCCTTGGCCGGCCCGAGTCCGACCTGCATCTCGCGGCCCTGCAGGTCGCGAGCCGACCAGTCGTTGAAGATCGTGTAGCCGAAGACGTACGCCCCGGCCTCCTCCGGCGGGACCGACCGGCCCTCGGCTCCGACGACGGCGGCGACCTCCAGCTCGAAGTCGCGCGCCGCGCAGGCCGCCGGGAACGGCACCTCCGCGCCCGGTCCGAGGATCGCGTGCGGGTTGGTGAAGTAGAAGGCAGGCGCGTCGTACCAGGCGTCGGGGACGCCGCTGACGCCGTCGACCGAGCGGCGTACGCCCTCGACGTGCTCCTCGAAGGCGACGAAGTCGCGCACCGAGGCCGGCTCCAGCGGCGCCAGCAGCTCGACCTCGGCGAGGTCGATCGCCGCCTCTGCCCGGGCATCGTCGGCGGCACGGTCGAGCACATCGCGGCCGCCGGCGATGAGCGTACGCATCGAGTGCCGGACGGCGAACGGGTGCAGTCCGTCCTCGGTGACCAGGCCGACGCGCGGCACGTCGAGGGCAGGATCGCGGAAGGTTGCCAGCTTCATCGGGCTCTCCTCATTCGAACGCAGCTCAGACCGGCGGGGCGACGAAGACGCCCTTGTCGGGGTCGTTGAAGGACTTGCCGGCGACCAGCTCGTCCATCGGATTGGCGGTGCCCCACTGGTCGGAGACCTCCGGGTCGCTGAAGTCGTACAGATGCGGGTGCCAGTTGTCCTCGACGAGCTCCTCGAGCTCGGTGGTGTACTCGACCGTGTTGCCGTGCGGGTCCAGGAAGTAGCTGAAGGTGTTGTTGCCGGCCAGGTGCCGGCCCGGCCCCCAGATCTTCTCGACGCCGGCCCGCAGCAGCCGCCCGGTGCCGCGCATGTACTCGTCCAGCCCGCGCATCTCGAAGGAGGCGTGGTGCAGCGCGACGTGCGGCCCGCGGGCGATCGCGAGGCTGTGGTGGAACCGGTTCGTACGCAGGAACCACATCATCGAGCCCAGCCGCGGGTGCATCAGGGTGTCGGAGAGCGCGAAGCCGAGGTGGCGCTGGTAGAACGCCACGGTCTGCTCGGGGTTGGGCGAGTTGATGACGACGTGGGAGAGCTTGACCGGGACCGCCTCGCCCTCCTCGATCTTGCGGTGCTGCCGCACGGCGACGTCGCAGGAGACCTCGACCGTACGTCCGTCGTTGTCGAAGAAGCGAAAGCCGTAGCCGCCGCCCGGCGTCAGCACCGGGCCCGGCTCGCTGACAAGCTTCACTCCGGCCCGGCCGAGGCGCTCGGCCATCGCGTCCACGTCGGCCGGGCTGGCCGCGCCGAACGCGATCAGGTCCAGGCGCTTGTCGTCGGCGCGGCGCAGGCGGACGGAGTAGTGCTCCGGGGAGCCCTCCGCGGCCAGGAACGCGAGCCCGCTGTCGGTCGTCTCGGCCTTGAGCTTCCAGGTGCTCGTGTAGAACTCCAGCTGTCGCTCGTAGTCCGGAACGGCCAGGTCGACGTGGCGCAGGTGAGTGATCAGCCGCTCGGCGGGCGGGGTCTCGATGATGCTCTCGGTCGTTGGGTCGGTCACGGTGTTCTCCTCGTGAGATGGGGGGGTGGTCAGGCGGGCTGGGTGACTAGGGCGGCGACGCGGGCCATCAGCCCGGGTACGTCACCGCGCTCGCGCGCCTTCAGCCAGGTGCAGAGCTGGAGCGAGGCCTCGACGACCGCCCGCGCACGGGGCAGCCGGCGATCGGTGAACGCGGGCCAGACGGCGGCCAGATCGTCGGCAGCGGTGAGCAGCTCGGCGAGCACGGCAGCGTCCTCGAGCGCCTGGGCGGCGCCCTGGGCGAGAGTCGGCGGGCAGCTGTGGGCGGCGTCGCCGATGATCACGACCCGCCCCCGGTTCCAGGGGCCGTCGACGACGTGGCTCTCGAAGTGGGTGTGGTTGACCCTCGTCGGATCGGTCAGCGATCCGCGGATCTCGTCCCAGGGCCCGTGATAGGCCGCCGCGAGCTCGCGCATGACGGCCAGTCCCTCCTCGGCCGACAGGCCGCTCCGGTCCTGGGCGGGCTCGACGACGTAGGCGTAGAGGCTCTCTTCCGAGGTCGGACAGTAGCCCGCGATGTAGGACGGTCCGCCGTAGACGAGGTCGGTGCGGGTGACCTCGGCCGGTCGCCGCGTGAACGCTCGCCAGATACCCATGCCCACCGGCTCGGGCTCCACGTCGATGCCGATCGCCCGACGCGTCCACGACCGCACCCCGTCGGCGCCGACGACGAGGTCGTAGCGCCCGTGCGAACCGTCCGCGAAGGTGACGTCGACGCCCGTCTCGTCCTGCTCGATGCCGGACGGGGCGATCCCGAAGCGCACCTTGGCGCCGGCCGCGACGGCGCGGTTGAGGAGGATCCGGGCCAGGGCGGGCCGGTACATCCCCATCGTCGCCGGCAGGTCCGGACCTCCGGTGCGGTGGTCCTCGAGCTCGACCAGCAGCGTGCCGGCCGGGTCGGGCGCACGCAGCCCGAGGGTGTCGTAGCCGTAGCCCTCGGCGCACACCTGCTCCCACACCCCGAGGTCGCGCAGCACCCGCAGCGCGTTGCCCTGCAGGGTGATCCCGGAGCCGAGGGCCGAGAGGTCCGGCTTGGCGTCGACGAGGTCGACGGAGACGCCGCGCTCGGCGAGCAGGATCGCGGTCGCCGTTCCGGCGGTTCCGGCACCGATGACGAGAACCGAGCTGATGGCGGGCATGAGAGCTCCCTGGATGTGCGAGATGGTGGAGTGACGAGCACCACTCTGAACCGCGCGCAACTATTCGGGAAGAGCAGATTTCCTATCCCGCATATACACCACGTTTATAGTCAGACCATGGCGACCGATCCGCTCCGCAACCTCGATCTCAACCTCCTCCTCTCGTTGGACGCGCTGCTCGAGGAGCGCAACGTGACCCGCGCGGCAGCGCGGCTCGGGCTGAGCCAGCCGGCGGTCTCGGCCGCGCTGCGGCGCCTTCGGCGCCACTTCGGCGACGAGCTCCTCGTCCGCACCGGCAACCGCTACGACCTCACGCCCCTGGCCACCCAGCTGCGCGGGACCACCACGACAGCCCTCGCCGGCGTACGCCGGGTCTTCGAGGCCGAGCCGGGCTTCGACCCGGCGACCTCGACCCGGGAGTTCACGGTGGTCGCCTCCGACTACTCGACGACCGTGCTCGGCGACCACCTCGCCACCGAGCTGGCCCGGGAGGCCCCCGGCGTACGCCTCCGGTTCCAGCTGCAGACCCACGGCGACGTCGACCAGGCACCGGAGTCGCTGCGGCACGTGGACGGGATGGTCCTCCCCCACGGCTTCCTCCAGGACCTGCCCGCGGTCGAGCTCCACACCGACGGCTGGGTGCTGGTCGTGTCCGCCGACAACGACGCCGTCGGCGAGACGATCACCATGGAGCAGCTCGCCGAGATGCCCTGGGTCGTCACCCACCACGCCCCTACCGCCTTCACCCCAGCCGTACGCCAGCTCAGCATGATCGGGGTCGAGCCCGACGTCCATGTGGTGACCGAGAGCTTCCTCCCGGTGCCGTTCCTGGTCGCCGGGACCCCGCGCGTCGCCCTCCTGCAGCGCCAGCTGGCGACCCGGCTGGCGGGAGCCGCCGGCGTACGCACCCTCGACTGCCCCTGGGACGTGGTCCCGCTGAAGGAGGCGTTCTGGTGGCACCCCGCCCATCGCGCGGACCCGGCGCACGGCTGGCTGCGCCGGATGATGACGCGTGCCGCCGCGGGACTGGAGGAGTCGGACTGACGTCGGGCTATCGACGGGGCTGATACCCGGCAGAAGCAGGTTTGGCTTCCGCAATACCTCCTGGATCTCTCACGATGCTGTGACTGCTGTCACACCATCTCGGCCTGATCCATGGAGACCCCATGCCCGACACCCTCACGCCCGTCCGGCAAGCCGGACGCACGCAGGGCTTCCTGCTGATGTTCATGAGCTGCCTGCCGATTCTCGGCGCGGTGCTGCTCGCTCCCGTCCTGCCCCGGATGCAGGACCACTTCGGCGACAGCGGCGCCGCGACCGCGCTGGTCCCGCTCTCCCTCACCGTCCCGGCGCTGATGATCGCGCTGCTGGCGCCGTTCGCGGGCCGCATCGTGGACAGGTTCGGGCGCAAGCGGCTGCTGCTGACCGGCCTGGCGGTCTACGCCGTCTTCGGCACCGCGCCGCTGTGGCTGGACGGGCTGGGCGCGATCGTCCTCAGCCGCGCGGGGGTCGGCGTCGCCGAGGCGGCGATCATGACCTGCTGCACGACGCTGATCTCGGACTACTTCAGCGGCACCGAGCGCGACCGCTGGCTGGGCATGCAGACCGTGTTCGCGTCGCTGTCGGCCACGGTGTTCTTCGCGCTCGGCGGGGCGCTGGGTGCCCAGGACTGGCGCAACCCGTTCTGGCTCTACGCCTCCAGCCTGGTCTTCCTCGTCCTCGCCGCGGCGCTCATCTGGCCGCCCGCCAGCGAGTCCGCTTCCACCGAGGAGCACGCCCAGCTCCCGCCGCTGCCCACCCGCGCCCTCGCGCTGCCGTGCGCTGTCACGGTCGTCGGCGGCATCGTCTTCTACACCCCGATCGTGGAGCTCCCCTACGTGCTCGACGCGGCCGGGATCACCGCCGTCCCCGCCATCGGCGCGTTCGCGGCGCTCGCCTCCCTCGCCACGGCCGGTGGTGCGTACGCCTTCGGCCGGATCTCCGGCCGCGGCACCGCCACGCTGCTTCCGATCGCCTTCGGGCTGGCCGGGGTCGGCCTGGTCGTACTCGGTGCCACCTCGGTGGTGCCGGTCATCGTGCTCGGCGCGGTCATCGCGTCGGCCGGCACCGGCCTGATGCTGCCCACCCTGCTCGTCTGGGCTGTGTCCGGCCTCACCTTCGAGCAGCGCGGCCGCGGCACCGGCGTGTGGACCGCCGCCCTCTTCCTCGGCGAGTTCGTCTGCCCGCTCCTGATCGTCGCCTTCACCGGTGCTCTCGGCGGCCTCGGTGCCGCCGTCGTCCTCGTCGGCGCCGTCGCGCTTCTCCTCGCCGTCCTCACCCGCCGCGTCCTCACCCGCGACGTGGCCGTCACCGCCTGATCAGGAGCCGATCCACATGTGTCATGTCCTCAACGAGGCCGTCGCCTCGATCCCCTCGACCGACCGGCGCCGGCTGCTGTCGATGGTCGGCCTCGGAGCCGTTGGCGCGGCGACCGCGACAGCCCTGGGTACGCCGGCGGCGGCCGCCGCGCCCGCAGCCCGGACCGGGCGCCGCTCGAAGGCACGGACCCGTGTCGTGCTGCTCGGCACCTCAGGCGGCCCGGCCGTGCTCGACGGCGGCCGGCACGGGGTGTCGACCGCGATCGCCTTCGAGGACAAGGTGTACGTCGTCGACCTCGGGGTGGGCGCCTTCGGCCGGCTGCAGCAGAGCGGCCTCGCCCCGGACACCGGCCTGGGTTCCGCGCTCTCCTGGATGCGCGGCATCTTCTTCACCCACCTGCACAGCGACCACACGGTCGACTGGCCCACGACGTACGCGATCGGGTCGATGAACATCGTCGGGCGCTCCGGCGGACCGGTCCAGGTGTTCGGTCCGGCACCCCGGGACACCCTCAGCAGGGTCTTCCCGCCCACCCGGCCGGCACCCGCCCTGGTCAACCCGGACGAGCCGATGCCCGGCATCTCCTCGATGACCGGTCATCTGCGCAACGCGTTCGCCCAGGACTTCAACGACCGGCTGCGGGACAGCAACTTCCCCGACCCGGACACGCTCTTCGAGGTCCACGACATCGACCACTCGGCGCTGTGGACGATCGATCCGGAAGGGGTCCCGCCGCGGCTCGAGGCGCCGATCCAGGTATGGAAGGACGGCGAGGTCACCGTGACGGCGACGCTCGTCGATCACCACCCCACCGCGCCGGCGTACGGCTATCGCTTCGACACCCCGGACGGGTCGGTCGTGGTCTCCGGCGACACCTGTGTGAGCCAGAATCTCATCGATCTGGCGCGTGGCGCGGACGTCCTGGTCCACGAGGTGATCGACCCCGAGTTCGTCGAGCGGCTCACCGCCGCCCTTCCTCCCGAGACCGCCGAGGCGCTCCGCAAGCACCTGCTCGAGTCGCACACCACCATCGAGCAGGTCGGCCGCGACGTCGCCGAACCGGCCGGTGTCGGCACCCTCGCCCTCTCCCATCTGGTCCCCGGCAACAACCCGCCCGCGCGCTGGTGCAAGGCCCAGCGGGGCTTCTCGGGAGAGCTCGTCGTCGGCGAGGACCTGATGGTGATCCCTGTCGGCCGCGCGCGCTGGAACAGCTGAGGAGGTCATGACCCGGCATCCTCCGGGTACCGGGTCACTCCGCTGCAAAGGAAGGAACCGGTTTCATGACAACTGCCGTCACATCTGTCGTCGTCACGGTCGTCGGGCGGACCATCCGCGCTGGGCGCCGCATCGTCAGGTGATGCCCAGTTCGACCGTGGCCACGCACGGTGGGGCACAGGCCTCGGCACCTGCAGCGGCGCGATCGGCTCGCTTCCGCGCGCGAGTCCGTCGGCTCCCGTGGGCGCCGGCCCTGACGACCGCAGGCGCGGGGGCCATCGCCTTCTGGGTCGGTGCGGTCTTCCCCGGGCCGGCGGGCGAGTTCCCGTACTACGCGCCCCTGGGCGCCGTGGTCGCGATGTCCACGACCGTGATGGGCTCGGTGCGCAAGACCGTCCAGAGCATCGTCAGCATCTGGCTGGGCTCGATGATCGCCCTGGCTATCGGGGCGGTCTCGACGCCCAGCCCGGTGACCGTGGCTCTGGTGATCGGGCTGGGAACGATCGCAGGGAGCTGGAGCTGGCTCGACGACATGGGGCACTGGGTCCCGACCGCGGGCCTGTTCGTGCTGATCATCGGCACCGACGATCCCGTGGCGTTCGTGAGCGCCTTCGGCGGCCTCACCCTGATCGGGGCCGCGATCGGAGTCGCGATGACGGTGCTCTTCCCACAGCTGCCTCTCGGGCCCACAGAGAGGGCGATACGCGACGTCCGTACAGAGGTGCTCGTCCAGCTCCGGCGGTTGGCACATGCCCTGCAAGGAGACGGGCCACCGACGGAGACCCAATGGCGTGACTACGTGGCGCAGCTGGATCCCGCCGTGCAGAGAATGCGCGCCGCCAGACAGCTTGTCCTGGATGCATCCCGCGTCAACAGGCGTCGGGAGCACCACCGATACCGCCTGGAGAGAGAGCTCGAGCAGGCAGCAGCCCTCGAGCGGGTGTGCTTCCTCATCGAGGAGCTCACCCAGGTGCTGGAAGAGGAGGAACGGGCGGGAAACGATCACGTCGGGCTGGGCCCAGAGCTGCGTCCTCATACGGCACAGGCGCTGCTCGCTCTCGCGGATCTGGTGCAATCGGGAGACGGGCGCACCGCGGACCCAGGAGCCAAGGCGGACGCCCAGGACGCGCTGGCCGCACTCGTCGACCAGATCCACGACGTGCGCGTGGGCGAACCCTCGTACGACGAGCTCTTCACCGCCGGCAGCATCGTCACCACCATCCGGCGGTGCATCGAGACTCCGCATCCGGTCAGCGCCTCACCCGCCTCCGGTCAGAGCGCGCGGATCGAGGAACGACCATCTGATCACCGCTGAGGCCACCTGGACACCGTGGGGGTTGCGAGACGTGGCATTCTGAGCCGCATGCCCATGAGCCTGCCACGCCTCGCCTTCGCTCTCGTCGCCCTTCTGGCCGCACTTCTCGTGATGACCTCGTGCGGCGACGAGGACCCGGCCAAGGGACGTACGCCGAAGCAGGTGCTCGCGGCGGCGCAGAAGAACCTCGACGAGACGAGCGGGATCAACTTCTCGATCGCCTCCGACGACCTGCCCGAGGGCATCACCACGCTGAAGGCGGCGACCGGGACGCTGACCCGCGAGCCCGCCTTCGAGGGCACCCTGACCGTGCCGGTGATGGGCACGGAGGCGCAGGTCGAGGTGGTCTCGGTCGACGGCGTCGTCTACGCGAAGCTGCCGTTCACCACCGCGTTCCAGGAGCTGGACCCGGCCGACTACGGGGTGCCCGACCCGGCCGCGCTGATCGCGCCGGAGACCGGCATCTCCTCGCTGCTCGCCGCGACCGAGGACGTGAAGATCGGCAAGTCGGTGCGCGGCGGCGCCGACAACGACGAGATCCTCTCGACCTACACCGGCACGCTCCCGGACACGGCGGTCCAGAAGATCCTCGCCGGCGCGACCGGCGACTTCGACGTCACCTACATCATCAACGACTCCGACGAGCTCACCGAGGCCACCATCAAGGGCAACTTCAGCGGTGAGGGCGAGGCGGCGTACTCCTACACGATCGACGTGACCGAGTACGGCGTCGAGAAGGAGATCGCCAAGCCGTGAGAGCCGTTCTCTGGCTCGCCGCGATCGCGGTGGCGTTCGCCGCGGCGGACACCTACGTCGTGGTGCTGGCGCTGCCGGACATGATGGCGGGCGTCGGGCTCTCGATCGAGGAGCTGCAGCGGGCCGCGCCGCTGATCTCCGGGTTCCTGCTGGGCTATGTGGCGGTGCTGCCGCTGATCGGACGTCTCGCCGACCTTCTCGGGCACCTGCCGGTGCTCGTCGGCGGGCTGGTCGTCTTCGCGTTCGGCTCGTTCCTGACGGCCCTGTCGTGGGACCTGGCCGCGATGGTGGTCGGCCGGTTCTTCCAGGGGCTGGGCGGTGGCGCGCTCGTACCGGCAACCCTCGCGCTCGTCGCGGCGCTCTACCCCGCTGAGCGCCGTGGGGTTCCGCTCGGGCTGGTCTCGGCGGTCCAGGAGCTCGGCTCGGTGCTCGGGCCGCTCATCGGAGCGGCCGTGCTCGCCGTCGCGGACTGGCGGGCGATCTTCGTGCTCAACCTCGTCGTCGGCCTCGTCCTGGCGGTGGCGATCCGGCGGCTGGGGCGCTCGGACCCTGGCGCTGCCACACCAGGCCGCCCACGACCGGACCTTATGGCGCTGCTGCTGTTGCTGGTCGCCGGCGCGGCGTTCGTACTGCTGGCGATCGAGCCGACCGCCCTGGTCCAGGACCTGACCTGGGGCGCGCTCTACGTGCCCGCGGTCGGGTCGACGCGCTGGTTGACCCCGCTGGGCCTGGTCACGATCATCGCCACGCTCGGGTTCCTGGTGAAGTGCGGCCTGCGGCCGGGCGTACGCCGCGTGCTCGGCCGGATCGCCGCCGAGGTCGACCTCCTCGGGGCACTCCTGCTCTCGTTCGCCCTGGCCGGGGTGATCCTGGCCTTCGCGACCGCCGACCCCGAGGTGGCGGTCTTCTCCGAACAGGGCATCTGGTACCTGGTCGCCGGTGGGCTGGCACTGCTCGGCTTCGTCTTCCACCTGCGCCGGGCGCAGGACCCGATCGTGCCGCGGGGCGCGTTCGCCCGGACGCCGGCGTGGGGCTCGGTGCTGATCTCGTTCTTCGTCGGCGCCGCGCTGGTGGCGGCGCTGATCGACGTGCCGCTCTTCGCCCGCACCACGATCTACGGCGACAGCCAGCTGAAGGCGGCCCTGGTGCTGCTCGAGTTCCTGGTCGCGCTTCCCGTGGGTGCCATCGCAGGTGGCTTCCTCACCCGACGGCTGCCGGCGGGCGTGATCGCGGGTGGCGGGATGCTGCTGGCCGCGGTGGCGTTCGTACTCATGGCCCGCTGGGACGCCGACGCGCTGCGCTCGCTGTCGGCGACCGTCGTGCTCGTCGCGGGCGGCCTCGGCTTCGGCCTCGCCCTGGCGCCGGTCAACGCGGCGATCCTGGCCACGACCGAGCAGTCGATGCACGGCCTGACCACGTCGTTCACGGTGGTGGCCCGCATGGTCGGCATGCTGGTCGGCATCTCGGCGCTGACCACGATCGGCCTGCACAGCTACTACGCCGCCCAGGCCGACCTGCCGTCGCTGTCGTCGGTGTGCACCGGCGGCGGCATGTGCGAGGACTACCAGGACCTGCTCATCGGCGCCGCCATCGCCCAGGAGCACACCGTCTTCGCCGGCGCCGCGGTCTGCGCCGGGATCGCCGCCCTGCTCTCCGTGGTCCTGCTGCGGGGCGCGCCCACCCGGGCACTCTCCCCCAGCGAGACCGTCACCGCCCTGTAGAGGTCTCGACGTACTCCGGGCGGGTGGAGCCCATCCGCTCGTGGGTCGCGTTCCGCCGTCCGGATGCACGCTCGACGACCCCGAGAGCGGCACCGAGCCCGAAGGCCGGCATGTTGCCGTAGAGCGTCTCCACCTGGTCGGCGGGGACCCGATAGGTCTCGTGCCAGATCCCGATGTCGCCGGTCGAGGCCGCCCGCCGGTTGAAGGCGGCCCAGGCGGGAGCGTGCGTGAGGGACGGGTCCTTGGCGAACCGGCCGAGGTCCTCGACGCTGCGCCAGTACTGCACCGTGAGCAGCACCCTTCCCGACCAGTAGCTGCGCGCCGCGAGCAGCCCGAGCTCCGGGTTCTTGGCCAGCTCGGCGAGCATCCGCGGCATCCCGACGAACGCCGGGAACCAGCTGCGCACCTTGTGCCAGCGGTGGATGCGCATCCCGATCAGGAACACGACGACCTCGTCCGTTCCCACCTCGGCGACGCTGTGTCCGGGCGTGACGCCGTCCGGAACGTTCTCAGGAGCCCCTCGATAGCCCCGGGCGATCTTCGACATGGTCGTCCTCCTGACTGGATAGCGTTAGTATCTAGTCTAAGATAGTGCTCCTATCCAGCAACGCCGTCAACCCGTTTCCCGGAGGAACGATGCGGATCTCCGAGCTTGCCGACTCGACCGGCGTGAGCGTCGCGACCATCAAGTACTACGTACGCGAGGGCCTCCTCTCCCCCGGCAGGAAGCTCTCCGAGCGCTTGGCCGACTACGACGACCAGCACGTACGCCGCCTCCGCCTGCTCCGCGTGCTCCGCGATGTCGGCGCCGTTCCCGTCGGGGCGCTCAAGGCACTGGTCGACGCGACCCAGGACCGCACCGCGTCGGTGCACGACATGTTCGGCAAGGCCTGCGACGCCCTCCGTGTCGAGACGAGCGTCCCCGCGGCCCGAGGCGATCACACCCGCGAGCTCGCCGACCGGATCGTCGCCCAGGCGGGTTGGACCGAGGTCAGGGCGGATGCCCCCGAGCGGGACCACCTCGCCGGGATCATCGAGGTCATCCTCGACAGCGGTCTACCCACCGACCCCGAGGGCGCGGCGACCTACCTTCCCCTCGTCGATGCGATCGCCGCCTATGAGCTCGATCAGATCGACGACACCCAGGACCGCGAGGCGATGATGGAGCAGATGGTGCTGGGGCAGGTCGTCCTCGGCGAGTTCCTACTCTGCCTGCGCCGCCTGGCCCACGAGCACCACAGCGCCCTGCGGTTCGCAGAGCGCCGTGAGTGATCGGACGGGGCGTACGCGCTCAGGAGCCGCTGGTGACCCGGTCGCTCACGCCCGTCACGCCGAACAAGTGGGCACAGTGGGCGCAGCAGAACATGTGCTGCTCGTTCTGCACCCCGTGCCCAAGGATGCGGGTGCCGCAGTTGACGCACACGGGCGCGATCACCGCCACAGCACACTCGATCGAGTCGAAGACATGGTGTTCACCCGAGGCCGTCTTCACCTCGAAGCTCTCGTCGTAGTCGTTGCCGCACGTGACGCACTTACCCATGGTTCGGTCCTTTCCTTGCTTCGTACCGACTTCACGCCGGACGCCACGCGGCCCGGGCCCTCGAGGGCCCGGGCCGCATGGTGTCTAGGTGAAGATGCTCACCCCACCGGGGCCGACCAACAGGCCGACCACGATGAGGACTGCTCCCCATAGGATCTGGCCGCGTACCAGGGCCAGAATGCCGCCGATAACCAGGACTGCCGCGATCAGCCAGAGAATTAATGACATGTGGATCTCACCTCGGTGTGTAGTTGTTGCGGGGGATGCTCAGACCTTTTCGTCCAAGCGGCTACGGAGCAGGGCCTTCGCCTCCTCGGCACCCTGCACGGAGTTGGCCTGCGCGCGAACGAACAGGTCTTCCAGGTCGGTGTCCTTCGAGCGACGCGCGTCCTCGATGTAGGTGTCCAGACGCAGCGCGTTGTTCAGGCAGGCCTCGGTGAACCAGATCAGGTTGTAGTCCTTGTCAGGGGTTCCCGTGACGACTCCCGTCTCAACGCTCTTCGTGGTCATGCGGATCACTCCTCATGAGTTCTCTCTTGCGTGCGGCCCTCCCGGTACCCACCGTGGGCCGTGTCCAAACCTCCGAGATCCATCGAGATCGTCGGCGATCACGGTGCGGTCCCAGCGATGACCGTGCGCAGCACGTCGTCCCACTCGTCGAGGAACCGCTCCAGGCCGTAGCGCCTTCTCGCGTACCGGCGCCCGATCAGCCCGGCCTCCTCGGCGACGTCGGGATCCTTCATCAGGTGGCGGACGGCCGGGACGATCTCGTCGCGGCGGGTGGTGACGAAGCCTGCTTCCTGGGGCACCGCGAGCGGGGTCTCGGTCGTGGCCAGGGCGACGACTGGCATGCCCAGATGCATCGCCTCGATCAGGGAGAGACCCAGCGACGTCCAGCGGTGGAGCTGGACGTAGACACGTCGCCGCGGGAGGTGGTCGTGCAGGTCCTGCTGCGACAGGTCCTCGTACGTCCGCAGCCCCTGGTACGCCGGCAGGCGCTCGACACGCATCCCGAAGACGTCGGCGCCGACGCCCTCGGCCAGCGCCGGGATCAGGTCGGCGCCGACCGAGCGGCCGCGATGCACCGGATCGTTGACGACCATTCCGGCCCGCTCGATGTCGCCGGTGTAGCGGCGGCCCGGGTCGACGACACCGTGCTCGATCACGGTGGTCGGGGTGCCGTCGCAGTCCCAGACGAGGTCGTTGAAACCGGTCACGTGCACGATCGGGACATCGCCACCCGCCATCGGGTGCCGGGTGTCGGGGACCCCGCCGGCCGGGGTGTCGTGCTCCAGGTAGACGGCAGGCAGGTCTCGGCCGGGACGCCGTCCGCCGAGCCACTTCTCGGCCAGCTCGAGCTCGTGCGGTCGCTGCAGGACGACGACGTCGACCTCCTCGTCAGCAAGGGCGTCGATGGCCACCTCCCGGGCCGCCACAGGCCACTCGCAGGTGCGAGAACGCCCCTGCCCGTCGGGCCCGCGGTCGAGGCTGGTCGGGAGGAGGTATTCATGGCGACCGTGCACGAACGCCGTCGTCCAGGCCTCGCGCACGTGCCAGATCAAGATTCTCATTCACTGTCGGTGCCCGCGAGCACCTTCGGTGATGCGGCCCGGCCGGACAAGTTCCGCAGTGGGGCGTTCGAGCGCGTCTCCTCCATCCACAGCGCCGTGCGCTTGAGTCCCTCCTCGAGCGACATCTCCGGCTCCCAGCCCAGCAGCACCCGGGCGCGGGTGAGGTCGGGGCGGCGTACGTGCGGGTCGTCCGCCGGCAGCGACACATGATGGATCCGCGATTCGGACCCGGTCAGCTCGGTGACCGTCCGGGCCAGCTCGAGCATGGTGACCTCATGATCGCTGCCGATGTTGACCGGTCCCGCCACATCGGCGCAAGCGAGCCGCAGCAGACCCTCGACGGCGTCCTCGACCCAGCACAGCGACCGGGTCTGCGAGCCGTCACCGGCGACTGTCAGCGGGGCCCCGCTCAGGGCTTGGCCGAGGAAAGTCGGCACGACCCGGCCGTCGTCCAGGCTCATCCGCGGGCCGTAGGTGTTGAAGAGGCGCGCCACGCCGACATCGACGCCGCGCTCGCGGGCATAGGCCATCGTGGTCGCCTCCGCGAACCGCATGCCCTCGTCGTAGACGCTGCGTACGCCGATCGGGTTGACGTGGCCCCAGTACTCCTCGCGCTGCGGGTGCTCCTCGGGGTCCCCGTAGACCTCGCAGGTGGAGGTGAGCACGAACCGGGCGTTGTGGCGGGCGGCCAGCTCGAGTGCGTTGACCGTGCCCTCGCTCGCCGCTCGCAGCGTCTCGAGAGGACGCCGCTGGTAGTGCACCGGCGAGGCCGGACAGGCCAGATGCATGACCAGGTCGACGCCGCCGGGGTCGGGGATCGAGTGGCCGGCGTCGGCGAGGGTGATCGCGAACCCCGGACGGCCGAAGAGATGCTCGATCTTGTCGACCGAGCCGGTGAGCAGGTTGTCGACGATCCACACCTGAGCCCCGGCATCCAGGAGCCGCTCGCTCACCCACGAGCCGATGAACCCGGCCCCGCCGGTGACCACGACCCGGGCGCCGCGCAGCGGCTCTTCCCAGTTGTTCATCGTGTTCCCTCCAGTGTCCGTACACCTGCCCCGGTACCCGCAGCCATCCGTCACAGCCCGGTCGGCGCGTTTACCACCCGCAGGGGTGGTTGCGGCGTCCACCACGCACACCCGCCGGGGTGAACCTTGCGGCGAAGCCGTTGGGAGGCGGTCGATCCGGGCACTACCTACACATGACGACGACAACTTTCGAGACAGACCTACCCCGGGCCGAGCGACAACGACTGACCTCACAGCTGTTGGCGGAGGCACACACCGCAGAAGGAGAGGAGCAGGACCGGATCCTCGAGGAGGTGATTCTGCTCAACGCCGCGGTGGCCCGCTCGATCGCTCACCGCTACACCGGCCGAGGCATCCCGCGTGCGGACCTGGAGCAGGTGGCGTACATCGCCCTGGTCCGGGCCGCGAAGAGCTTCCACCCCGATCGTGCCGACGACTTCCTCACCTACGCGGTACCCACGATCCGTGGTGAGGTGAAGCGCTGGTTCCGTGACCACGGCTGGACGGTGCGGCCGCCGCGCCCGATCCAGGAGCTGCAGAGCACGCTGCTGCGGATCGGGTCGGAGCGAGGCAACCTGCCCACCTCCGAGCTGGCCGAGATCGCCCACGTGCCGGAGCAGAAGGTACGCGAGGCGCTCGACGCCCGAGGCTGCTTCACCCCCTCCTCGCTGGACGCCCCGCTGCGCCCCGGCGAGGCCCAGTCCTCGGCCGAGGCGACCCTCGGCGACATGCTGCCCGGCATCGACGGCGGACTCGCCGACTGCGAGACCCGTCTGGCGCTGGAGCAGGCGATCCGCGTGCTGTGCCCGCGTGACCAGCTGGTAGTGAGAATGCGGTTCATCGAGGACCGTAGCCAGGCAGAGATCGGCGAGGCCATCGGCGTCACCCAGACCCAGGTCTCCCGGATCCTGACCCGGATCATCGACGAGCTCCGTGTGCAGCTCGAAGGAGTAGGAATCGCCGCATGACCCGCACCCACCACGGGTACGGGACACGAAAGCCGACCCCGACACAAGGAGATCTGGCATGACGTACTCAACGATCACCGGCGAGCGCTCCAAGAACGCTCAGCACTCGCTGTGGAACGGCACGACACCCAAGACCAAGTGGCAGGAGTCGTCCTGGGGCAAGCGGATCACCGCTGTCGCCGCCTTCGCGGTCCCGATCGTGATCACCGTCGCCACCACCGTCATCCGCAAGAAGGGCACCGAGGCGCTGCTGCGAAAGTTCAAGGGAGGTAAGAAGAAATGAGGACGAAACGCAACCTCTTCACCTTCGCCCTTGGTGGGGTAGCCGGCTACGTCGTCGGCCGCTACCCCGCTGCCACGTACGAGAAGCTTCGTGACGGAGCCGGCATCACCATGGGCCTGGCCCGCGAGCGGATCGGCATCATGTCCGAGACCCTCCCGCTCGCGCGCCCCGGCTACCACCGAGCTCCCACCACGCCGTCTCCGGAGACCGCTGACGGCGTCTTCGACCGGACTTCTACGGCTTACGTCTCTCGGCCGCATCCGTAGCCCATGACGGCCCATGACTGCTTCGACGCGTTCCCCCACTGCACTGAAAGTTCCCCACCCCCTCCGGAGGGGGTGGGGAAC
>NZ_JBEXRR010000067.1:0-18979 GCF_040613175.1 Nocardioides sp. NPDC006303
AGGGTCTCTCGATCTGGACCGGCGTCAAGGACGCCCTTCGGGCGCCGGCTTCGCCGGCCGCTTCGCGGTCCTGGACTCCGGACCAGATCGAGAAAAGACTTGGCTGGCTATCGGGGCGGCGGCCCGGGTGTGGCGCGGAGAAATTCTTGCGCGTTTGAGCTGGTGTTGATTGGGTGTGACGGTGGCCCTTCGGGCCACTTACCATCCACAGAAACGATGCCGTTCGCTCGCCGCGAAAACTGCGTTTGAACAGGGGAAATAGATGGTCTACAGGCGTAGGAAGTAGTAGAATCGGACCCATCACAACACCTCTTTGAAGGGAGGGATGGCGATGAGTCTCGGCCGCGAGATCGACCCCTGGGGCACCAGCCCCGACGACGTGATCGACGCAGAACTGACCGCCATCGAGTCCTCCCTCGACAGGCTGCTGACCCGGGATCCCGCCTACTGGCGCACCGGGCAGAAGAAGGACTCGCTGGAGCGACTTGAGAAACTCCAGACCAAGCTGGCCGCGGTGCGACTCCGGGTGCTCGCTACCACCGGCGACATCGCTGAGGAGACCGGCGCCAAGGACGCCTCCGCCTGGATGCGCGCTGAGCTTCTGGTCGACAAGGCCGAGGCCCGATCCCAGATCAAGCTCGCGGCCAGTGTCGCGAAGTACGACCTCGTCGCCGCCGGTCTCGCTGAGGGTGTTGTCTCCCTGGACAAGGCCCGGGTGATCAACAAGGCGCTCGACAAGATCGAGACCAACCCCATCGCCAGCACCGAGGACCTCGTCCTGGCCGAGAAGCTGCTCGTCGACTACGCCACCCACCTGACCGCCAACGAGCTCCACCTTGTCGGCAAGCGGATCCTGGCCGAGGTCGACCCGGTCCGGTTCGAAGATGCCGAAGCCAAAGCCCTCCTCGCCGAAGAAGAGCGCGCCCGGCAGAAGACCGCGCTACGGGTGTGGGACAACCACGACGGGACCGTCGGGTTCGACGGCGTCCTCCCGACCTCGATCGGGATGAGGTTCAAGCGACTGGTCGAGGCCTGGGCCCAGCCCCGCAAGCAGCAGTTGGTCGCCAAGGGTGCGCCGCTGCCGCCGTGGGAACGGCTCATGGGCCAAGGGTTCGCCCGGTTGTTGGAGACCGTCGACCCGGCCGCCCTGCCCCGCCACGGGGGTGACGCGACGGTGGTCAACGTGGTGATCAGCCTCGCCGAGCTCCGCAAGGACCTCGGCATCGCCACGCTGGGTTACGACGAGACCAACGGGACCATGATCTCGGCGGCAGAGGCGCGGAGGATGGCGTGCAACGCGACCATCATCCCCTGGGTCCTCGGCGGCGACAGCGAAGTCCTCGACGCCGGACGTGGCAGCAGGTTCTTCCAGCCCATCCAACGCAAAGCACTCCGGCTCCAGCAGAAGTGCTGCCAAGCCGAAGGGTGTGACATGCCACCGGAATGGTGCGACGCCCACCACCTCGACCCCTGGGCGGCAGGCGGAAAGACCGATCTCAAGGACGGGGCGCTGTTGTGTCCGCATCATCACCGCCTGGCGCACAACCCTGCCTATGTCCATGAGCGGCTACCGGATGGCACCATCCGGTTCACCCGCCGCCCCTAACCAGTCCGAGCAACCAACCACTCCACCACGGGCGGATCAGACGGGATCGGTGAAGGAGACCGGCGTGCCGGTGGCATCGGCGTAGGCGATCTCCCTGCGGGTGGACTGGCCGACGTACCCGCCTGGGTTGACGACCAGCACCCGGTCGGCCAGGTCGATCTTTCGCAGGTGGAGGGCGTCCAAAGCGGTCTTCTGCTCCTCGGTGACCAACTCGTCCGCCTCGCCTGGCGCGACGACGATGACACCCGCGAAGGTCAGCTCACGGTTGGCCGCGCGCATCTCCTCCGTGAACCGGGTAGAGCCGCAGATACAGACGATTTCGGGCCGATCGTGCACGGCGAGTCCTTTGGGTCGAACGGGAAGCTTCAGCGTGCAGCCTGGCAGCGCCAGTTTCGCTGCCGAGACTCCCGAGGTCACGCGAGGTCCCAGTCGGAGCGTGCGAGGCGGGTGACTGTCGCTTGTGAACGGTTCACAAGGTCTGGCCCACTGACGTAGGCGCCGACGAGCAAGGCCGCTGGAGCCCCGGCCGACCCCCTGTGCCCAAGCCCGTACCCAACTAAGAACTCCGCGCCAAACAGTCCACCGAAGCAAGCAGCACCTTTAGCTACCTCGTCAGGTTCGAGCGGGGTTGGTCGCCCAGGGACACTAAATGGCATGCGACGGATCGGCGTACTGGGTGGGATGAGCTGGGAGTCGACGGCGGAGTACTACCGCCTGCTCAACGAGATCACCGCGAAGCGGCTCGGCGGACTGCACTCGGCGGACCTGCTCGTACGGTCGGTGGACTTCGCGGAGATCGAGGAGATGCAGGCATCCGGCGAGTGGGGGCGAGCGGGGGAGCGCCTTGCCGCGGAGGCGGCGACGCTCAATGATGCCGGGGCCGAGGTGATCGTGCTGGCCACCAACACGATGCACAAGGTGGCTGGGGCGTTGGAGGAGACGTACGGGGATCGTTTCCTGCACCTCGGCGACACGACGGCGACTGCGGTCGAGGCGGCGGGGGTCGGGCGGGTCGGACTTCTCGGCACCGGGTTCACGATGTCGCAGCCGTTCTACGCCGACCGGCTCCGCGGCCACGGCCTCGAGGTCACCGTCCCCACCGAGCCCGACCAGGAGACCGTCCATCGGATCATCTACGAGGAGCTGTGTCTGGGGACGTTCCTGGACAGCTCCAGGCAGGCGTACCTCGAGGTCATCGACCGTCTGGTCGCCGCCGGCTGCGAGGGCGTGATCCTCGGGTGCACCGAGATCGAGCTGCTGCTGCCGATCGAGACGTACGCAGGTGTGCCGCTGTTCCCGACGACCCGGCTGCACTGCGAGGCCGCGATCGAGGCGGCCCTCAGCCCCCGGGATCAGCCCTGCGTCCACTCCTCGGCGAGGAGCGCGTAGGAGAGGCCGTCGAGCCAGCCGCGGGTGCGGTGCAGGGAGTCCTTGACGGTGTGCGACTCGCGCCGCATGCCGAGGCGCTCCATGAGCCGCCAGGAGGCCTCGTTGTCGGCGAAGCACTCCGCGACGACGCGGCGCAGGCCCAGAGGGCCGAAGCAAACGTCGAGTACGGCGCGTACGGCCTCGGTGGCGTAGCCGTTGCCCTGGTGGGCCGGGTCGATCGTCCAGCCGAGTTCGGCCTGGGTGCCGTTGCCGTGCTCGCGCACCTCGGTCTGCGACCACGGGTCGGTGATCCGCAGCATGAGGTCGCCCACGATGACGCCGTCACGCTCGATCACCAGGGCGGGGCCGATGATGTCGGGGTTCTCGAAGACCTTGCGGTAGGCCTCGAGGTCTGCGAACGCGGTCGTCACCCATTCGGCCACCTCGGGAAGCCCTCGGAAGGCCCAGGTCGGCTCGATGTCGGCGGGCACCATCCGGCGGATCACGAGGCGCTCGGTGCGCAGCGGCCAGTCGGCCTTCACCAGCGGGTCAGGGCGGGTGTCGATCATGCGCCCACCTTGGCATCAACCCGCTCCGGGACGCCACCGAGTTCTTCGGGGAGACCTTCGTGGCGTACGACGAGGGAAGTGACCGCGCGGGTGAGGCAGACGTAGAGGCGGCGGAGGCCGGTGTCGCGGTCGGGTTCGCCGGCGACGATCCCGGTGGGGTCGGAGACGACCACGTGGTCGAACTCGAGCCCCTTCGCCAGCGAGGCGGGGACGAGGTCGAGATGGGCGTCGAACTCGGTCTCCTCGTCGGCCGACACCCCGATCTCGGCGAAGGAGAGACCGGCCTCGGTCAGCTCGGCGCGCACCGACGCCAGCGAGGCGTCGGGCACGATCAGCCCCACCGACCCGGGGCGCTCCAGCGCAGTCCCGAGCGCCTCGACGACCGACGAGGTGGTGAAGGTGAGGTCACCGCGCGTGCGGCGCACCGCGACCGGCGGCTCCAGGTCGGGGGCGATGTGGGGGAGGAGGCGGGCCGCGTAGGCGATCACGTCGGCAGGGACCCGGAACCCGCGTGTCAGCTGCTCGACATGGCCGTCGGGCTTGCCGAGGTGCGCCAGCGCATCGGCCCACGACGAGGAGGCCCACGGCGTGGTGGCCTGGGCGAGGTCACCGAGGATCGTCAGCGACCCCGTGGTCGAACGACGGCCGAGCGCGCGCAGCATCATCGCGGAGAGGTCCTGGGCCTCGTCGGCGACGATGTGGGCCACCGACGGCGTACGGTCGAGCAGGTCGGCGATCTCGTCGAGGAGCACCAGGTCGGCCAGCGACCAGCAGGCCGCGCCTGCCGAGCGCGGCGGCTTCTCCCAGAGCAGGCTCGCCTGCTCCGCCTCCGAGAGCAGCCCTTCGGCGACCGCGGCCAGCCAGGGAGCGTCGGTGAACAGCCGGAACAGGACCCGTGCGGGCTTGAGATCGGGCCAGAGCGCGGCGGCGTAGTCCTTGACCGGCTTCGCCCGCGCGACCGCATCGTGCACCCGGTCGTCGGGCGAGTCGCCCGAGCGCTCCATCTGCACCAGCACCCGGTGGGCCAGGGCGCGCGGGAGCAGAGCCCGGCCCGCCGCGTACCGCAGATCGTTGGCGCGCAGCCCCTCCAGCGCCTCCCGCGCCTCGTAGGCCGGCACCCGCCAGCGCCGCGAGCCACGCGGGACGACCAAGGCCTCCTCCGGCTCGCCGACGTGGGACCAGACGGCCCGGTGGAGCACCTCGGCCATGCGTACGTCGCCCTTCAGCGTCGCCACCGGCGCGGCCTCCTCCGCGCGGACGGCGCCGTGGCTCTGCCCATTCTTGGCAACCAGCTCCGCGATCGTCGCCTGCTTGGCCTCGATCTCACCCAGCGCGGGGAGCACGTCGCGGATGTAGCGCAGGAACGAGGCGTTGGGGCCGATGATCAGGACGCCGCGCCGGGTCAGCTGGTCGCGGTGCGCGTAGAGGAGGTACGCCGCGCGGTGCAGCCCCACGGCCGTCTTTCCCGTCCCGGGCGCACCCTGCACGACGATCGTCTGGGACAGGTCGGCGCGGACCAGCACGTCCTGCTCGGGCTGGATGGTCGCGACGATGTCGCGCATCGGTCCCACGCGCGGCCGCTCGATCTCGGCCTCGAGGATCGCCGAGTGCTCAGAACCGGCCCCGGCGTCGGTCAGCGACTCGTCCTCGAACGCTGTCAGCTCACCGTGGGAGAAGCCGTAGCGCCGCCTCCGCGCCAGCCCCATCGGCTCGGTCCGCGACGCCCGGTAGAACGGGACGCTGACCGGGGCCCGCCAGTCGACCACCATCGGGTCGCCGGCGCTGTCGGAGATGTGGCGCCGGCCGATGTGGAAGGACTCCGCTCCCACCGCGGCGGTCCGGTCGATGCGGCCGAAGAAGAGCGGCACCTCCGGATCGTCGGCGAGCTGCTCCAGCCGGCGCGCGAGCGTGGCGTCGAGGATCTCGGCGCTGACCCAGTTGCCGGCCGTGGATGAGTCCAGCGACTCCACCTTCCGCCGCATCCGGGCCAGATCCTGCCGGGAGGCGGCCAGATGGGCCCGCTCGGCGTCGAGGTCGTCTATGGGCATGGCTGGTTCATCGCTTCTCCGTGGCGGCAGGTTTCGATGGGGGCGGGGGTCAAAGGCTCCAACATAGGCGACCACGGAGTGCGCTCCCAACAGGTTTATCCGGGCGTGCGTTGGGCATTGGGATGCACAATTGCACCGTGAGCCTGTTCGATCGTTTCCGCCGCGGGACGCGCATGAGCCGTCCGACAGGCGAGAGCTACACCGGATCCACAAGGGTGCGCGCCGCGGACTCCACCGACCAACAGCATCTCGAGCAGTTCGTGAAGACCCGGCGCGGTGTCGAGGGGTTCGTCGAGCCGCGCACCGTCGTCAGCGAGGTGACCCTGCTGCTGGTCGCGCATGACGGCGAGTGGACCCGGCGGCGCGTGCCGTCGGCGCAGTGGGCGCACAAGTTCGCCAACAAGCACCAGGTTCCGTCCTACGACGCCGCAGTGGTCGGCGTACCTCAGCGGATGCGCGACTACAACCGGCGCAAGCGTCAACAGGGTTGATCTAGTCTTTGCCGACGTGGGTGAAGACCTGATGATCTCGGCGCGCGGGTTGCGCAAGTCGTTCGGCGACTTCGAGGCGGTGCGCGGGATCGACGTGTCGGTGCGTCCCGGTGTGGCCTTCGGTTTCCTGGGGCCGAACGGCGCCGGCAAATCCTCGACGATGCGGATGATCTGCTGCGTCTCGCCGCCGAGCGGGGGAGAGCTGCGGGTCTTCGGGATGGATCCAGCCAAGGACGGGCCGAAGATCAAGGCCCGGCTCGGGGTGTGCCCGCAGGAGGACACTCTCGACGTCGAGCTCAACGTCTACGACAACCTCTTCGTCTACGGCCGCTACTTCGGGCTGCCGAGGGCCGAGGTGAAGGGCCGGATCGAGGAGCTGCTCGACTTCGTCCAGCTCACCGACAAGGCCAAGGCGAAGGTCGACGACCTCTCCGGCGGCATGAAGCGACGGCTGACGATCGCCCGGAGCCTGATCAACCGACCCGAGATCCTGGTGCTCGACGAGCCGACCACCGGTCTGGACCCTCAGGCCCGCCACGTCATCTGGGACCGGCTCTTCCGGCTCAAGCAGGCGGGCGTGACGCTGCTGCTGACCACCCACTACATGGACGAGGCCGAGCAGCTGTGCGATGAGCTCGTGGTCATGGACCAGGGCCGGATCGTGGCCCACGGGACGCCGCTGGGACTCATCCAGCAGCACTCCACCCGCGAGGTCGCCGAGTTGCGCTTCGGCGTCGGCGAGCACGAGGCGCTGGCCGCCAAGGTCGAGGACCTCGCCGAGCGGGTCGAGGTGCTGCCCGACCGGCTGCTGCTCTACAGCGACGACGGCGAGGCGGTCATCGAGGCCGTCCACAGCCGCGACCTGTCGCCGGTCGCCACCCTGGTGCGGCGCTCCTCGCTCGAGGACGTCTTCCTGCACCTGACCGGCCGGACCCTGGTGGACTGATGACCGACTACGCCGACTCGGGGCCGGCGACCCCGCCGACGGCGCCCGCGGGGCTGGTCTCCGGGGCGCTGCGGATGGGCGACTACTGGCTCACCGTACTGGCGCGCACCTGGAAGGGCGGGGTGATCACGACCTTCGTGACGCCCTTCTTCTACGTGCTCGCGCTGGGCGTGCTGCTCGGCGGCTTCGTCGAGGCCGATCCGGCCACGCTGGAGGGCGCCGACTCCTATCTGGCCTTCGTCGCGCCGGGCATGGTCGCAGCCCACGCGATGACGATCGCCTTCTCCGAGATGACCTATCCCGTCTACGGGATGGTCAAGTGGCAGCGGATCTACTTCTCGATGATCGCCTCGCCGCTGACCGCCTCCCACATCGTGCTGGCCCAGCTGGGCTTCCTGATGCTGCGTACGTTGTTCGCCTGTGGGGTCTTCCTGCTGGTCCTGGCCCCTTTCGGCGTCTTCGAGACGTGGTGGGGCGTGCTGACGGCGTGGCTGGTGCAGGGGCTGGTCGTGCTGGCCTTCGGGACGCCGGTGCTGCTGTTCTCGCTCTCGATCAAGGGCGAGGAGTCGTTCGCGCTGATCTTCCGGCTGGGGATGATCCCGCTGACGCTCTTCTCCGGCACGTTCTTCCCCGTCGCCAACCTCGGCCCGGTGCTGGAGAAGGTCGCGATGGCCTCGCCGCTGTGGCAGGGCGTCAACCTGACCCGGATGCTCGCGCTGGGTGAGATCGACTGGGCGCTGGCCGCGGTCCACGTCGGCTACCTCGGGCTGCTCGCGGGCGTCTGCTGGTGGCTCGCGGTGCGCAAGCTGGGCGAGAGGCTGGTCTCCTGAGATGGCCCTCTTCACCGCTGCCGTGGGCGCCACCGTCGCCCGGCCCCTACGAGGCGGCGAGGCCGCCCGGCTGCTGCTGTGGCGCAACATCCTGGTCTACCGGCGCGCCTGGCTGGTGTTCATCACCGGCTTCCTGGAGCCGGTCTTCTACCTCTTCTCGATCGGCATCGGCGTGGGTGCGATGGTGGTCGGCTTCGAGTACGCCGGCAAGCCGGTCGACTACCGCGAGTTCGTCGCCCCCGGGATGATCGCGGCCTCGGCGATGAACGGATCGCTGCTGGATGCGACGTTCAACTTCTTCTTCAAGCTGAAGTACAACAAGCTCTACGACCAGATGCTGGCCACCCCGCTGCGTACGGTCGACATCGCGGTCGGCGAGATCCTCTGGAACCAGCTGCGCAGCGGGATCTATGTGACCGCGTTCCTGCTGATCATGGTCGCGATGGACCTTGTCCACTCCTGGTGGGCACTCCTGGTGGTGCCGGCAGCGCTGCTCATCGGGTCGGCCTTCGGGGCCGTCGGCATGGCGCTGACGACGTACATGACCTCCTGGCAGGACTTCGAGAAGGTCACCCTCGCGATGATGCCGATGTTCCTGTTCAGCGCGACGTTCTTCCCGATCACGGCCTATCCGGAGTGGCTGCGCTGGGTCGTGGAGGTCACGCCCCTCTACCGCGGCGTCGTGCTGTGTCGAGAGCTGACGCTCGGAGTGCCGTCATGGGGCTCGCTGGTCTCGGTGGTCTACCTGCTGGCGTTCGGGGCGGTCGGCCTGGTCGTCGTCCGGCGGCGGCTCGACTCCCTACTCCTCACCTGAGCGGCAGCAACTCGCGTCTCACAGGCAGGATCTCCCTCGTGACGGCTGTGGTGGGCCGTCAAGATGGATCCCATGACCTATGACGCGATCCAGCCGGACACCAAGGACTGGACGTGGGTGCTCGACCGGCCCTGCCCGGAGTGTGGCTTCATCGCCGGTGCCGTGACCGCGGACCAGCTTCCGGAGATCGTGCGCGACAACGCGACCTACTGGGAGATCTACCTCGCCGCCGACAACGCCCGCGACCGGCCCCAGCCCGGGGTGTGGTCGGCGCTGGAGTACGGAGCACACGTACGCGACGTCCACCGCATCTTCGGCGAGCGTCTGCAGCAGATGCTGACCGAAGACGAGCCGCGCTTCGCCAACTGGGACCAGGACGTGGCCGCCCGCGAAGGCGACTACGCGGCCCAGGACCCGGCTGTCGTCGCCGAGCAGCTGATGGACGCCGCCGACGAGATCGCCACGATCTACGAGAAGGTCCCGCCGGACGCGTGGGGCCGTCGTGGGACCCGGTCCAACGGCGACGTGTTCAGCGTCGAGTCGCTGGGCCGCTACCACCTCCACGATGTCGTCCACCACCTGTGGGACGTACGCGCGGCCGCCAAGCAGGCGACCGTCGCCGCCTACGACGCCAGCGTCGCGACGTACGTCCAGGGCAGCTCGTTCTCCGAGGAGAACCGTTCGGTCCTGGACAGGTTCCTGGCCGTGCTCGAGCCCGGCGACCACGTCCTCGAGATCGGCACCGGACCCGGCCACGACGCGAAGGCGCTCGAGGCCGGGGGAGTGCGGGTTCGGCGCACCGACATCAGCGAGGGGTTCGTGGCGCACCTGCGCAAGCAGGGGTACGCCGCTGCCTGCCTGGACCCGCTGACCGACGACCTGCGCGACCCGGTCCACCCCGACGTCCCCTACGCCGCGGTCTGGGCCTCGGCGACGCTGCTGCACGTGGCCCGCGACGACTTCGGGACGGTGCTCGCCCGGCTCGCCGAGGTGACCCGCCCCGGCGGTGCGCTGCACGTGTCGATGAAGGAGGGCGACGACGAGGACTGGACCAACCGCGGTCGCGTCGAGTCTCCCCGCCTCTTCGTCTACTGGCGCGAGCCCGCACTCCGGGCGGCGCTGGACGAGGCCGGCTGGGAGGTGCTCGAGGTCGGGCACGCCGACGGACGCCTCGGCGAGGTCTGGCTCGACGTCCTCGCGCGTCGGCGCGCCTGAGTAGCATTCGAGGCGATGAGACACACGGAGTTCTGGTCCCGGATGGACGAGGCGCTCGGCGCGGGCTACGCGCGAGCGTGGGCACGCCAGTTCGTCATGGGTGACCTGGGCGGGCGCACCGCCCAGGAGGCCCTCGACGACGGCGTCCCGCCCAAGGAGGTCTGGGCCGCGGTCTGGACGGCCCTGGAGCTGCCGGCGCGTGAGCGGTGACGCTGGTCGCACCGGCCTCGGTGGCCGCGGTCCAGAAACGCACCATCCTCACCCTGGTCGCCACCCAGGCGGTCGGGGCGATGGGCATCACGATCGGCATCGCGACTGCCTCCCTGCTGGCGCGCGACCTGTCCGGCTCGGAGTCGATGGCAGGTCTCTCGCAGACGACCCAGGTGCTCGGCGCGGCCGTCGCTGCGTACGTCCTGGGGCGGGTGATGGACGCGCGCGGGCGCCGGTTCGGGCTGGTGGCGGGTTACGTGCTCGGGGCGGCCGGTGGGCTGTTGGCGGTGCTGGCCGGCGTGGTCGGCTCGATGACGCTGCTGCTGGTCGGTGCGGTGCTGCTGGGCGCGACCACGGCGGCCAACAACGGAGCGCGCTACGCGGCCACCGACCTGGCACCTGCCAGGAGCCGCGCGCGGGCGCTGTCGGTCGTGGTCTGGGCCACGACGTTCGGTGCGGTGATCGGCCCCAACCTGACCGGCGTCGCCGAGATCTTCTCCGACTCCGTCGGGATCCCGGTGCTCACCGGGCCGTTCGCGATCGGATCGATGGGGATGCTGGCCGCCGCGCTGGTGGTCGGGGTCTTCCTGCGACCTGACCCGCTGCTGGTCGCCCGAGAGGGCGCTCCGCCGGCGGAGAAGGCGAAGGGCACGAGCTGGCGCCGGGCGATCGCCGTCATCCGGGAGCGGCCCGCGCTGGCGGCGGCGGTCGTCGGGCAGGCCGCGGCCCACGCCACGATGGTGGCGGTGATGGTGATGACCCCCCTCCACATGGAGCACGGCGGCGCCGGCCTCGAGATCATCGGACTGGTGATCAGCGGGCACGTCCTGGGCATGTTCGCCTTCGCGCCGATCGCAGGCTGGCTCGCCGACCGCGTCGGCCGGGCCGATGTGATGGCGCTCGGCGGCGGAGTGCTCCTGGTGTCCCTGGTCCTGTGCGCCGCGGCGCCGGAGGGCAGCTCGGGACGGATCTTCGTCGGCCTCTTCCTGCTCGGCCTCGGCTGGTCGCTGGCTACGATCGCGGCGGCCACCTCGGTCGCGGACCACACTCCGATCGAGGTGCGTGCCGACGTCCAGGGCACCGCCGACCTGATCATGGGTGTCGCCGCTGCCGCCGCCGGGGCGGTGTCCGGCGTCGTCGTCGACCTGGCTGGATATCCGGCGCTCGCGCTCGGCACGATCCTGCTGGTCATGGTGCTGTTCGGGGCTGCGTACGTGGCCCGTAAGTCGGCCGACGCGCCCGCCTGACGGGCAGGGCCGCTCGGCGGCCCTGCCCGTGAGAGCGTCCTCAGCCGAGGAGCTTCTCCATGGTGTCGATCTCGGTCGTCTGGGACTCGATGATCGTCCCGGCCAGGTCGACGGCCGGCTTGAACCGGCCCTCGTCCTGCTCGGTCTCGGCCATCTCGATCGCGCCTTCGTGGTGCTCGACCATCATCTTCAGCCACATGTCGCTGAACTCGGCGTCGGAGGCGTTCTCGAGGGCGTCCATGTCCTCGGCCGACATCATCCCGGGCATGTCGTCGTCCATGCCCTCCATCGAGTCGGACATGCTGCTGTCCTCGTCGTCGCCGTGGCCCTCGTGGCCGCCGTTGACGTGATCACGCATCGTCGACGGCACCTCCTCGCCCCACTCCTGGAGCCAGCCGGACATGGTCTCGATCTCGGGGCTCTGGGCCGCCCGGATCGAGTCCGCCAGCTCCTGCACCTCGGGCTCGAGGTCGCGGTCCATGGTCAGGTCGACCATCGACAGGGCCTGGGCGTGGTGCTGGATCATGTCGGTCGCGAAGGTGACATCGGCCTTGTTGTGCTCGGTCTCCGAGAGCTCCTGAGGCGCCTCGGCCTCGTCGCTGCCGCCACAGGCGGACAGGGTGAGCAGCACGGCCAGGCCGGCCGCCGCCCAGGTCGCGCGGAAGAGGGGACGTTGCGTACGCATCTGTTGTTTCTCCTTGTCAAGTGCTGATTACGGGCATCGCTGACCCACCTGCGGACCTCGGGCGTGGCCCGGGTCGCGGGTGGGGTCAGACCGCTCAGCACCTGATGACGGAGTAGGCCCATACGGAGGGCGGGCCGGTCGCGGGACAGGTGAGCAAGGGCGCGAATCCGCTGGTCCGGGACCAGCCGCGGGCCCGCGAGAACCACCAGGCAGGAGTACGCCGCCACAGCCCGCTCAGCAGCAGCGCGCCGGCGGCGAGCAGGAACGCCGCGCACAGCATCATCGCCGTGTGCCCGTCGTCGCCCGTGTGCCCGGCGTCGTCGACCGCTCCGTGGCCGGTGTGCTCGAGAGCGTGCGTGTGCTCGACATGGGCGGCCGGCAGGCTCAGCGCGCCGTGCTCACCGTCGGTGTCGGTGCCGTGGAGGCTCAGCGCATGCATGGCCAGCAGACCGGCGACCGTGACCACGACCGCTGCCAGCAGGCCGGCGCGCGCGACCGCACGGGTCGTCCGCTGTCGTCGTCGCGCTGCCGTCCACACACCGCACACCCTAAGGAGTCCTTCGCGGTTGGACAAAGTGGGCTTCTTCGGCCGGGTGCCCCTTGCGAGGGCATACCCCCATGGGGTATGAATGGCGGGTAGGTACAACGAACGATCGAGCAAGGGGAGCGACATGACGTCGCATGACGAGCACGTGCATGCCGGACACGACCACTCCGGACATCAGCACTCGATGCACGAGGGTCATGAGGATCACTCGGCGCACGGTGCACACGGTGCACACGGGGGCGGCGGGGTGAACGCGATGGCGGCCAGCGCCACGCTGCATTGCCTCACCGGCTGTGCGATCGGTGAGATCGCCGGACTGATGATCGGCACCGCGATCGGGCTCAGCACCGGATGGACGATCGCCCTGGCGGTCACGCTCGCGTTCGCCTTCGGCTACGCCCTCTCGACCCTGCCCCTGCTCAAGTCGGGCCTGGCTGTCGGTGCGGCGCTCAGCGTCGTGCTGGCCGCCGACACCCTCTCGATCGCCACGATGGAGCTGGTCGACAACCTGGTCATGGCGCTCATCCCCGGGGCCATGGAGGCCGGCCTGGTCAACGTCGTGTTCTGGATCGGGATGATGATCGCCCTCTCGGTGGCCTTCGTGGCGGCCTTCCCCGTCAACCGATACCTGCTCCAGCGGGGCAAGGGGCATGCGCTCACCCACCAGTACCACGGCGCGGAGCCGGTCCAGGAAGGCGTACGCCGCTTCATCCCGTCGTTCTCGAGCGGCGCCCTGGCTGCGGTGATCATCGCTTTCATGCTCGGTGGCCTGTCGGTCGCCGTCGCCGACGAGATGGGTGGCGGCTCGGTCCCCGCCGAGCAGGTCGAGATGCAGGGCCACTGAGAATCCGACCACCTCGACACGCCCGAACAGGTGTTCACATCGAACGCTTGTTCGGGCTAGTGTGTGGTAGTAGGTGGAGCGTGGTTCGTGCTAGCGGCCAGGCAAAAACAGGGTCGTGAAACACCGTGCCAGAGGGTCCCGTTCAAAACTGTCGGTGGTCCCGTCTAGCGTCTGCCTTGATGACGACGAAGACACGTGGACAAGCGGCAGGCAAGGGGAAGAAGTCTGCCCCTCAGGAAGGAAAGAACATGGCGGCAGGTGATCGCGAGAAGGCATTGGACGCCGCTCTCGCCAACATCGAGAGGCAGTTCGGCAAGGGCTCGGTCATGCGGCTGGGCGATGAGACCCGGGCTCCGCTGGAAGTGATCCCGACCGGCTCGATCGCGCTCGACGTGGCGCTGGGTCTGGGCGGTCTGCCCCGCGGGCGGGTCGTGGAGATCTACGGTCCGGAGTCCTCGGGTAAGACGACGGTGGCCCTCCACTCGGTCGCCAGCGCGCAGCGCGCCGGCGGCATCGTGGCCTTCATCGACGCCGAGCACGCGCTCGACCCGGAGTACGCGAAGAACCTCGGCGTCGACACCGACGCCCTGCTGGTCTCCCAGCCCGACTCGGGTGAGCAGGCCCTGGAGATCGCCGACATGCTGATCCGCTCGGGCGCGCTCGACCTGATCGTCATCGACTCCGTCGCGGCGCTGGTGCCGCGGGCCGAGATCGAGGGCGAGATGGGCGACAGCCACGTCGGTCTGCAGGCTCGACTGATGAGCCAGGCGCTGCGAAAGATGACCGGTGCGCTCAACAACTCCGGCACGACCGCGATCTTCATCAACCAGCTGCGCGAGAAGATCGGCGTGATGTTCGGCTCGCCCGAGACCACGACCGGTGGTCGCGCGCTGAAGTTCTACTCCTCGGTGCGACTCGACGTGCGCCGGATCGAGACGCTCAAGGACGGCACCGACATGGTCGGCAACCGCACCCGCGTCAAGGTCGTGAAGAACAAGGTCGCCCCGCCGTTCAAGCAGGCGGAGTTCGACATCATGTACGGGAAGGGCATCTCCCGCGAGGGTGGCCTGATCGACGTCGGTGTCGAGGCGGGCCTGGTCCGCAAGGCCGGTGCTTGGTACACCTACGAGGGCGACCAGCTCGGTCAGGGCAAGGAGAACTCCCGCAACTTCCTCAAGGACAACCCCGACCTGGCCAACGAGCTGGAGAAGCGGATCCTGGAGAAGCTCGGCGTCGTGCCGACGGTCGACGCCCCTGCCGACGGCGAGGCGCCCGCGGCCGAGCCCGCCGGCGTCGAGGACTTCTAGGTCCACAGGCACCGGCTGACCCGTGGCTTCGTCAAGGCCTGACCGTTCGTCCACCCAGGATCCCTGGGTGGACGAACGGCCCGCGCCCGACTGGCTGGGCGACGTGACCCTCGGCGTCGAGGCCTGGGCGGGCAAGACCCCGTCGTTGGTTGAGCCGGATTCGCGAGGTACGAGCGAATCCGTGTCGAAACCAACACAGTCTCGTCGACGCAAACCTCGCCCCGCGGATCCCGCCGACCCGAAGAACGACCCCGAGCCCGACCACGAGGCGATCGCCCGCAAGATCCTCCTCGACGCCCTGACGGGCCAGGCGCGCAGCCGCAAGGAGCTCGCCGACAAGCTGGAGAAGAAGGAGGTCCCCGCAGCCCTGGCGACGCGGCTGCTGGACCGCTTCGAAGAGGTCGGCCTGATCGACGACGAGGCCTTCGCCAGGGCCTGGATCGCCAGCCGGCAGCCAGGAAAGGGCCTGGCCCGACGAGCCCTGGCCCAGGAGCTGCGCCGCAAGGGCATCGACGACGACGTGGCCCGCGACGCGCTCGACGAGATCGACCCGGATGACGAGCGCGAGGCCGGCCGGCGGATGGTCCGGCGCAAGCTGCGCTCTCTGGAGCGCTTCGACGACCAGACCAAGACCCGGCGTCTGGTCGGGATGCTCGCCCGCAAGGGATACGGCGCTGGTGTGGCCTACGGCATCGTTCGTGAGGAGCTCGCTCTGGCCGATGACGATGGCGCTGGCGGTCTCATGCCAGAATCCGATCTGTGAGTGAGCAGCAAGAGCGCGAGATCCTGACCTACGACCTCTTCGGCACCGCGGTGCGCGACATCGCCCAGAAGGTCGTCGACAGCGGCTACGAGCCCGACATCGTGCTCTCCATCGCCCGCGGCGGCCTGGCCCTCGGGATGGGACTGGGCTACGCCCTCGACGTGAAGAACCTGTCCGCGATCAACGTGGAGTTCTATACCGGCATCAACGAGCGTCTCGACGTCCCGATCATGCTCCCGCCGACCCCCGCGGCCGTCGACCTGACCGGGATGAAGGTGCTCATCGCCGACGACGTCGCCGACACCGGCAAGACCCTGGAGATCGTCCACGACTTCTGCGAGGGCCACGTGGCCGAGGCCCGCACCGCGGTGATCTTCGAGAAGCCGTGGACCGTGATCAACGCCGACTACGTCTACAAGAAGACCGACCGCTGGATCGACTTCCCGTGGTCCTCCCAGCCGCCGCTCGTCGACCGCCGCGGCGGCCAGGCCCACTGACCCCAGACGGTTAACCTGGGTGCATGTTCACGCCGGTCGCGGTCCACACCGGGACACACCGTCTCGGCGGCGTGACGCGCCCGGGGGAGAGCTGGGCAGCCGCGGCGACGAGGATCGCCGGGCGACCTGCGTACGCGGTGGACCTCTCCGGTGAGGTGAAGGAGTTCTCCTCCGATCCGATGCCGGTGGTGGCGCTGCGGCCGATGACCCGCGGCGACCTGCCTCACCTGATCCGTTGGCTCAACGCGGAGCACGTGCACCGCTGGTATGCCGTCGACGGCGAGCCGACGCCCGAGTGGGTGGCGGAGAACTACGGGCCCGACATCGACGGCAAGACCCCGGTGACGTTCTGGGTGATCGAGGTCAACGGACGGTCGATCGGCTTCTGCCAGGACTACCGGATCAGCGACGAGCCCGACTATGCATTGCTCACCCCCGACCCGGACGCGATCGGCTTCGACTACGCGATCGGGGAGCCGGCCTTCGTGGGCCGCGGGATCGGGCCGCGGATGGCCTGGGTCTGGCTCACCTCGATCCCGCGCCGCTATCCGGGCGCGACGGCCTGCTTCGCGGCCCCTGACCACCGCAACGCCGCCTCGCTGCGGATGCTCGCCAAGGTCGGCTTCGAGCAGGGCACGTGGTTCGACGAGCCCCAGCCCGACGGATCGACGACCACTATGGTCGGCTGCTCGCTGGATCTGCGGCGCGTTCTCGGCTGACCCGCCCCGGTGGCTCCTCTTGCGGGCCTATCGTCTAGCCATGAGCCTTCTTGACGAGCTGCGGCTGCCGGCTGGACCGGTGGACCTGCGGAAGTACGACACCAACTCCGCGCCCGGCGTCGACGTCGACAAGGAGACCGGCAAGCAGGTGCTCGCCGAGCTCGGCCCGATGCTGCTCGAGCTGCAGACCAAGCTGTTCGCCTCCAGGGAGAGCGACGACCCCAGGCGGGTGCTGCTCATCCTGCAGGGGATGGACACCTCCGGGAAGGGTGGCGTGCTCAAGCACACCGTCGGGCTGGTCGACCCAGTCGGCGTGAAGATCACCAGCTTCAAGGCACCGACCGAGGAGGAGCGGGCCCAGGACTTTTTGTGGCGGATCGAGAAGGCGGTGCCGGAGCTCGGCTACCTCGGTGTCTTCGACCGCTCCCACTACGAGGACGTGCTGATCGGCCGCGTCCGAGAGCTCGCCGCGCCCGAGGAGATCGAGCGGCGCTACGGCGCGATCAACGACTTCGAGAAGCGGCTGGCCGACGATCGCACCGTCATCCTCAAGTGCATGCTGCACATCTCGCCCAAGGAGCAGAAGAAGCGGCTCCTGGCCCGCCTCGAAGACCCCACGAAGCACTGGAAGTACAGCCCCGGCGACATCGACGAGCGCCAGCTGTGGGACAGCTACCGGGAGGCGTACGAGATTGCGCTGGAGCGCACCAACACCGAGTACGCTCCGTGGTACCTCGTGCCGAGCGACAAGAAGTGGTATCGCAACCTGGCCATCGGCGAGCTGCTCCTGGAGACACTGGACCGGCTCGATCTCGACTGGCCCGCGCCCCGCTTCGACATCGCCGAGGAGAAGAGACGACTGGAAGAGGACACCATCTCGTGAGTGAGCGCCAGCGAACGAGCCATCAATGCATCACGTGGCCGCGTCCGTATTCTGGCGCTTGCGCTACGGACGTGGCCGCGTGAGTCTTGAGACGGTGCGGGTGACGCGGTACGTCACCCCGCTCCGGGAGGGCGGCAGCCTGCCCGGGATCGTGGAGGCCGATGACCTCGGCACCTATGTCTGCAAGTTCCGCGGCGCCGGACAGGGGCTGCGGGTGCTGGTCGCGGAGGTGATCGTCACCGGTCTGTGCCGAGCGCTCGACATCCCCACGCCCGACCAGGTCGTGCTCGACCTGGATCCCGAGATCGCCCGCTACGAGGCCGACGAGGAGGTCCAGGACCTTCTCAACGTGAGCGCCGGGCTCAACCTCGGCATCGACTTCCTGGCCGGTGCCTTCGGCTACGACGCCGCCTACTCGCCCGACCCGTCGCTGGCCGGGCGGATCCTGTGGATGGACGCGCTCATCGCCAACGTCGACCGCTCCTGGCGCAACCCCAACATGCTGCTGTGGAACGGCGCGCTCTACGTCATCGACCACGGAGCATCGCTCTACTTCCACCACGTCTGGCCCGGCGGAGGCGGCGACCCGGCGCGCTACGCGGCGCAGCCCTTCGACACCTCCGAGCACATCCTGCGGGCCTTCGCGGACGAGGCGATCGCCCAGAACGACGACCTCGCCGCGCGGCTCGACGACGCGGTGCTGGAGAAGGTGCTCGCCGACGTACCCGACGAGTGGCTCGAGCCCGTTCCCGGCTACGACACCCCGGAGTCGCTGCGCGAGCGCTACGTCGCGTTCCTGCGGGCGCGCCTCGACGGCGGGCGCCCGTGGCTGCCTGCGGCCGAGCCGGCCCAGGAGGCGTGATGGACGCCTACCAGTACGTCGTGCTCCGCTGCGTACCCCGCCCCGAGCGCGAGGAATTCCTCAACGTCGGCGTCGTCCTCCACTGCCCCGAGCAGAAGTTCCTCGCCGCCAGGTGGGCCCTCGACGAGCAGCGCCTCGCCGCCTTCGCCCCGGACCTCGACCTCTCCCTCGTACGGGCCGCCCTGGAGTCGGTGGACCTGATATGCGCCGGTGCCGCCCACGCCGGCTTCGGCGCGGGCGTCCGCGCCACGGCGTACGGCCTCCGGTCGCTCTCCGACAACGAGTCCGCCCGCTTCGGCCTCCTCAAGGCCCCGAAGAGCACCGTCCTCCAGCCCGGCCCCGTTCACGGCGGGGTGACGGCGGACGCCCCAGCCGAGCTGGACCGCGTCTTCGCCCACCAGATCACCTGAAAACCCGCCGAGTCGGCTCGTCAACCACGATCGCCCGCGACCGGCTGACCGGCCACGAGTACAAGATCCGCTCGAAGTTCCTCATCGGCGCCGACGGCGCCCGCACCCAGGTCGGCGC
>NZ_JBEXRR010000068.1:0-18432 GCF_040613175.1 Nocardioides sp. NPDC006303
CTGGGAAAATAGATGGCCGTAGCACGACTGGAGGCGTAGAATCAGACCATCACAGCACACCTCTGAAGGGGAGGACGGCGATGAGTCTCGGCCGCGACATCGACCACTGGGGCACCAACCCCGGCGACGCGATCGACGCCGCCTTGAAGGCCATCGAGACCGCCCTCCAAGAGCTGCTGGCCACCGACCCCGCCTACTGGCGGACAGGACAGAAGAAAGACCTCCTCGAGCGACTGGAGAAGCTCCAGGCCCAACAGGCCGCGTTGAAGCTGCGGGTGCTGGCCACGGCCGGCGACATCGCCGAGGAGACCGGCGCCAAGGACGCCTCCGGGTGGATGCGGACCGAGCTGCTCGTCGACAAGGGCGTCGCTCGCTCCCAGGTGAAACTCGCGGCGGCGGTGACCAAGTACGGGCTCGTCGCCGCCGGCCTCGCTGAAGGTGTTGTGTCCCAGGACAAAGCCAGGGTGATCACCCAGGCCCTCGACGCCGTCGAGACCGACCCGGCCGCCAGCGGCGAGGACCTGGTCCTGGCCGAGAAGCTGCTGGTCGACTACGCGACCAGCCTGACGGCGAACGAGTTGAAGATCGTCGGCCGACGGATCCTGGCCGAGGTCGACCCCGAGCGGTTCGAGGCCGCTGAAGCCAAGACCCTCCAGCGCGAGGAGGAGCACGCCCAGCGGCGTACCTTCTTCTCCTCCCGCGACAACGGCGACGGCACCATCGACATCCACGCCCGCGTGTCCCGCACGGTCGGGCTGCGGCTGCGGACCCAGCTGGACTCCCTGGCCCAGCCCCGGAAGCTCTCGGCCGAGGACAAGGGCCGCAAAGCCCCCTACGACCGGCTGCTGGGCCAGGCGTTTGCTCGGGTGGTCGAGACCTACGACGTCGACCAGCTGCCCCGCCACGGTGGCCACGGCACCACGGTGTTCATCACCATGAACGTGGATGACCTTCGCAAGGACCTCGGCACCGCCGCCCTCGGTTTCGACGGCGAGCAGATCAGCGCCGCTGAGGCTCGCCGGATGGCCTGCAACGCCGACCTCGTCCCGGTCGTGTTGGGCACCGACTCCGAGATCCTCGACTTCGGACGCACCGCAAGGTTGGCGTACCCGATCCAACACCGTGCCCTCCGGCTACGAGACAAGTGTTGCCAAGCCGAAGACTGCGACGCCCCAGCGGCCTGGACCGAGGCCCACCACCTCAGACCCTGGTCCGAAGGTGGCCGAACCGACCTGGCGAACATTGTCCTGCTCTGCTCCAGTGACCATCGCCGGATCCACGACCCCAACTATGGGTATGAGCGGCTCCCGAGCGGGCGAATCCGGTTCACCCGGCGAACCCGAACCAGCTGATCGAGGCTGGGCTGGCCGGCGTCGCTGTGCCCGTCCCTCATAGCCCACCCCACCATGCGATCGCTGATCTGTGCCCCGACCTCGGTATGGGCTGCCGATACTGCTGATGGCGATTGATGGCGTCGCAGCCCTCGGCGCGGCCGCTGTCCATCCGTCAGATCCGGTTCCATGCCGGGGGCGATCGGGCGAGGCGAGTAGTTGACCGGGCAGCATTGCCAGCCAGGATCCGCGCCCATGCTCGGCCGGTTCCGATCGGACTGTCGTTGCCCTCCCCACACGGCTGGCGCTTGTGAAGCGTTCACAAGGTGTCATCGTCTTGTAAAAGGGCGAGCCCATCACTCATCAGGAGTCACCAGCCCGGAATCCCAAGCCCGGACCTAACTGAATCTGCTGCGCCAGACCCCGCCGCCGACCCGATATACATGCACCCGCTTAGGCTGTGCCGGTGAGGATTCTGGTGACAGGCGGCGTGCGCTCAGGAAAGTCGCGGCATGCTGAGTCGCTGCTCGCGGCCGCGCCTTCGGTGGCGTACGTCGCGCCGGGGCCGACGGTCGAGGAGGAGCCGGATCCTGACTGGGCTGCGCGGCTGGCTTCGCATCGGGCTCGGCGGCCGGAGGGGTGGCGTACGGTCGAGTCTCGGGATCTCGCGGGGGCCTTGGCCGAGGGGTTGACCAACGGCGACGCGGTGATGGTCGACTGCTTGGGTACCTGGCTCACGGCCGTCATGGATTCCCGCCAACTGTGGGAGGCCACGTCGGAGGAGGCGACCGCGGCGGTCTCGGCGCTCGTTGAGGACGCGGCCACCGTGATGGAGCAGCAGGGCGGAGATGTGGTGCTGGTGACGAACGAGGTCGGGCTCGGAGTCGTCCCGGCCCATCGATCGGGGCGCCTCTTCCGTGATCTGCTCGGGCTCGTCAACCAGCGACTGGCCGCGGCCTGCGACGAGGTGCATCTCGTCATCGCCGGACGGGTCCTGAAGCTCTAGCCGGTGCTCAGGGTGACCAGGATGGTCGCCAGCGCAGCCTCGACGGCCGCACCGAAGACGTCGCCGGTCACTCCCCCGAACCGCTTGACGGCCCGGACCAGGACCACCGCGACGACCAGGGCCGCGAGCACTGCGGCCGATGCGCCCCGCCACCAGCCGATGCCCGCCCACCATGCGGCGGCCGCCAGCGCAGCGCCCGAAGCCACCCAGACAACGGCGGCGAGGAACGGCGAGACGGTCTGGGTGAACGTGCGCCCCAAGCCGTCCTGGCGTGCGGGCTGCACGCCGCGTACGCAGCACAGGGACAGCGCCGCGCGTGACGCGCAGACCGCGACGAGAGCGAGAAGAGCCAGGCGTACGCCGCCTTCACCCGCCAGCAGCGAAGCGAGCGCCGCCACCTGGAGACCGAGGACGAGGACGATCGCGATGACGCCGGCAGGGCCGGAGGTGCCGGTCTTCATGACTGCCAGCGAGCGCTCGCGGTCATAGGAGGCAGCCATGCCGTCGACCGTGTCGGCGAGACCGTCGAGATGGAGCGCTCGGTTGCCGGCGACCACGACGCCGATCGCGAGCAGGGCGGTGACCAGGTGCGGTAGCCCGGTGAGCTGCCCCAGCAGTGCGATAGCGGCGGCCCCCAGTGCGAGTGGCAACGCCGCCAGCGGCGCGACCGCCATCGCCACCGCGGCACGACGGCGATCGACGTGCTCGGGAGGAGGCACGGGCATCGCGGTCAGCGTGCCGACCGCGAGACGCCAGGCGTCCCGCACAAGCATCAGGCAGGGTCTCCCGGAGCGAGCTCGGAGAGCAGGGCGACGTCGCGCAGCAGGGCGACGGCACTGCGGACGACCGGTACCGCGGCGACGGCGCCAGAGCCTTCGCCGAGCCGCAGGTCGAGGTCGAGCAGCGGCTCGAGGCCGAGCTTCTCCAGAGCCATCGACTGGGCGGGCTCGGTGGAGCGGTGGCCGGCGGCGTACCACGTCGCGGCGCCGGGCTCGATCCGGTCGGCGGTGAGGGCACAGGCGACGCTCATCAGGCCGTCGAGAAGGACCGGCGTGCCGCTGCGGGCGGCCTCGAGGAGGTAACCGGTCGTCGCGGCCAGGTCGGCGCTGCCGAGCGCGGCAAGGGTCTCGACCGGGTCGCCGGTGCGATCACCGGCGCGGTCCAGGGCCGCGGTGATGACGTCGGTCTTGGTTCGGAGCGCGTCGTCGCCGATGCCGGTCCCACGACCGGTGACCTCGCTCGCGGGCAGTCCGAGCCCGGCGGCCACCATCGCCGCCGCGGGCGTGGTGTTGCCGATGCCCATGTCGCCGCTGATCAGCAGCTGCGCGCCGGCGGCGATCTCCTCGCGGGCCACCGCGGCACCGGCCTCCAGCGCGGCCCGGGCCTCCTCGGCGCTCAGTGCGTCCTCGAGATGGATCGCGCCGCTCCCCCGCCGGATCTTGTGCTGGGTCAGCGCCTCCCTGGTCGCCGCGTCGAGGTCCTCGAACTCCTCGTCGACGCCGAGGTCGAGCACCCGGACCTGGACGCCGTGCGCCTTCGCGAGCGCGCTGACTCCGGCCCGACCGCCCAGGAACGTACGCACCATCGCGCCCGTGATCGCCGGCGGGAACGCCGAGACTCCGTGCTGGGCGACGCCGTGGTCACCGGCGAAGATCACCAGTCGTACGTTGTCGACCGGTCGCGGCGGCACCTCGCCCTGGCACGCGGCCACCCAGACCCCCAGCTCGCCCAGGCGGCCCAGGGCACCCGGCGGCGTGGCCAGGGCTCCCAGCCGCTCGGCAGCAGCGAGGCGTACGTCTTCGTTCGGGGTCTGGATCGTCACCCGCGCAAGGTACCCCACGCGGTCGCCGTCCGATCCCGCTGGTTGAGCCGCGAGCGCCAGCGAGCGTGTCGAAACCAACACGGTTCCGGCGGCGCTCGAGTCGACTGTGTTGGTCTCGACACGCCTCCGCCTAGCGGCTCCGGCGGCTCGACCGACGCAGCTCACGGAAGGGCGCGGGAGACGCCCTGGGCGGCGACCTTGAGGGCGGAGACGAGGCGGAGGCGGTTGCGGCGGAGGTCGGAGACGACGATGCCGAGGGAGCCGACGACGCCGGACCCGGTGGTGATCGGGACCGCGACCGAGCAGGCGCCGAGGGTCATCTCCTCGGCAGTGGTCGCGTACCCCTCGGTGATCACCCGGTCGAGCTGACGCCGCAGCAGGCCGGGGGTGGTGATGGTGTGGCGGGTGAACGGCTTGAGCGGGCCGGTCAGCACCCGGTTGCGTACGTCCTCGGGCGCATGAGCCAGGAGTACCTTGCCGACGCCGGTGGAGTACATCGGCAGGCGCGAGCCGACCGAGGAGACGATGGGTACGTTGCGGGTGCCGCGGAGCGTCTCGAGGTAGAGAACGTGGTCGTCCTCGCGAACGGCCAGATGCACCGTCTCCAGCGTCGCGCCGTAGAGGTCGTGGAGGAACGGGGCCGCGACCGAGCGAAGGTCGGTGGCGACCGGCGCGAGCAGGCCGGCATCCCACAGCCGGCGGCCGACGGCGTACGTCCCATCCTCCTCTCGCACCAGGGCGCCCCACTCGACCAGCTCGGCGACCAGGCGGTGGGCGGTCGGGAGGGAGAGGTCCGCGCGAGACGCGAGCTCGCTCAGCGTCAGCCGGCGATGGCCGGCGTCGAAGGCGCCGATGAGACCGAGCACGCGGGAGGCGACGGTCCGGCCTCCACTGCCTCCGGCCATCTCGCCCACCTCTTTCGCTCAGCGGAAGTCTGTGCTTTCATCGTACGCCTCCGGCACCTAGCGTTCGGAGCGTGACAGCGCCCACCAAGAAGCAACCAGTCGAGACTCAGGCCGACCTCTCGGCCGAGATCGCCAAGCTCGAGGCCGACTCCGCGGGCCAGAACGTACGTCAGCCCCTGCTGAACTACCCGCCCTACCGGTCCAGCATCCTGCGCCACCCCACCAAGGACCCGCGCCATGCCGACCCCGAGACCATCGAGCTATGGGCCCCGTGCTTCGGGAACTCCGACGTGGACCCCCTCGAGGCCGACCTGACCATCGGTGGCAGCAACGAGCCGATCGGCGAGCGGATCACGGTCAGCGGCCGCGTGACCGACGGCGACGGGCGCCCCGTGCGCAACCAGCTCGTCGAGATCTGGCAGGCCAACTCGGCGGGCCGCTACATCCACAAGCGCGAACAGCACCCGGCGCCGCTCGACCCCAACTTCACCGGCGTCGGCCGTTGCATCACCGACTCCGAGGGGCGCTACCGGTTCCAGACGATCAAGCCCGGCCCCTACCCGTGGGGCAACCACATCAACGCCTGGCGGCCGGCGCACATCCACTTCTCGCTCTTCGGCCGCGCGTTCACGCAGCGGCTGATCACGCAGATGTACTTCCCCAGCGACCCGCTCTTCGCCCTCGACCCGATCTACCAGTCGATCACGGACCAGAAGGCTCGTGATGCCCTGGTGGCGACGTACGACCACGACCTCTCCACCCCCGAGTACTCGATGGGCTACAACTGGGACATCGTCCTGACCGGCCCGAGCCGCACCTGGACCGAGCCCGAGGAGGGCGAACTGTGACCACTCCGACGCCAGGCCAGACGATCGGCCCCTTCTTCGGCTACGCGCTCCCCTACGAGGGCGACGCCGACCTGGTCCCGCCCGGCAGCCCCGGCTCGATCCGGCTGCACGGCTGGGTCTACGACGGCGCCGGCAACCCGATCCCCGACGCCCTCCTCGAGATCTGGCAGACCGACACCGAGGGCAACGTCCCGCAGGCCGAGGGGTCGCTGCACCGCGACGGCTGGACCTTCACCGGCTGGGGCCGCGCCGACACCGACCTGAACGGCCACTACACGTTCTCGACGGTGCTCCCGGGTGCGTCCGCAGAGGGATCTGCACCTTTCTTCGCACTCACCGTCTTCGCCCGCGGTCTGCTCGACAAGCTGCACACCCGGATCTACCTGCCCGAGCACCCCGCCAACGCCGGCGACCCCCTGCTGGTGTCGCTGTCCGAGGACGAGCGTGCGACGCTGGTCGCAACCGCGGACGCAACCGGTTTGCGATTCGACATCCACCTCCAGGGCGACCGCGAGACCACCTTTCTCACCTACCGCTGAGGAGCCGAATGTCACTGCTGTGGCCAGGCGAGGAGCGCGCCGGGGATCTCTTCTCCGAGGCCGCCTACCTCGCCGCGATGGTGCGGGTCGAGGAGGCCTGGCTGGCCGCTGTCGCTTCCTCCGGGATCGCCCCGGAGGAAGCACGTACGCCGCTGGCCGGCCTGGTCTCCGCGGACGACGTCCCAGCGCTCGCCGAGGGTGCTGAGGCCGGGGGCAACCCGGTCATCGGACTCGTGAAGCTGCTGCGTGGCCGGCTCGACGGTGAGGCCGCCCGCTGGCTCCACAAGGGCCTGACCAGCCAGGACGTGGTCGACACCGCGCTCGTGCTCTGCCTCGCCGACGTGCTCGACCGGGTCGAGAACGAGCTCGCCGCGCAGGCCGCGTCGCTGACCGGTCTCGCCCGGGACCACCGGGCCACGGTGATGTCCGGCCGCACCCTGACCCAGCACGCGGTGCCGATCACCTTCGGTCTCAAGGCCGCGACCTGGCTCTCCGGCCTGAGCGACGCCGCCGAGGCCCTCCGCCGGACGCGTACGTCACTGCCCGCCCAGATCGGTGGCGCGGCCGGCACCCTGGCGGCGGTCGTCGGCCTGGCCCGGCTCCGCGGTCTCGGCGATCCCGTCTCCGCTGCCCAAGATGCGGCCCATACCGCGGCGACCACGCTCGGGCTGACCCCGCGAACCCCCTGGCACACCAACCGCGCGCCGCTGACCGCGGCCGCCGACGCGCTGGTCACCGTGGCCGATACCTGGGGCCGGATCGCCACCGACATCACCCTGCTGGCCCGCCCGGAGATCGGCGAGCTCGCCGAGCCGGCCGGCGAGGGGCGCGGCGGTTCCTCGACCATGCCGCACAAGTCCAACCCGGTGCTCTCGGTCCTCGTCCGCCGCCATGCACTCGCCGCTCCCCCGCTGGCCGCGACGCTCCACACCGCCGCGGCGACGTACGTCGACGAACGTCCCGACGGCGCCTGGCACGTCGAGTGGGAGACCCTGCAGACCCTCGCCCGCCGCAGCGCCGTCGCCGCCTCGCAGACCACCGAGCTTCTCGCCGGGCTCCGCGTCGACGCGGCCCGGATGCGCGCCACCGCCGAAGCCGCGGGCGCGGACCTGCTGGCCGAGCAGCGGTCGCTGACCGGGTTCGTGGGCGGCGAGATCCTTGCCGGGACCGAGGCTGCTGCCGGGCTCGATGACTATCTCGGCGCCACCGACGCCCTCATCGACTCCACCCTCGCCCGCGCCCACGAAATCTGGAAGGACCTGTAAATGACGCCGAGGATCACCCCTGTCGAGCTGGCCGGAGACCCGAGCAAGCCGCTCCTGGTCGTGGGCCCGTCCCTCGGCACCTCGGTGACCGCGCTCTGGGCCGCCGCTGCCGAGCTGCTCGCGGACAGCTTCCACGTCATCGGCTGGGAGCTCCCGGGCCACGGCCACGGCACCCCCACCACCGACGCCTTCTCCATGGCCGACCTCGCCGCGGGCGTGCTCGCCTGCGTAGACCGGGTCCTCACCGACCGCGGCGAGCGCCACGGCACCTTCGCCTACGCCGGCGACTCGGTCGGCGGGGCCGTCGGCCTCCAGCTCCTGCTCGACGCACCCACCCGGGTGAGCGCCGCGGTGCTCACCAACACCGGCGCCAAGATCGGCGAACCGGAGGGCTGGAACGACCGTGCGAAGACCGTACGCGCCGCCGGCACCGCCTCGCAGATCGCCGGCTCCACCCAGCGCTGGTTCGCCCCCGGCTTCCTCGAGCGCGAGCCCGCCCGGGGCGGCGCGCTGCTCCACTCGCTGCGCGACGCCGACGCGGAGAGCTACGCGCTGGTCTGCGAGGCGCTGGCGGCGTACGACGTCCGCGGCCGGCTCGCCGAGGTCGCCGCGCCGGTCCTGGCGATCGCGGGTGTCGACGACGCCCCGACCCCGCCGGCCTCGCTCGAGGAGATCGCCGTCGGGGTGCGCAACGGGCGGCTCGTCGCCCTCGACGCCGTCGGTCACCTCGCGCCGGCCGAGGCGCCGCACGCCGTCTCCACCCTGGTCACCTCCCACGTGACGGCCTCCGACCAGGCCTACGCGGCCGGGATGAACGTACGCCGCCAGGTGCTCGGCGACGACCACGTCGACCGGGCCACCGCCGCGATCACCGACGTCAACCGCGACTATCAGGACCTGATCACGCGCTACGCCTGGGGCACGATCTGGACCCGCCCCGGCCTCGCCCGCCGAGACCGCTCGATCGGCGTCCTCACCGCCCTGGTCGCCGGCCGCCATTTCGAGGAGCTCGAGTTCCATCTCCGCGCCGCGCTCACCAACGGGCTGACCCGCGAGGAGATCATCGAGGTGCTCCTGCAGACCTCGATCTACGTCGGCGTACCCGCCGCCAACACCGCCTTCGCCGTCGCCAACCGGGTCTTGAACGACGGAGCCTGAACGAATGACCGGCCCCGCTGGTTGGATTGGTCCCATGAAGCCGCACTCCGCGACCGTCGTCGGCGCCGGGCCCAACGGGCTGGCGGCCGCGATCGTGCTCGCACAGCGGGGCGTGAGGGTGACGGTCCTCGAGGCCGCGGAGACCGTCGGCGGCGGCACGCGCACCGCCGAGCTGACCCTGCCCGGGCTGCGCCACGACATCTGCTCGGCGATCCATCCGCTCGGCCTGGCCTCACCGTTCCTGCGCAACCTCGAGCTGGAGAAGTACGGCCTGACCTGGCGCTTTCCCGAGATCGAGCTCGCCCATCCGCTCGACACAGGCACGGCAGCGCTCCTGCACCGCTCCGTCGATGAGACGGCCGCCGGCTTGGGCACCGACGGGCAGCGCTGGCGGCAGCTGTTCGGCCCGGTCGTACGCGGCTGGGACGCGATCTCGGACCACGTCCTCGGTCCGATCGTGCGGCTCCCCCGGCATCCGTTCCGCCTGGCCGGCTTCGGGATGCGTGCCGTTCCACCGGCCACCGTGCTCGCCCGGGCCTTCCGCGAGGAGGAGGCGAAGGGGCTCTTCGCCGGGTGCGCGGCGCACGCGTTCCAGCCGCTGGACCGCCCGGGCACGGCCGCCGTGGGCACCATGCTCGTGGTCAGCGGGCATCGCTACGGGTGGCCGGTCGCCGAGGGCGGCTCCCACGCGATCACCCTCGCCATGGCGCAACGGCTCGAGGAGCTGGGCGGCACCATCGTCACCGGCACCACCGTCCGCAACCTCGCCGACCTTCCGGACACGGATGTCACCTTGTTCGACACCAGCCCCGGCGGCTTCGCCGACATCGCCGGTGCCGCACTTCCCGAGCGGCCGCGTCGGGCGATGCGGAGGTGGCAGCACGGTCCCGCGGCGTACAAGCTCGACCTGGCGGTCCGCGGTCCGATCCCGTGGCGTGACCCGGAGGTCGGCCGCGCCGGCACCGTCCATCTCGGCGGGACGATCGCCGAGGTGGCGACCAGCGAGCGGGAGATCGTGGCAGGGCGGATGCCGGAGCGTCCGTTCGTGCTGCTGGGTCAGCAGTACGTCGCCGACCCGACCCGCTCGGCAGGAGACCTCAAACCGGTCTGGGCCTATGCGCAGGTCCCGCACGCCTACGAGGGCGACGCCACCGACGCGGTGCTGGCCCAGATCGAGCGCTTCGCCCCCGGCTTCCGCGATCAGATCGTGGCGACGCACGTCACCACACCGGCCGACTACGCGGCGTACAACCTCAACTACGTCGGGGGTGACATCTCAACCGGCGCCAACACCCTTCGCCAGCTGATCGTCCGGCCCACACTCGCCGGCTACGACACCGGCATCCCCGGGATGTTCCTCTGCTCCGCCGCCACCCCGCCCGGCGCCGGCGTCCACGGCATGTGCGGCTATCACGCCGCCCACCGAGCCCTACGCCACCTGGCTGGGGATCACTCCCCCGCCCGGTGATCGGCCCACCAACCGGTCCACCTCGTGTCGAGCTGCCCGAAGTCGGCGCCGTCGAGGCCGTACGTGCTGAGGATGGCCATCGACGTGCCGGCCGGGTCGGCGTCCGACGGCGCGGTGCCGGCGATCACCAGCAGGCCCTCGCCCCATGCGTCGACCGTCACGCCCAGCTGGTGCGCCGAGCGGAACCACACCTCGCCGGCCACGTCCTCCCCGGCGATCGTCGCTGTGTAGCGGCTGCCCCGGGGCTGGCCGGCGACAGCGTCGAGACCGAGCCGCTCGATGACGGTGCCCGAGTAGGAGCCGCGATCGGCGAAGAACAACGTGCGGCGTGTCATGCCGGGGCGGCGCTCGAGCGCGAACCGAAGCTGATGCATGAATGACGTCCAACCCTCGGTGACGTCGTCGTAGTAGGCGTCCCAGTCCGGGTTGCCGGACAACGGCGCACGAGTCAGCGTGATTCTGACGCCGTCGCCGTCCGGCTGGATCTCGAACCTGTCGCCGCCGTTGGCGACCAGTGTGCGCCGGTCGGCCTCCTCGACGACCTCGGTGAAGTAGATCGAGTCGATCTCGGCCTCGGTCTCATCCGCGTCCCAGCCGTGCCACTGTCGGATGGCGGCCGGGTCCCGCAGCGCCTGCCACGCGGTATCGGCCGAGGCCGCCGCGGTGACCTCGATCCGCGGCGTCTCGCCGCTCTGGATGTCATTCATCGCTCTGCTCCTGTTCGGACGGTTCGGTCACCGCTGCCGGGGCGGGATGCCCACCGATGACCACGCGGTACTGCCGACCGGTCGGGCTGTCGAAACCCTCGGCCGTACGCCGCAGCGCTTCGGTCAGCTCCTCGGTGAATCTGTGCACGTCGGCGGCATCAGCGAAGCGCACGGCTGCCTCGATCGTGAACGTGAGCAGGCGCTTGCCCTGCTCGTCTGCCTTGACCTGCATGCGGGCCACATCCCGCACGGTGGCCGCCGCCACCCCGACAAGGTGGTCGGCGGCGAACTGGTCCATGATCCGCCCCGCGCTCTCAGCAGAGTCGGATCCGCGGCCCATCACCGATGGGTCGACCACGATCGCGCCCGGCTTCGCACGCACGATCCGCTCGACGAATCCACGGCGCTGCCGCTCCTCGACCAGCTCCACCAACCCGGCCGACTCCAGCGCCCGCAGATGGTAGTTCACCCGCTGGCGAGGCAGCTCGAGCACGGCGGCGAGCTGGGTAGCAGACGTGGGCTCCTGCAGGTGACCGAGCAGCTGCCGACGGATAGGCGACAGCGCCGCGGCCACTCGGTCCGGCTCGTCGACGTAGATGATGCCGTTGCTCACAAGATCCAGGATGCAATTGACAAACAGATTTGTCAATTGGCTTGTCGGACGACGTCGAACCCGGATCGCCCCAGAAACCAGGTGCCTGTGGCGTACGTCTTCACTAGCGTCGCCCCATGCCGCAAGCCCGTCTGCGCACCGAGCGCCTCGACCTGGTCCCGCTGAGCCAGGAGCATCTGCCGTTCCTGGTCGAGCTCAACTCCGATCCGGTAGTGCTCCGCCATCTGTTCACCCGCGCGCTCAGACCGGAGGAGACCGAGGAGCGGATGCACAAGTGGATCCGGGTGGCGAAGGAGACGGAGGCGCTGGGCAAGTGGATCGGGTACGCGGCCGGTGAGGCAGTCGGGCTCTACATGTTCGAGCCGCCCGACAACCCGCCGCGCACCGATGCCGCCGAGCTGGGCTACCGGCTCCCGCAGCGCCACTGGCGCAAGGGGTTCGCGAAGGAAGGCTCGCTCGAGCTGCTCCGCCATGGGTTCGAGGACCTCGGGATCGATCGGGTGATCGCGCAGACGATGGCGGTCAACGAGGCGTCCCGCGCGACCATGGTCTCCGTCGGGATGAGCTTCGTACGCGCGTTCCACGAGGACTTCGAGGAACCGCTCGCCGGGCACGCCAACGGAGAGGTCGAGTACGAGATCACCCGCGAGACCTGGCTCGCGCGCCGCGCGGGGTAGGCTGCGAGCACGCTCGTGGCGCAGGAACCCGGTGAGAGTCCGGGGCGGTTCCGCCACTGTGACGTCCGTACAGCTTCTGGGCACGGACACAGCCAGACACTGGCCACGGGCTATCCGACCGATCGACGGGGCGAGAACCCCTAGGAGGAACTCGGCATGGCCGACTCTGCACGCGTACGCATCGCCCTTCTGTCCACCTCGGACACCGACCTGCTCTCGGCCCGTGCCAGCGGCGCCGACTACGCCTGGGCGAACCCGTCGCGAGCGACCGATCTGGAGCAGGTCGTGGCCGACGCCGACCTGGTCGTCTTCCGGCTCCTCGGCTCGCCCACCGACCTGTGGGACGGCCTGAGCGCCGTCAAGGAGCGTGGCACGCCGGTCGTGGTCCTCGGTGGCGAGCAGCAGCCGAGTGCCGAGCTGATGGAGCACTCCACCGTCCCGATGGGTGTCGCCGCCGAGGCTCACCGCTATCTCGCCGAGGGCGGGCCGGGCAACCTCGCCCAGCTGCACGCGTTCCTCTCCGACACGGTCCTGCTGACCGGCTTCGGGTTCGAGCCGCCGGCGACCGTCCCGGCCTGGGGCTTCGCGGAGCGGCCCGGCTCGACCGACGGGAAGCCGCGAATCGGGGTGCTCTACTACCGAGCCCACGAGACCAGCGGGAACACCGCGTTCGCCCACGCGCTGGCCGACGCCATCGACGCGACCGACGCGGCCACCGGCGTACCGGTCTTCGCGGGCTCGCTGCGCTCGGCGCCCGACGACCTCTACGAGGCGCTCGGCACCCTCGACGCGCTGATCGTGACCGTGCTCGCGGCCGGTGGCTCCGTACCCGCCTCGGCGAGCGCCGGTGGCGAGGACGAGGCCTGGGACGTGGAGCGGATGGCGGCGCTCGACATCCCGGTGCTCCAGGGACTGTGCCTGACCAGCTCTCGTGCGGAGTGGGAGGCCTCCGACGACGGCGTCACGCCGCTCGACTCGGCCAACCAGATCGCGATCCCCGAGTTCGACGGGCGGATCATCACCGCCCCGTTCTCCTTCAAGGAGCTCGACGAGCAGGGTCTCCCCCACTACGTCGCCGACCCCGAGCGCACCGCGCGGGTCGCCCGGATCGCGGTCAACCACGCGCGCCTGCGGCACACGCCCAACCCGGACAAGCGCCTCGCCCTGGTGCTCTCCGCCTACCCCACCAAGCACTCCCGGATCGGCAACGCCGTCGGCCTGGACACTCCGGTCTCCGCGATCCGGATGCTGCGCCGGCTCCGTGAGGAGGGCTATGACCTGGGGCAGGACAACGAGGTCGTACGCATCCTCGACTCCGTCGCCGCGGAGGAGGGCGACACCGCCGCCGGCGACGCGCTGATCCACGCGCTGATCGCGGCCGGTGGCCAGGACGAGGAGTGGCTGACCAACGCCCAGCTCACCGACGCCCACGTACGCATCTCCAAGGCCGACTACGACAAGTGGACCGCTGATCTCCCCGCTGACCTGCGCGAGCAGATGGTCGAGACCTGGGGACCGACGCCGGGCGAGCTCTTCATCAACGAGTCGGGCGAGCTCGTGCTGGCCACGCTCCAGGCCGGCAACATCGTCATCCTGATCCAGCCGCCGCGCGGGTTCGGGGAGAACCCGGTCGCGATCTACCACGACCCGGACCTGCCGCCGTCGCACCACTACCTCGGTGCCTACCGCTGGCTCGAGAACGGCTTCCGCGCCGATGCCGTCGTCCATCTCGGCAAGCACGGCTCGATGGAGTGGCTGCCCGGCAAGAACGCCGCGCTCTCGGCGTCCTGCGGCCCGGATGCGGCGATCGGCAACATGCCGCTGATCTACCCGTTCCTGGTCAACGACCCCGGCGAGGGTGCCCAGGCGAAGCGCCGCGCGCACGCCACGATCATCGACCACCTGGTGCCGCCGATGGCGCGTGCGGAGTCCTACGGCGACATCGCGCGGCTGGAGTCGCTGATGGAGGAGTACGACCGGATCTCCTCCATGGACCCGGCCAAGCTGCCCGCCATCCGCGGCGAGATCTGGCAGCTGATGAAGGCCGCCGAGCTCCACCGCGACCTCGGCATGGAGGAGCGGCCCGAGGACGACGACTTCGACGACTTCATGCTCCACATCGACGGCTGGCTCTGCGAGATCAAGGACGCCCAGATCCGCGACGGCCTGCACATCCTCGGTGCCGCGCCCGAGGGCGAGGCGCGGGTCAACCTGGTGCTCTCGATCCTGCGCGCCGCGCAGGTGTGGGGCGGCGTCGGAGGCGCCGTGCCTGGGCTGCGCGCGGCGCTCGGTCTCAAGGAGGGCGCCGACACACGGGCGGTCGACGAGATCGAGACCCAGGCGAAGGATCTGGTGCAGCGGATGGACGCGGCCGGCTGGGATCCGGCGGTCGCCGAGACGCTCCACGACGACCCCGCCGTGCGGCAGGTGCTCGTCTTCGCCGCCCAGCAGGTCGTGCCGCGACTGAACGGGACGACCGACGAGCTGTCCGCCGTCCTGCACTCGCTCGACGGTGGCTTCGTCCCCGCGGGGCCGTCGGGCTCGCCGCTGCGGGGGCTCGTCAACGTACTTCCCACCGGACGCAACTTCTACACCGTCGACCCCCGCGCGGTGCCGTCGCGGCTGGCGTGGCAGACCGGGCAGGCGATGGCCGACTCGCTGCTGCAGCGCTACCTGGACGAGACCGGCGACTACCCGACATCGGTCGGGCTCTCGGTGTGGGGCACCTCCGCGATGCGTACGTCCGGCGACGACGTCGCCGAGGTGCTCGCACTGCTCGGGGTGGCACCTGCGTGGGACGAGGCCTCCCGCCGGATCACGCACCTCGACGTCATCTCGCTCGAAGAGCTGGGCAGGCCCCGGATCGACGTGACCGTACGCATCTCCGGGTTCTTCCGCGACGCGTTCCCGCACGTCGTCTCGATGCTCGACGACGCGGTCCGGATGGTGGCCGACCTCGACGAGCCGGCCGAGGACAACTTCGTCCGCGCGCACACCCTCCAGGACCTGGCCGATCACGGCGACCAGCGCCGCGCGACGTCCCGGATCTTCGGCTCCAAGCCCGGTTCGTACGGCGCCGGGATCCTGCAGGTGATCGAGGCCGGCAACTGGCGCTCCGATGCCGATCTGGCAGATGTCTACACCGCCTGGGGCGGCTTCGCCTACGGCCGCGACCTCGACGGCGCCCCGGCGGCCGACGACATGCGCGCCAACTACCGCCGGATCAAGGTCGCCGCCAAGAACGTCGACTCCGCCGAGCACGACATCGCCGACTCCGACGACTACTTCCAGTACCACGGCGGCATGGTCGCGACCGTCCGTGCGCTGACCGGCAGCGAGCCGAAGGCGTACGTCGGCGACTCCACCTCCCCCGACGCCATCAAGACCCGCACGCTGCAGGAGGAGACCAACCGCGTCTTCCGAGCCCGGGTGGTCAACCCGCGCTGGATCTCGGCGATGCAGCGCCACGGCTACAAGGGCGCCTTCGAGCTGGCCGCGACCGTCGACTACCTCTTCGGCTTCGACGCGACCGCCGGCGTGGTGCAGGACTGGATGTACGAGAAGCTCGCCCGCGAGTACGTCCTGGACGAGACCAACCAGGAGTTCATGCGATCCTCGAACCCGTGGGCGCTGCGCGGCATCGTCGAGCGGCTGCACGAGGCCGCCGAGCGCGGGCTGTGGGAGTCGCCCGACCCCGAGGTCGTCGCGGCGATGCAGGAGATCTATCTCGACATCGAAGGTGACCTGGAGGAGGAATGAGCTCATCTGGCAAGCGTCGGATCAAGATCATCGGGGTCGGCCCCGGTGACCCCGACCAGGTCACCCTCGAGGCCGTGACCGCGATGCGGTCGGTCGACTTCTTCCTGGTCACCGACAAGTCCGGCACGGTCAAGCAGGGCATGCCCGACCCGCTGGTGCGGGCCCGCGAGGAGCTGCTCGACCGCCATCTCGACCAGCCCGCCCGGGTGGTCAAGGTCGCCGACGCGCCCCGCGAGCGGCGTGAGGAGTTCACCGGGACCGACGCGGAGTACCGGGCCGCCGTCGCCGACTGGCACCGGGCCCGGGTCGAGCGATATCTGGCCGTGCTGGCCGAGCACCCCGGGGACGTCGGCTTCCTGGTCTGGGGCGACCCCGCCTTCTACGACTCCACGATCCGGGTCGTCGACCAGATCTCCGAGCAGCTCGACGTCGAGGTCGACGTCATCCCCGGGATCTCCTCTGTACAGCTGCTCGCCGCCCGGCACCGGCTCGTGCTCCATGACGTCGGGCGCCCGCTCTACGTCACCACCGGCCGCGCCGTGCTCGAGGCCGTCGAGGCCGGGCACGACAACCTCGTGGTGATGCTCAACCGGGTAGTCGACCTCCCTGGGCTCGAGGACTGGCGGATCTGGTGGGGCGGCAACCTCGGCACCCGCGAGGAGGAGCTGGTCGCGGGCACGGTCGGCGAGGTGCTGCCTGCCATCGACGAGGCACGCGCCCGGCTGCGCGAGACGTCCGGCTGGGTGATGGACATCTACCTCCTTCGGGCTCCGAAAGCATGAGCGGGCTGCTGGTCGCCGGCACCACCTCGGATGCGGGCAAGTCGGTCGTGACGACCGGGCTGTGCCGGGCTTTCGCCCGCCGCGGCGTCAAGGTGGCGCCCTACAAGGCCCAGAACATGTCCAACAACTCGATGGTCTGCCAGGCGCCCGACGGGACGACCGCCGAGATCGGCCGGGCGCAGTGGGTGCAGGCGCTGGCGGCGCGGGTCACCCCGGAGCCGTCGATGAACCCGGTGCTGCTCAAGCCCGGCTCCGACCGCCGCAGCCACGTGGTGCTGATGGGGCATCCGGCCGGCGAGGTCTCCTCGCACGACTGGGAGGCCGGGCGCCGGCATCTGGCGACCGCCGCCCATGCGGCGTACGACGATCTGGCCTCGCGTTTCGAGGTCATCGTCGCCGAGGGCGCGGGGAGCCCGGCCGAGATCAACCTGCGGGCCGGGGACTACGTCAACATGGGGCTGGCGCGGCATGCCGGGCTGCCGACCGTGGTCGTGGGTGACATCGACCGGGGCGGGGTGTTCGCGGCGATGTACGGCACGCTTGCTCTCCTCGAGCCCGAGGACCAGGCTCTGATCAGCGGTTTTGTGGTCAACAAGTTCCGCGGCGACGCCGGGCTCCTCAAGCCCGGGCTCGACTCGCTGGAGTCGCTCACCCGGCGCCCGGTCTTCGGCGTGCTCCCCTGGGAGCCGTCGCTATGGCTCGACTCCGAGGACGCGCTCGACCTCGACGGACGGCGTGCGGAAGCCGGCGCCACCCGCAAGGTCGCGGTCGTACGCCTCCCCCGCATCTCCAACTTCACCGACGTCGACGCGCTCGGCCTGGAGCCGGACCTCGACGTCGTCTTCGCCTCCTCACCGGCCGACCTCGCCGATGCCGACCTGGTCGTCCTGCCCGGCACCCGGTCCACCATCAGCGACCTGGCCTGGCTCCGCTCGCGCGGCCTCGACGTGGCCCTGACCGAGCACGTACGCCGCGGCCGCCCGCTCCTCGGGATCTGCGGCGGCTTCCAGATGCTCGGCAGCGTGATCGCCGATCCCGACGGCGTCGAGGGGTCGGTCGCCGAGGTCGAAGGACTGGGCCTGCTCGACGTACGCACCGACTTCACCCCCGCCAAGAACCTCCGCCTACCCACGGGGTCGGCGCTCGGGGTCGAGGCGAGCGGCTACGAGATCCACCACGGCCGGATCACCCGCGGCGACGGGGTATCGGAGTTCCTCGGCGGCGCCCGCTCCGGCAACGTCTTCGGGACCATGTGGCACGGCAGCCTGGAGGGCGACGCGCTGCGCGGCGCATTCCTCGAGGCGACGCTCGGCCGCGAGCCGTCCGCGGTCTCGTTCCCGGCCGCCCGTGAGCGCCGCCTGGACCTGATCGGGGACCTTGTCGAGGAGCACCTCAACGTCGACACCCTGCTCGACCTCGCCCGCTCCTTCGCTGGTCGAGCCGCGAGCGCCAGCGAGCGTGTCGAGACCAACACAGTCCCCCCGAGCGCGACAGCGGACCGTGTTGGTCTCGACACGCCTCCGCCAAGCGGCTCCGGCGGCTCGACCAGCGG
>NZ_JBEXRR010000069.1:0-16805 GCF_040613175.1 Nocardioides sp. NPDC006303
GTCGGCGGCCTGCATCGAGCGGAGCTGGGTCAAGGCATCGGTCATACGGTCACGGTCCCATCAACGTCGTCGGCGGGTGGGGTGCGCCCACGCCGGCCGGATCACCTCACTTGAGGTACATGATGGAGAAGCTCGGCATGCCCTTGACCGGGTCGTTGACGACCCCGCCGACCTGCGAGCCCTTGATGAAGGCGTTCGCGTCGTAGCCGGCGTTGATCTCGACCATGTAGGTCTCCTGCATCCACTTGTCGAACTCGCCCCAGGCTGCGGGGACCTCGTCGGCGTCCATCTTCAGGATCTCGGCCTGCTTCGCGTCAGCGTCGGCCTCCTTGAAGTTGGTCGGGTTCGGCATGCCCGCCTTGTTGGCGTTCGAGCCGATCCACTGCGCTGGGAACCACGAGCCGCCCGAGGGCCAGTCGGAGCACCAGCCGCCGTAGCGGAGGTTGACCGGAGCGTCGAGGTTGCTCTCGTCGTCACGGTAGGTCTCGTCGGTCGAGGCCACCGGGGTCGCCTTGAAGCCGGCCGCCTCGAAGCCCTTGACCATCTGGTCCGACTTGGCCACGGACTGCTCGTCGTCACGCTGGTAGTGCCACTTCAGCTCGAAGCCCTCGGCCCCGGCCTCCTTCAGCAGCGCCTTGGCCTTCTCCGGGTCGGTGGTCTGGCCGTCCTGACCCTTCGGGTACTGGTACTCGACCCGACCCGCGGTGCCCGGGGGCAGGAGCGAGGTGCCGGGCTGGATGGTGACGCCTACGATCTCGCCGGAGGCCTTCCAGGCAGCCTGGTACGGGTAGGCCCAGCTGATGGCCTCGCGGATCTTCTTGTCCTTGATCTTGGTCTGGTCCGGACGGTACATGTAGGTGCACGGCGAGGTGCCCTCGACGAGGTTGTCCGGCGCGTTCTCCTTGATCGACTTGTAGGTCGGAGGCGTGACGTCGTCGTACGTCATCATCGTCTGCGCCGCGCCCTTGTCGCCGAGGATCTGGTTCTCGAGCTTGGCGGTGTCCTGGGCGAACTTGAAGTCGAACGCGTCGGCGGCCTGGAACCGGCCGGGGTCGGTGTCGGGGTCCCACTGGTCGTTCTTGACCAGCGTGAGCGCGTTGCCCGGCTTGTAGGACTCGAACTTGTAGGGCCCGGTGGCCATCGGGTGGCTCTCGTAGGCCAGCGGGTCCTTGTCCTTGGCCTTCGGGATCGGCGAGAAGACCGGGAACGAGGCGTAGTAGTCGAGCTCGGGGAACGGCTGAGCCAGGTGGATGATCACCTTGTTGCCGTCGGCCTCGACGCCGTCGTAGTCCTCACCGCCGTACCAGCCTGCGCTGGCCTCGTAGTCGGCGAGCTTCTGCAGCTCGGCGTCGGTGTCCGCGAACGGACCCTTGTACTTGTCGCCGTCCTTGAAGAACGTCGTCTGGTACGTCGGGCCGTCGGTCAGGGTGTCGGTCGCGAAGGAGCGCTTGATGCCGTAGACGACGTCCTCGGCGGTGACCTCGGTGCCGTCCTCGTACTTGATCCCGTCCTTCAGCTCGAAGGTCCAGGTCAGACCGTCCTCGGAGACCTGACCGAGATCGGTGGCGAGGTCGGGGACGAGAACGGAGTCGCCGGTCTCCTCGTCATAGACGTACTGCGTCAGCGAGCGAGTGACCAGGCCGGACATGATCGCACCGGAGTCGGTGTAGTAGGTCCGGGTCGGGTCGAGGGTGTGGGGGGCGTTGTTGGACAGCACGGTGATCGTGCCGCCCTTCTTGGCGTCGGACGGGATCTCCAGCGGCCCCTCGGCCGTGGCATCCTTGCCGGCACCGGCGCCGCCGCCGGCCTTGAACTCGCCGGCCGGGTCCTCGCCACCGCCGCCCCCGCCACCACAAGCAGCGGTGAGCGTCAGCGCAGCGATCGCACTGGCGGCGATCACTGTTCTCTTCAATTGCATCGTTGGTGTCCACCTTCCATGGTTGATGCCTCTCTCCGACGACGTGCTCACCGGAAAGACTTGGGGTCGAAGGCGTCGCGGATGGCGTCTCCGAGCAGGTTGAGCGCGAAGACCAGGACCACGATCCCGACGATCGGCGCGTAGAGGTACAAGGGGTATTCGTCGAACCAGCTCTGGGCGCGCAGGATCGTCTGTCCCCAGGACGGGCGTCCGGTGACACCGACGCCGAGGTACGCCAGCGTCGCCTCCGCGGCGATCGTGGCCGGCAGGCTCAGCGAGAACGAGACGACGATCGGAGCGACCAGGTTGGGGAGCAGCTCCTTGAACAGGATCCGATGGGTCGGCATCCCGAGGACGTGCGCGGCCTCGATGAACTCGCGCTCACGCAGCGAGATCACCTCGCCGCGGATCAGCCGGGCCAGGCCCATCCACCCGAAGATCGAGAGGATCACGATGAGTGCGATCAGCGAGGCGTTGTCGAGCATCGTCGGGTTCTCCCGCCAGCGCTCCACGAGCATCGGCGAGATCGCGATCGCGACCAGCAGGAACGGCAGCGTGAGGAAGAGGTCGATCACGAACGTGATCACCCGGTCACCCCAGCCGCGGCTGTAGCCCGCGATCAGGCCGAGCACCACGCCGACGATGGTCGAGACGACCGTGGCGATCGTGGCGACCAGCAGGGACGTACGCGCGCCGTAGAACCACTCCGCGAGCAGGTCGTTGCCGGAGTTGGGCTCCAGGCCGAGCGGCGCCTCCCAGGTGAACCCGTAGTTGGGCGGGCCGATGACGGGGTAGTTGAACGAGTCGGTGTCGGCGACCGGGTCGCCGGCACGCACCTCGACGCCGAACAGCATGCACAGCAGCGGCGCGAAGATCGCGATCAGGACGAAGAGCAGCACGATCCCGGCACAGATCATCGCGACCTTGTCCGAGAGGAGGCGGTCCATGGCGATCCGCATCGGCGAACGGCCGGCGACATCGCCCGTTCTCGGTTCCGGATCGATCTCGGGATCAGGACCCTGGATCAACACTTCGGACACAGTCATACGCTCGGATCTCCGTTCGATGCCAAGGCTCGGTACGCCCAAGACCAGACCACTTCGCGCGGCCCCGAGCCAGCGCGCTGCATCAAGTTATGCCAAGTTCCGACCCTTCGGGCGGGACTACAGATAACGGTTCGATACCGACAGTGACGTGTGACACATACGTAACAAAGACGGCCCGCAGCCAAAGGCTGCGGACCGTCTTTCGTAATCTCGACGAGATGCGGGAGATCCTCAGGCACGACCCCGCGAGTTGTTCGCCAGGTCGTACCAGGTGTCGGCGTAGCCCGGACCGTCGCCCGGGACCTCGGCCGGGCTGGCGCCCGGGTCCGGCGCACCGAACTCGTCAACGCCCAGGAGCGGCGCGGTGATCGGCTTCTCCGGGTGCTGGTGGATCTCACCCGGGAAGTGGCAGGCGACCTTGTGCTTCTTGCCGATCTGCAGCAGCGGCGGCTCGACCACGGAGCAGATGTCCTTGGCGATGGCGCAGCGGGTGCGGAAGTGGCAACCCGAAGGCGGGTTGATCGGCGAAGGTACGTCGCCCTCCAGCCGGATCCTCTCACGACGGCCGCCGATCGCGGCCTGCTTCACGTCGGGCACAGCGGAGAGCAGTGCCTGGGTGTAGGGGTGGTGAGCGTGCTCGTAGATCGACTCACGGTCACCGATCTCCACGATCTTGCCGAGGTACATCACCGCGACCTCGGGGCAGAAGTGACGAACGATGGCGAGGTCGTGCGCGATGAACAGGTAGGAGATGTCGAACTCCTTCTGCAGGTCCTGCAGAAGGTTGATCACCTGTGCCTGGATCGACACGTCCAGCGCGGAGACCGGCTCGTCGGCGACGAGCAGCTTCGGCTGCAGGGTCATGGCCCGGGCGATGCCGATGCGCTGACGCTGACCGCCGGAGAACTCGTGCGGGTAGCGGTTGTAGTGCTCGGGGTTGAGCCCGACGAGCTCGAGCAGCTCCTGGACCCGGCTGAGCACCTTGTCCTTGGGCACCATGTTGTGGATCCGCAGCGGCGCGCCGATGATCGAACCGACCGTGTGCCGCGGGTTCAGCGAGGTCGACGGGTCCTGGAAGATCATCTGGATCTCCCGGCGCATCGGGTGCAGCTTCCTACCCGAGTAGTTGGCGATGTCGGTGCCCTCGAAGTTGATCTTGCCTTCGGTGGGCTGGTAGAGCCGCGTCACCATCCGCCCGGTGGTGGACTTGCCACAGCCGGACTCGCCGACGAGGCCCAGGGCGCTGCCCTTGGCCACCTCGAAGGAGACCCCGTCGACGGCCTTGACGTGCCCGACCGTACGCCGGATCACGCCGCTGCCCTTGACCGGGAAGTGCATCTTCAGGTTCTCGACCGAGAGCACGGTCTCCGTGCTCGCCGGCGCGACCGAGGCCGCGGTGGCAGTCGTGGTGTCGCTCATCAGTCCTCCACCAGGTCAGGGGCGATCTCGGGCAGGATCTCTGCCTCGTAGACCTTGTCGGCGTTCTTGATGTGGCACCGCTTGGTGTGGTTGCCACCGCTGCTGGCCGGGGTGAGGTCGGGAAGGGTCGTCCGGCACAGGTCGCCGCCCACCTTCGCCACGTGGTCACAGCGCGGTTCGAAGGCGCATCCCGGCGGCGGGTTCAGCAGCGAGGGCGGGTTGCCCCGGATCGGGATCAGCTTGGCCTCGGTCGACGCGGTCAGGTCCGGCACGCTGGAGAGCAGGCCCCAGGTGTAGGGCATCTGCGGGTGGGTGAGGATCTCCTTGCAGGGGCCGTACTCGACCGCGCGGCCGGCGTACATCACGAGTACGTCATCGGCCATCTCCGCCACGACGCCGAGGTCGTGGGTGATGATGATGACGGCCGCGTCGAAGTCGCGCTGCAGGTCCTGGAGCAGGTCGAGGATCTGCGCTTGGACGGTCACGTCGAGAGCGGTGGTCGGCTCGTCGGCGATGAGCAGGCTCGGGTTGTTGATCAGCCCCATCGCGATCATGGCGCGCTGGCGCATACCGCCGGAGAACTGGTGCGGGTAGTCGTCAACACGACGGTCGGGCTGCGGGATGCCGACGCGGTCGAGCATCTCGATGGCGCGCTTGCGCGCCTCCCTCTTGGTCACGTTGTTGTGGACCTGGTAGGCCTCCATGATCTGGTTGCCCACCGAGTAGTAGGGGTGCATCGCGGAGAGCGGGTCCTGGAAGATCATCGCGACGTCGCGGCCGCGGCGCTTGCGCATGTCCTCGTTGCTCACCTTGAGCAGGTCGACCCCGTCGAGCATGATCTCGCCGCTGAGGATGGCGTTGGTGCCGCGGTGCAGCCCCATGATCGCCGAGCTGGAGACCGACTTGCCCGAGCCGGACTCGCCCACGATGCCGAGCGTCTTGCCGCGCTCGAGCTCGAAGGAGAGGCCGTCGGTCGCCTTGACGATGCCGTCGGAGGTGGAGAAGTGGACCTTCAGGTCCCGCACCGAGAGGAACGCGCCATCGTTGGCGGGCCTCGTCTCGGGCGTCGTGGAAAGGTCAGTCATGAATCAGATCCTCCTCAGGCGACGCGCACGCGCGGGTCGATGAAGGCATACAGGACGTCGACGACGATGTTGGCGAGGATCACCAGAGCCCCGAGGAGCAACACCAGGCCCACGATGGTGGGAAGGTCGTAGGTCTCGTTCGCGGTGACCGCGAGCTTTCCGAGACCGTAGTAGTTGAAGACGTCCTCGGTGATGATCGCGCCGCCGAGGACGGCAGCGAAGTCGAGACCGAACATCGTCACCAGCGGGGTCAGCGCCGCGCGCAGCGCGTGCTTGAAGAGCACCTTGTTGCTCTTGACGCCCTTCGACTTCGCGGTGCGGATGTAGTCCTCGCTCATCGACTCGAGCACGAACGCCCGGGTCATGCGAACGTAGCCCGCCATGTAGACCGCCGCGAGAGTGAACCCGGGGAGCATGAGCTGGACCAGCCATTGCCCGACACCACCCTCGGCTATCGGTACGTATCCCGGCGCGGGGAAGATCCCCCATTTGATGGCTACGAAGTTGATCAGCAAGGCACCCACGAAGAAGGTCGGGAAGGCATAGAGGGAGAGTGTGGCTCCGACGACCCCGCGGTCCACGAGGGTTCCCTTGAAGACCGCCGCGAGCACTCCGAACAGAACTCCGAAGACGACCCAGATGGTGACCGCGACCAGGGCGATCGAGATCGAGATCGGCGCTGCCTCCGCGATCTCATCGTTGACCGTCATCTGCAGCTGCTGGGAGTAGCCCAGGCAGGGCGCCGCGCACTCCGTCACCAGCTCGGGGTTCGCCTCGCGCATCGCCTCGTCGGCGGGGTACTCGCGGCCGACGACGACGCCCTTCGCGAAGTTGCCCCACTGGACCAGCAGCGGCTGGTCGTAGCCGAGGGCCTGACGGGTCTCCTCGATGCGCTCAGGCGGGCAGTTCTTGCCGCAGGAGAACTGTGCCGGGTCGACCGGGTTCTTCAGGAACAGTGCGAAGACGATGAAGCTCATCGCCACCAGCATGAGCAAGCCGACGATCACGCGCCGGATGATGTAGGCGACCATCGGTGGGTCTCACCTTCATTGGGATCGGCCGGACCACCGTCGTGGGGTGTCGTCCGGGGGGAATCGTGTCCAGGTACATGGGAGAGGCGGGGCTCTGGCGAGCCCCGCCTCCATGTTCGGATCGGCTCAGGGCCGTCCGAACGGTGTTGCGGAGCTGAAGGATCAGTCCTCGACGTCGATGGTCGCCAGGTCCGGGTAGGACGAGGAGGCATCGGTGGTGATGAAGTCCTTCACCTTGGAGCCGTGGACCCAGTTGAAGGTCGCGATCTCCAGCGGGATGTAGGCGACGTCCTCGCCCAGGGTCGCGTCGGCCTCCTGGAGGAACTTGTTCTGCTCCTCGATGGTTGCCGAGTTGGCGGCGTTGTCGAACAGCTTGTCGACGGCCGGGTTCTTGTAGTTACCGTAGTTCTGACCGTTGGTGGTCTTCTCGATCTGACGGCTGTCGAACAGCGCCGCGGTGACAGTCATCGCGGAGCCCCAGTCGGCGCCCCAACCGCCCCACATCACGTCGGCCTTGTTGGACGGCTTCTGGATGTTGGAGTAGTAGACGTCACCCAGCGGGTCGAGCGTGACCTTGAAGCCAGCGGCCTCCCAGCCTTCGACCAGCGCAGAGGCCTGCTTGTCAGCGGTGTCGCTCTGCGGGTAGGTGAAGGTGATCGGGTACGGCATCTCGGCGCCGGCCTCGGTGAGGAGCTTCTTGGCCGCGGCCGGGTCACCCTTGAGGTTGCGGTCCTTGTAGGCCGGGTTGGCCACGTAGCCCGGAACGGCCGGGTTCACGATGGAGTCGGCCGGGGTGTAGGCCTTCTCGCCACCGCCGGCGGCGATCCACGACTCGACGTTGGTCGCGAGGGCCAGGGCCTTACGAACCTTCGGGTCCTTCATCTGGTTCTGGTTCGGCACCAGGTAGTCGACGTAGGGCGACTGGACCTGGACGTAGCGGTCCTTGACACCGGCCTCGGTGAGGCGGGGGAAGAACTCCGGCGGGACGCGCGAACCGCTGACGATGGTCGTCTGCGAGTCGGGGCTGTCGGAGAACAGCTTCTCGTAGGTCGTCGCGGCCTTCTCACCGAACTGCACGGTGATGGTGTCCGGCTTCGCCTCGCGGAGCGACTTGTCGTCGGTCTCCGGGTCGTACTCGTCGTTGCGCACCAGGGTGCCGCCCTTCTGGGCGTTCCAGGTGTCGACCTTGTACGGGCCGTTGGAGAAGATGACGTCGTCGTTCTTGGCGCCCTTGTCCTCAGACTTCTTGTAAGGGTCCATCATGTGCAGCGACGAGATCGCCAGCGGGAAGTCCGGCCACGGCGAGTTGAACTTGTAGGTGATGGTCTTGCCATCGCAAGTCACGGCCTGGTCGAAGTCGGCCTGCTGCTCCGGGGTCGCGGTGTACGGGCCCGGGTACTCACCCTTGAGGGCGAGCTTCGCGGTCAGGTAGAAGCCCGGACCACCGGTGAGCTCGTCGGCGGCGAAGTTGCGCGAGGCGCCGTAGGCGAAGTCCTCACACGTGATCTCGGAGCCGTCCTGCCACTTCACGCCGTCCTTGATGGTGAACGACCAGGTCTTCGCGCCCTCGGTCGAGGTGCCCTCGTCGGTCGCCAGGTCCGGGATCGGCTTCTGCGAGACCTCGGGGTCGGTCGACGCCGGGTTCGAGAGCAGCTTGCGGTAGACCAGACGCGTGGTGTGGGAGATCGTCTCGCCCACGTAGATCCGCTGCGGGTCCAGGTGGTCCCACGGGTCCTCGGTGACGATGGTCAGGCCCTTGGCGCTCGAGTCACCGCCGCCGTCCCCGCCGCCACAGGCAGCCAGGCCCAGCGAAAGACCGAGCACGCTGGCGGCACTCACCGCTACGTACTTAGCTCGCTTCTTGAGCATTCGTTTCTCCTTGGTGTGGTCGCCGTCAGCCTCTGACAACTGACGCCGTAACGGTGTCCCGGGCGGGTCACCTGTGTGTGTTCGGAGCCCCGAGGCTCACCTGTCACCCTTGGGGTCAAGGGCGTCTCGCAACCCATCCCCGAGAAGGTTGAACGAGATCACGATGATCGCGATCAGGATCGCGGGCATGAAGAAGTAGAACGGGTCGACCTGCGCGTACTTCAAAGAGTCCGCGAGGACGTTTCCGAGCGTGGGCGTCGGCGGCTTGACACTGACCTGGAGGTAGCTCAGGGCGGCCTCAGCCGAGATGTAGGCCGGCATCATCAAGGTGACCAGGACCAGCAGCGGAGCCCACAGGTTCGGGAGGATCTCCTTGAAGTAGATCCGCGGCTTGGAGGCACCCAGGACGATCGCGGCCTCCACGAACTCTCGTTGCTTGATCGAGAGCACCTGTCCCCTGACCACGCGGGCCGTACTGGTCCAGCCGAAGATGGCCAGCACCACCGTGCAGTAGATCCCCTGCGCGAGCGGCCCGTTGGGTAGCCCGGTCAGCTGTTGCACGAGCTCGAGGCCGAGGGCCGAGAGCGCCAGGAGCATCAGCGTCGAGGGGAAGGACAGGGTCAGGTCGGTGAAACGGCTCAGGCCGGCGTCCACCCAGCCACCGCTGAAGCCCGCGACGATCCCGACGATCGCGCCGATGACCACGGAAAGGATCGCCGCGGTCAGCGCGATCGCCAACGAGAACGTGATGCCGTACCAGAACCGGGACATCGCGTCGCGGCCGGTGCCGGGCTCCACGCCGAGCGGGTGTGCGGCGCTCGCACCGCTGAACCTGCCCTCGGGGATGGTGTTGGCGTCGAGCAGCTCCTGGTTGTAGCTGAACGGGTCCAGCACGCCCATCTTGACGAGAAGGGGGGCCAGCACGGCAGCCAGGACCACCAGGACGACAACCGTCAGCGACACCATCGTCAGCTTGTCCTTGCGAAGCCGCATCCATGCCAGCTTCATCGGCGACTTGCCGGCGATCTTCTTCGCCTCCTCAGGCGAAGCAGAAGGTGTCGATCCACCCGAGAGTTCTTCACCTTCGAACACGGTGGCCGATTCGCTCATGGTTCCTCTGTCTAGTCGTATTTGTGGGTGCCGCCGTCGCACGGCAGCGTCCGACCCACGAGGTCGACGGATGGAACTCTATGTGATGACTTTGCCCGGATGCGCCCCGTACCGGTAACGATCCGATTTCAACCAGTGATACGGCAGATCGGGAGGGATTCTTGCCATTCACCGCTGAACACCAAGAGTCTCCGGGACCGACGGATCGGTCCCGGAGACTCTGTTGGTTTTGCGCGAAGGGCGCTCAGTTCGCTGATTCGCCCTCGGCGGCCGTCGCCGGAGCGGGCCGTGCGTCGACGCCCGCCTCCTTGCGCTGCTCGGGGGTGATCGGCGCCGGAGCGGCGGTGAGCGGGTCGTAACCGGCACCCGTCTTCGGGAAGGCGATCACGTCGCGGATCGAGTCGGTGCCGGCGAGGAGGGCGACGACGCGGTCCCAGCCGAAGGCGATGCCGCCGTGCGGCGGGGCGCCGAACTTGAACGCGTCGAGCAGGAAGCCGAACTTCTCCTCGGCCGCCTCTTCGCCGATCCCCATCAGGTCGAAGACCCGCTTCTGGACGTCCTCGCGGTGGATACGGATCGATCCGCCGCCGATCTCGTTGCCGTTGCAGACGATGTCGTAGGCCCAGGCGAGCGCGTTGCCGGGGTCCTTGTCGAAGGCTTCGACGTCCTGCGGGCTGGTGAAGGCGTGGTGGACCGCGGTCCACTCCCCCGCACCGACCGCGACGTCACCGGACTCGACGGCCTCGGAGGCCGGCTCGAGCAGCGGCGCGTCGACGACCCACAGGAAGCTCCACTCGCCGTCCTTGCGGAGGTCGAGACGGTTGCCGATCTCCAGCCGGGCGGCACCCAGCAGGGAGCGGCTCGACTTGGGTGCGCCAGCGGCGAAGAAGATGCAGTCGCCGGGGTTGGCGCCGACGTGAGCGGCCAGCCCGGCGGCCTCGGTCTCGGAGAGGTTCTTGGCGACCGGACCGGTCAGCGAGCCGTCCTCCTGGACCAGGACGTACGCCAGGCCCTTGGCGCCACGCTGCTTGGCCCAGTCCTGCCAGCCGTCGAGCTGACGCCGGGGCTGGCTCGCGCCGCCCGGCATCACCACGGCGCCGACGTAAGGCGCCTGGAAGACGCGGAACGTCGTCTCGGAGAAGTAGTCGGTGCACTCGGTGATCTCGATGCCGAAGCGCAGGTCGGGCTTGTCGGAGCCGTACTTGGCCATCGCGTCGGCGTACGTCATCCGCGGCAGCGGGAGCGGCACGTCGTAGCCGATCAGCTTCCACAGCGCCGCGATGATCTCCTCGCCGAGGGCGATCACGTCGTCCTGCTCGACGAAGCTCATCTCGATGTCGAGCTGGGTGAACTCCGGCTGCCGGTCGGCGCGGAAGTCCTCGTCACGGTAGGCGCGGGCGAGCTGGTAGTAGCGCTCCATGCCGCCGACCATGAGCAGCTGCTTGAACAGCTGCGGGGACTGCGGCAGGGCGTACCACGAGCCCGGCTGCAGGCGAGCCGGGACCAGGAAGTCACGAGCGCCCTCGGGGGTGCTGCGGGTCAGCGTCGGGGTCTCGATCTCGACGAAGTCGTGACCCGCTAGCACGTCGCGGGCGGCCTTGTTGGCCTTCGAGCGCAGGCGGATGGCGTTGCCGGGAGCGGTGCGGCGCAGGTCGAGGTAACGGTGCTTGAAACGTACGTCCTCGCCGACCTCGACGTGGTCGTCGATCGGGAACGGGAGGGCCGCGGCCGCACTGAGGACCTCGAGGTCCTTGGCGACGACCTCGATCTCGCCGGTGGCGAGGTTGGGGTTGCGGTTCTCGTCCGTGCGCGCGACGACCTCGCCAGTGACCTTGATGCAGTATTCGTTGCGGAGCGCGTGGGCGATCTCCTCGTCGCGGACGACGACCTGGACCACGCCGCTGGCCTCACGCAGATCGAGGAACGCGACCCCGCCGTGATCGCGTCGACGGCCTACCCAGCCGGCGAGGGTCACGGTCTGGCCGACGTGCTCGGCACGCAGGGTGCCGGCGTCGTGGGTGCGGATCACTTCTTCTCCTCGTTGTTCGCGACGACCTGGGGCTTCAGGTCGCTCTCGTTCTGCGGCGTCCAGGTGGCCGGGTCGGCCGGGACCTGGTCGCCGGTGCGGATGTCCTTGATCTCGTAGCCGCCAGTGCCATCCTCTTGGCGGGTGGCGAAGAGTACGTACGGGATGCCGCGGCGCTCCGCGAAGCGGATCTGCTTGCCGAACTTGGCGGCGTTGGGCGAGACCTCGCAGGCAACATTGTGAGCGCGCAGCTGCTGGGCCGCCGAATCGGCCTCGGCCCTGCTCTCCTCGTCGGAGACGGCGACCAGGACGGTGCTCGGGACCTTGCGGTCGCCGTCGAGCACGCCCTTCTGCACCAGGGGCACCAGGACGCGGCTCACGCCGAGCGAGATCCCGACGCCCGGGTAGGTGGTCTTGCCGTCGCTGGCGAGCGCGTCGTAGCGGCCGCCGGAGCAGATGCTGCCGAGGCTCTCGTAGCCGTCGAGACGGGTCTCGAAGACGGTGCCGGTGTAGTAGTCCAGGCCCCTGGCGATGCTCAGGTCGGCCACGACGCGTACGGAATCGGTGTTGAGCGGCGCGGTGGCGGTGATCAGCGTGGCCAGCTCGGTCAGGCCCTCCTCGAGCAGCTCGCTCTCGACACCGAGGGCACGGACCTTCTCCACGAAGGAGTCGTCGGTGGCGGTGATCGTGGCGAGCTCGAGGCACTTGGCGGCCTGCTCGTCGGTCAGTCCCGCCTCGGAGACCAGCAGCTTGCCGACCTCGTCGGCCGGCATCTTGTCGAGCTTGTCGATGAGCCGCATGGTCTCCTCGACGTCGGGGGCGCCGAGACCGGCGTAGAAGCCCTGGATCAGCTTGCGGTTGTTGACCTGGAGCGTGAACCCGGGCAGGAAGGTCAGCTTGCCGAGCGCCTCGAGCATGACCCGGGCGACCTCGACGTCGTGGTGGAACGGGAGCGTGTCGCGTCCGACGATGTCGATGTCGGCCTGCGCGAACTCGCGGAAGCGACCCTCCTGCGGGCGCTCGCCTCGCCAGACCTTCTGGATCTGGTAGCGGCGGAAGGGGAACTCCAGCTTGCCGGCGTTCTCGAGCACGTAGCGGGCGAAGGGAACGGTGAGGTCGAAGTGGAGCCCCATCCCCTTGTCCCTGGCGCTGTCCTCCTCCTGGAGGCGGCGCAGGACGTAGACCTCCTTGGAGGTGTCGCCCTTGCGCAGCAGCTGGTCCATCGGCTCGACGGCGCGGGTCTCGATGTTGCCGAAGCCGTGCAGCTCGAAGGTGCGGCTCAGGGTCGCGATGACCTCGCGCTCGACGGTGCGCTGGCTCGGCAGGAACTCCGGGAAGCCGGAGAGCGGTGTTGGCTTGTTCATGATGTGGTGATCAGGTCCTGAAGGAATGGGTTCGTCGCGCGCTCGCGACCGATGGACGTCTGTTCGCCGTGTCCGGGGAGCACCACGATGTCGTCGGCGAGGGGCAGCACCTTGGTGGTCAGGGACTGCAGCATCGTGGCGTGGTCACCGCCGGGGAGATCCGTACGCCCGATGCTGCCCGCGAAGAGCAGGTCGCCGGAGAACATCACGTCACTGACCTCGGCGTGGTCGGGGTAGGGAGTCCGGAAGGTGACCGACCCCTCGGTATGCCCGGGCGTATGGTCGATCAGGAAGCTCATTCCGGCCAGGTCGATGGCCTGGCCGTCGGTGAGCTCGCGGACGTCGTCGGGCTCCACGAAGTCGTAGGTGCCCTGCGGCATGCCGAGCAGCATCTGCGCGGACTCCGGCGAGATGCCCTGGAGCGGATCGGCCAAGAGGTGACGGTCATTGGGGTGGATCCAGGCCGTCGAGTCGTACGTCTTGCTCACCGGCGTCACGGACCACATGTGGTCGACGTGGCCGTGGGTGAGGAGCACGGCGACCGGCTTGAGGCGCTGCTCCCGGACGATCTCCTCGATGCCCTTGGCGGCGTCCTTCCCGGGGTCGATCACGACACACTCGGTGCCCGGACCGGTGGCGGCGACGTAGCAGTTGGTGCCCCACGGACCGGCGGGAAAGCCTGCGATCAACACGAGAAACACCCTATCCAGCGGTACAGTGCAGCGCCGCATCGTGGCGTCTGACTACGATGGGCATCCCGAGGTGTGCCGGGACACCACGGGGACCTGCAAGTTGAGCCGACCGGGACTGTGACGAGCACGGTGTCCGGCGGGGGAGATTTCATAAGAGGTTAGCGCCTCATGCGAAGAGTAGGGACATTGTGACCAGCGAGCAGTGGGGTCGGGTCGAGGAAGACGGAACGGTCTACGTGAAGACCGCTGAGGGCGAGCGTTCCGTGGGGCAATACCCGGAAGGCACGCCAGAGGAGGCACTCGCCTTCTTCACCAACCGCTTCGACCAGCTCGCCTTCGAGGTCGAGCAGCTCGAGCGGCGCGTGCATGCGGGCAAGACGTCGCCAGACGAGGCGACCGCGGCGGTCAAGACCGTCGTGGAGAAGGTGACCGACGCCAACGCCGTCGGTGATCTGGCCTCGCTGGTGGCACGGCTGGAGGCACTCGCTCCGGTCATCGCCAGCCAGCGCGAGGCCCGTAAGGCCGAGCGGGCCGCGAAGGCGGCCGAGGCCAAGGTCGCCAAGGAGGCTCTCGTCGACGAGGCCGAGAAGCTGGCCCAGAGCAACGACTGGCGCAACGGTGCCAACCGGCTGCGTGAGCTGCTCGATCAGTGGAAGGCGCTCCCCCGCATCGACCGTGGGTCCGACGACGCGCTGTGGCGACGCTTCTCGACGGCGCGCACCGCCTACACGCGTCGCCGCAAGGCCCACTTCGCCGAGCTCAACGCCCGGCGCGAGGACGCCAAGGTGATCAAGGAGCGGATCATCGTCGAGGCCGAGCAGCTCTCCACGTCCACCGACTGGGGCCCCACCGCCGGGCGCTACCGCGACCTGATGCGCGACTGGAAGGCCGCCGGGCCGGCCCCGAAGGACGTCGACGACAAGCTCTGGAAGCAGTTCCGGGCCGCCCAGGACGTCTTCTTCGGTGCCCGCGACTCGGCCAACGCAGCGCTCGACGCCGAGTTCGCGCAGAACGCCGTGGTCAAGGAGGGTCTGCTCGCCGAGGCGCAGGAGCTTCTCCCGCTGCTGGAGAAGGGCGACGACCTCGACGCGGTCAAGCGGTCCTTCCGCGACATCGCCGACCGTTGGGACGAGGCCGGCAAGGTCCCGCGCGACCGCATCAAGGAGCTCGAGGGCGCGATGCGCAAGGTCGAGCAGGCCATCAAGTCCGCCGAGGACGACCAGTGGCGCAAGTCCGACCCGGAGAAGTCCGCTCGAGCCGACGACATGATCGCCAAGCTCGAGGAGGCCATCGCCCAGGTCGAGAGCGACCTCGCCAAGGCCCAGGCCTCGGGTGACGCCCGCAAGATCAAGAGCCTCGAGGAGAACCTCGAGTCGCGTCGTCAGTTCCTCGAGATGGCCAAGCGCGCCAGCGCCGACTTCAGCTGACCCAACCCCGACTCGGCGCGTCTGTCCCACTCAGGCGCGCCGAGTCGGCGCGTTCTGACGCAGAATCCGGCCGAGTCGGCTCGTTCTGACGGAATTCTCCGGCGAGTCGGCTCGTCATGACGAGCCGACTCGGCGTGGGGTCACGTGCCGGCGCCGCCGTAGTAGTCGCCCTTCCCGGAGTTGCGGATCTTCGCCTGACGAACATCATCGTGGTCGACAGGCTTCCCTCCCTTGCCCATTACGGTCCAGACGATGCCCGCGAGGAGAAGTACGCCGCCGATGATGAGGATCCAGGTGAACATGCCGTGCTCCCTCTCTCAGTCGCCCGAGTCGACGCAGCTGTTTCTTTGATGACGATCGGGACAGGCCTGGTGTCCCATGATTGGGACACCAGTCGGCGGAGGGCTCAGAAGCCGAGGCCGCCAGAGCCGCCGTCGGAGCTGCCATGGTGCTTTGTTCCGTAGTATTCGGCCTTGCCCAGGGCCTGACCCCTGTTCCGGTTCGCCGCAGCCTCGTCGACGCCTCCCGACGACTTTCTCACCGCCAGCCACACGACGGCGCCGACGATCACGACGCCTGCAGCAATCAGAAACCATGTGAACGGGTCCACGAGATGCTCACTTTCTCATTGGGTGACGCGGTAGGCGTCGAAGACGCCGGGAACGGTACGTACCTGCTTCAAGACGGTGTCCAGGTGCTTGGAGTCGGCCATCTCGAAGGAGAAACGAGACTTCGCGACGCGGTCGCGAGTGGTGGTCAGCTGGGCCGAGAGGATGTTCACGTGGGCGTCGGAGAGCGCCATCGTGATGTCGGACAGGAGCCGGGCCCGGTCGAGCGCCTCGACCTGGATGTTCACCAGGAAGACGGAGTTGGACGTTGAGCCCCACTCGACCTCGAGCAGCCGCTCGGGGTGGGAGCGGAGCTCGGCGGCATTGGTGCAGTCGGTGCGGTGGACGGAGACTCCCCCACCCTTGGTGACGAAGCCGAGGATGTCGTCGCCAGGCACCGGCGTGCAGCACTTGGCGAGCTTGACCCAGACGTCCGGGGAGCCCTTGACGATGACGCCGGCGTCGGAGTTGGCGGTGGAGACCTTGCCGTGGCGCCTGCGGCCGACGTTGATGGCCTCGGCGAGGTCCTCGGCGGCACCGTCGTCGCCGCCATGATCCTCGATGACGCGGCGTACGACCGCCTGGGCGGAGAGGTGGCTCTCGCCGACCGCGGCGTAGAGCGCGTCGACGTCGGCGAGGTCGAAGTGGTCGGCCGCGAGCATGAGGGACTCGCGCGACATCAGCCGCTTGAGGGGCAGACCCTCCTTGCGCATCAGCCGGGCGATCGCGTCCTGGCCCTTCTCGATGGCCTCGTCGCGGCGCTCACGGGTGTGCCACTGCCGGATCTTCGCCTTCGCCCGGTTGGACTTGACGAAGGAGGTCCAGTCCCGCGACGGACCGGCGTTGGGCGACTTGGAGGTGAAGACCTCGACGACGTCGCCGCTCTCCAGGGTCGACTCCAACGGCACCAGACGGCCGTTGACCCGGGCACCGATGGTCTTGTTGCCGACCTCGGTGTGGACGGCGTACGCGAAGTCGACCGGGGTGGCGTCGGCGGGCAGCGCGATCACGTCGCCCTTGGGCGTGAAGACGTAGACCTCGGTGCGCTTCATCTCGAAGCGCAGCGACTCCAGGAACTCGCCGGGGTCGTTGACCTCCGACTGCCAGTCCATGAGTGGTCCTCCTGGTCGCGGCCAGCGTCGACGCGCTCTCACGGCGGAGAGCATCGGCTACCGGGCACGTGTAGCGGGCGCGTTCCTTCACCAAGGTA
>NZ_JBEXRR010000070.1:0-16795 GCF_040613175.1 Nocardioides sp. NPDC006303
GAACCAGCCAGCCGTGCTTGACCAGCAGCGCGATGTCCTCGGAGACCGCGTCGTCGGAGAGCGGGTAGGGCGGGTCGAGGAAGACCAGGAGCCCGCAGGGCGGCCGCGGCTCTATCTCAGTGCGCTGAGTGCGCGACCTGGCGGTCGACAGCCTGGCTGCGCTTCCACGTACGGAAGCTGTCCTCGTTGTTCCCGCGGCGCCAGTAGCCGGAGATCGACAGGTCGCCGCGCGGAACCCCACGATCGCGCAGCAGGTAGGGACGGATCCGCTGCATCGTGACCTCGGCCTCGCCGTGCACGAAGGCGTGCACCCGGCCGAGCAGCCACGGCAGGTCGCGGACGACGGTATCCAGGGGCGGGTCGACGGTGGCGTCCAGCCAGCGCACCTCGACCCCGGCCGGTGCCTCGACCTGCTGGAGATGCGCCGCGGAGGGCACCTCGATCACCGCATACCCGACGGCATCGGCCGGCAGCGCCGCCAACGCCGCCCGGATCGCGGGCAGACCGGACTCGTCGCCGACGAGCAGGTGCCAGTCGGCAGCCGGATCTGGAGCGTACGTCCCACCCGGCCCGCGCACGGTGAGCGCGTCACCGGCGCCAGCCGTCGCCGCCCACCGGCCGGCGACGCCCTCGTCGCCGTGGTGCACGAAATCGATGGCAAGGGTGCCCGCAGCGACCGAGGGGTCCAGCGCCGTGTAAGTGCGGCAGACTGTCGAGCCGTCGCCGACCGGGATCTCCAGGCGCACGAACCGGTCGGTGCACACGCTCCCTTCGAAGGCGGAGAGGTCCTCGGCGCGGAAGTGGACGCGGGTCATCCCAGCACTGAGACGCCGGGTCGAGGTGACCACGACCCTCGTCTCCGGCTTTGTCTCCGGCTTCACCGCGCGAAACATGAGGGGAGCCTAACCTAATTTCCGAGAAATGCGGATGACCGCCCGCGCACTGCCCTAGAGTTGCGCCGTGCTCTACTCCGCCGGGTTCGAGTTCGAGTATGCCCTGGTGACGGAGTCACCCGACGTAGGCGCGGGCTCGTTTCGCTACCTGGGCACCTTCCATGACTTCGTGGATCTCGACTTCGACACCCTCCAACGCGCCCTTGCCGACGGCTCCGGCACCACCGACGAGGACCTCGTCCGCGGTGACCTGGGGATCAAGAGCGGCTACTGGTACCTAGAAGGCGACGAGCGCTTCGACGCCGACGGCACCTTCACGTCGATGCTGGTCAAGGGGGTGGAGATCCGCACCCCGGTCTGCTCGAGCACGACCGACGCCGCCGACCGGCTGATCGATCTGCAGGACGACATCTCCAAGCGCCTCGCTCACCTTGGCCTGCACCTGGGCATCGTCGGCTTCAACCCGATCCGCGAGGCGTACGTCCTCGACCCGCCGCTCAACGAGTGGGAGCGGAGGATGCGGGCCGAGCACCGTGAGTACGACCACGCCGAGGTCTCCAACCTGAGCTACGGCCCCGACATCAACCTCTCCTTCCCCGGGCTCTCCGCGGAACAGGTCGTCGAGGTGACCCGCCGGCTGACCTACTACAGCCCCTTCATGGTGCCGTTCAGCTTCAGCTCGCCCTTCCACGCCGGCCGGGCGTGGCGTGGCCCCAGCAAGCGCACCTACGAGCGCACCTGGCGGCGCGTCGCGGCGCGCTGCTTCGTCACCCCGCCCGCGGGCGCCGAGCCGTCCATGGTCCATCTGCCGCGTATCCCGCGTGAGGAGGGACGCATCGAGTTCAAGGCGTACGACGCCTTCCTCTCCCGCGACCTGCTGCTTGCCGGCGCGGCGCTGACGCTCGGCGTCTGCCTCGCCGACGACCTGCCTGAGCTTGCCGACAAACCCAGCCGTGACCTGCACCAACGCTCCGCGACCGACGCGTTCGCCGACCCCGAGATCGCCGCCGGTGCCCGCGACGTGCTCGCGGCCGCCCGCCGAGCGCTCGCCGGCATGCCGGAGGCCGGCCACCTCGACTGTCTGGACCAGTTGCTGAGCGCGGGGCGCACCCCAGCCGATAGCCTTCTGGACGAATATTCGCGCACAGGCCTGATGTACCTCCCGGAAGGACTTCGTTGACTGATCTCCCCGCCGACCTGACCGCTGACCAACTCATGACTCAGCCCGCAGAGGCCGACGTCGCGATCTGCGGAGCAGGCCCGATCGGCGCTGCGACAGCCACCTTCCTGGCCCGGCCCGGCCTACGTGTGGTCCTCATCGACCACGACCCCGCCGACGACCCAGCCCACGTGGCGACCTACCGCTATGCGGGCGGCAGCATCCGGTGGACGTGGCCCGATCCGGTGAAGCGCGAGATGACGACCCAGACCGAGCAGTTCATCCGCGGGGCCGCGGCCGGCGCGGACCTGGACATGATCGATAACACCTACCACCTGCTGCACACCGGAGAGCACATCCCCGCGCTCAACGTCTCCGCGACCGGGCTCGTCGGGCTGCTCCGCGACCAGGCGCAGGAAGCGGGAGCGACGTTGGTCGACGCGCTCGTCACCGGCGTACGCCCTGACGGCAGCGGTCATGTGGTCGAGACCTCCCGCGGCGCGATCCGCGCCCGCCGGGTCCTCGGCGCGATGGGCGCGGCGAACGCCTCGGTGTTTCCACAGGCCAGCGCCGAGGCCGAGAAGCGCCAGCTGTTCGTGCTCGACCTCCCGGTTCCCCCCGAACGGGAGCAGCTGCCCCACACGATCGTGCCGATCGGTGACGGCTTCGGCTACGTCTTCGTGAAGCTCATCGACGGCGAGCTGCGCGTCGTCGTCGGGCAGGAGGACATCGTCGAGGACGAGGACACCTCGGGCCCCGTCGACCACTGGAAGGAGATCCTCGACAGCGGGCTCGCCACGACGCTCCCCTGGCTCCGTGATGCCCGCGTCGACGACATCCTCTGGGGCGTCGACACCGCACAGAAGACGCTGGTGGTCGACGAGCCCAGCCCAGGCGTCCTCGTCGCCAACTGCGGCAGCGCCATCCGCTCCGCGGCCTGGCTGGGACGTACGCTCGCCGAACGGCTCGCGCTCGGGAACTGATGACCGGCCGCGGCCGATGTGAATCCTTTTGCGCGCTGGACCACTCCTATCTGCGACAGCCCGCGCCGCGGGCAGAACAGAGAGGAACACGCGTGATCGACGTAGGAAGCACGATCGAGGACACCTCCGTGCAGCTGAGCGACGGCACGGCGGCCGATCTCCTCGGGGAGGGCCACCGGGGCACGCTCATCTACTTCATGCGGACCACGACCTGCATGATGTGCAACGCCCACGTACGCACCCTCACGTCCAACGCCAAGGACTTCCACGACCGAGGCGTGCGGGTCCTGATCGCCGTCCCCGAGGAGGCAACGGCGGCCCAGGCATGGGCGGACCGGCGGCAGATCCCGTTCCCCGTCGTCCCCGGCCTCCACGGTGACCTCGGCCTCGCCCGCCGCCTGCTCGGCTCGGTGATGCAGTCCGGAACCATCGTCGTGGACGCCACCGGCCGGGTCACGTACGCGGACATCGTCACCATGCCCACCGGCGGATACCGTCACCGCGACGTCCTCGCGGCGCTCGACGCCCTGCCTCAACGCGCGGGGTGATCATGACCGTCAGTGGTACGCGCCGCCCGTGGCCCGACACGGCCGTCGTCCGGTCGGCGCAGGCCGGCGACGAGGCCTCGATCTCGGTGCTCATCGAAGGGGCCCATCCACACGTACGGCGGTTCGCCACGTCGCTGTGCATGAGCGAACAGGACGCCGAGGATGCGACGCAGGAGGCGCTGGTCATCCTCTATCGCAAGATCGGGACGCTGCGAGCGACCGGAGCGTTGGCGTCGTGGATGTTCACCATCGTGCGCAACGAGTGCGTACGTCGCTGGACCATCAGCAGGAGGCACGTCCTCGCCGAGGTGACCGAGCTGCCCCTCGGAGCCAGCTCGTCGGCGGAGGAGGCCGCCTTGGCAGGAATCGAGGCTCGTCTCGTCGCCGCGGCCATCGCGGACCTTCCTCCCGACCAACGGCAGGTGCTGCTGTTGCGTGACGTACACGGCTACAGCGGCAGATCGGTCGCCAAGCACCTGGGGCTGAGCCTGCCAGCGATGAAGTCACGTCTGCATCGAGCCCGAGCAGCGCTTCGGGTCGCCCTCGAAGAGGTGGCCTAGCCGTTCAGCTCGGCACGGGTCGGCGGGTTGGCACCGGCACGCGAGACCGTGACCGCCGCCGCCCGGACGCCGTGGGCGAGCACCTCGCGCCGGTCGCGGTCGAAGTCGTCCCAGAGCGCGTCGACGAGGCCCGCGGAGAAGGTGTCGCCGGCGCCGATGGTGTCCACGACGGTCACCTTCTCGGCCTCGACGTCGATCCGCTCGGACGCGGTGATCCAGCTGGCGCCGTCGCCGCCGCGGGTCACCGCGACCGCACCCGCACCGAGCTCGAGCAGCCGCGCGGCCGCCTTGTCGAGCCCGATCCCGGGGTAGAGCGTCTCCAGGTCCTCATCGCTCGCCTTGACCACATCGGCGTACGCCGCCGCCCGCTCGATCCGCGAGACGACCTCTTGGCCGGTTCCGGTCAGCGTAGGGCGCATGTTGATGTCGTAGAGGACCCGGACGGAGTCGGGGAGCCCGTCGAGCAGGGCGAAGACCGTCTCGGCGCCCGGCGAGAGCACCGGCGCGAGCGAGCCGACGTGGACGAACCGCGGCGTCCCCACCGCGATCTCGCCGAGCTTCCACTCCAGGTCGAAGACGTACGTCGCCGACCCGTCGGCCGTGATGGTGGCCTGCGCGGTCGAGGTGCGGGTCAGCACGTGCGGGTCGCACGCCATCCGGACCCCGGAGTCGGCCAGGTGGGCGGCCAGCGCCTGCCCACGGTCGTCGTCGGCGTAGGAGGCGACGTAGCGCACCGGACGGCCGAGCCGGCCCAGTGCGACCGCGACGTTGGCGCCGCTCCCGCCAGGGTGGTCCCGGGTCACGCCATCGGCCGTCGTGACCACGTCGACCAGTGCCTCACCTACCACCAAGACGTCAGCAGCGGCATTGTCACGATCCAGGCTAGTCACGGCGGCAGATTAGCAACTCGGCGTACGAACGAATTTTCCGGGGTTGACCAGCAGAAACCGCCTACTGTCCAGTAACCCACCGCGGATGGGCGACCGCTCTCGACCGCGTGCGACCATTGAGGATGTGACCGAAGAATCCACCGAGACGACTGGTGGTCCGCAGGGCCCGACCCCCGCCCAGCCGACCGTAATCCACGAGGGTCTACCGACCCAGCTTCCGGACATCGATCCCGAAGAGACCAGTGAGTGGCTCGGCTCGTTCGACGCGATGCTCGAGTCGAGCGGACGCGAGCGAGCCCGCTACATGATGCTGCGTCTGCTCGAGCGAGCCCGAGAGAAGTCCGTCGGCGTCCCCGCACTGCGCAGCACCGACTACATCAACACCATCCCCTCCGACCGCGAGCCGTGGTTCCCGGGCGATGAGGACATCGAGCGACGCATCCGGGCCTTCATCCGCTGGAACGCCGCCGTCATGGTCTCCTCCGCCAACCGCAAGGGCCTGGAGGTGGGCGGCCACATCGCCACCTACCAGTCCTCCGCGAGCCTCTACGAGGTCGGCTTCAACCACTTCTTCCGCGGCAAGGACCACCCCGGCGGCGGCGACCAGGTCTTCATCCAGGGCCACGCCTCCCCCGGCATCTACGCGCGTGCGTTCCTCGAGGGCCGGCTCAAGGAAGAGCAGCTCTTCCGCTTCCGCCAGGAGGTGCAGCACGGCGTCGGCCAGGGCATCTCCTCCTACCCGCACCCGCGCCTGATGCCGGACTTCTGGGAGTTCCCGACGGTCTCGATGGGCCTGACCGGGATCAACTCGATCTACCAGGCGCGGTTCAACCGCTACCTGCAGAACCGCGGCATCAAGGACACCTCCGACCAGCGCGTGTGGGCCTTCCTCGGCGACGGCGAGATGGGTGAGCCCGAGTCGCTCGGCGCCATCCGGGTCGCTGCCCGCGAGGAGCTCGACAACCTGGTGTGGGTGATCAACTGCAACCTGCAGCAGCTCGACGGCCCGGTGACCGGCAACGGCAAGGTCATCCAGGAGCTGGAGTCCAACTTCCGCGGCGCAGGCTGGAACGTCATCAAGGTCATCTGGGGCCGCGAGTGGGACCAGCTGCTCGCCAAGGACGTCGACGGCGCCCTGGTCAACAAGATGAACTCGACCCCCGACGGCCAGTTCCAGACCTACTCGGTCGAGACCGGTGCCTACGTCCGGGAGAACTTCTTCGGCTCCGACCCGCGCCTGCGCAAGATGGTCGAGCAGATGAGCGACGAGCAGATCCGCAAGCTCCCCCGCGGTGGTCACGACTACCGCAAGGTCTACGCGGCCTTCGACGCTGCCACCAAGACCGTCGGCCAGCCGACCGTCATCCTGGCCCACACGATCAAGGGCTGGACGATCGACGCTCTGGAGGGCAAGAACGCCACCCACCAGATGAAGAAGCTGACCATGGCGGACCTGAAGAAGTTCCGCGACCGTCTGCTCCTGCCGATCTCCGACAAGGAGCTCGAGGCGACCTACGAGCAGACCGGCGCGGCGCCGTTCTTCAACCCGGGTCCCGAGTCGGCCGAGATCGAATACATGATGGAGCGCCGCAAGCAGCTCGGCGGCCCGCTCCCCCAGCGCCGGGTCGAGTTCAAGCCGCTCACCCTGCCGGGCGAGAAGGTCTACGCCGAGCTCAAGCAGGGCTCCGGCAAGAACAAGATCGCCTCCACGATGGCCACCGTCCGGCTCCTCAAGGACTGGATGCGTGACCCGGAGATCGGCAAGCGCATCGTGCCGATCGCGCCCGACGAGTACCGCACGTTCGGCATGGACGCGATGTTCCCGAGCGCGAAGGTCTACAACCCCGGCGGCCAGCAGTACGAGTCGGTCGACCGGAAGTTGTTGCTCTCCTACAAGGAGTCCGCGCAGGGCCAGCTCCTGCACGAGGGCATCTCCGAGGCGGGTGCGTTGGCTTCGGCGACCGCTGCCGGCACGGCGTACGCCACCCACGGCGAGCCGATGATCCCGTTCTACATCTTCTACTCGATGTTCGGGTTCCAGCGCACCGGCGACTCGATCTGGGCGATGGCCGACATGATGGGCCGCGGCTTCCTCGTCGGCGCCACCGCCGGTCGCACCACGCTGACCGGTGAGGGTCTCCAGCACGCCGACGGTCACTCCCCGCTGCTGGCGGCGACGAACCCGGCGGTCGTGCACTACGACCCCGCGTTCGCCTACGAGGTCTCCCACATCATGCAGAGCGGCCTCGAGCGGATGTACGGCTCGACCGAGGAGCACCCGCACGGCGAGAACGTCATCTTCTACCTGACGGTCTACAACGAGCCGGTCAGCCAGCCCAAGGAGCCCGAGAACGTCGACCTCGAGGGCATCCTGAAGGGCATCCACCAGGTCTCGACCGCCGAGGGCGAGGGTCCGAAGGTCCGCCTGCTGGCCTCCGGCGTCGGGTTCCCGTGGGTCGAGGAGGCTGCCCGCATCCTCGAGGAGGACTGGGGCGTCAAGGCCGACACCTGGTCAGTCACCTCGTGGAACGAGCTCGCTCGCGACGCCATCGAGGCCGAGCAGTGGAGCCTCAACCACCCCGGTGAGACCCCGCGCACGCCGTACGTCACCGAGAAGCTCTCGGCGTCCAACGGTCCCGTCGTCGCGGTCTCCGACTACATGCGGGCCGTCCCGCTGCAGATCGCCCGCTGGGTGCCCGACGACTACCGCGTCCTCGGTGCCGACGGGTTCGGCTTCGCCGACACCCGCCCGGCCGCGCGTCGCTTCTTCCAGATCGACGCCCAGTCCGTCGTCGTCCAGGCCCTCCAGGCCCTGGCCGAGGCCGGCGAGATCGACGCAGCGTTGGTGAAGAAGGCCTTCGACACCTACCGCATCGACGACCCGACGGCGACGAAGGGCATCATGCAGGAGGGCGGAGACGCCTGAGCGTCTGTCCGTCAGGTCGGGGGCTCGGAGCGACAGTTCCGGGCCCCCGGCCGCATCTCCAGGTGGAAGGATCAGCAGTGTGACCAATCAGGCGACCCTCGATACGCGTCGGCGGACGGCAACGGCGCTGCGGCGCGCTACCGGCCGGCTGGCGACGGCCGCCACGTCGCGTATGGACGACGCGATGCCGTGGTTCAAGGACCTCTCCGCGAAGAACCGTTCCCTCGTCGGCCTGATCGTGCAGGCGGGCATCAAGGAGTTCGTCGGCTGGTACGGCGGCGGCGCCTCCGCCGACACCGCCAAGCCCGACCTGGCCGCGTCGATGTTCGGCGTCGCACCCCGTGCGCTGACCGGCATCATCACGCTCCAGCAGACCGTGGACCTCGTCCGCCTCTCCATCGAGGTGGTCGAGGCCAACATCGACCACCTCCTCGGACCCGAGGACGCCGCCGACGTCCACGAGGCGATCGGCCGCTACGCCCGTGAGGTCGCCTTCGCCACCGCCGAGGTCTACGCCCGTGCCGCCGAGCAGCGCGGCGCCTGGGACGCCCGGCTCGAGGCGCTCGTGGTCGACGCGGTCCTGCGTGCCGAGACCGACGAGGTCGTCCTCTCCCGGGCCAGCGCGCTCGGCTGGGACGCCGACCTGCCGCTGTGCGCGGTGCTGGGCCACGCCCCCGACGGCGTCCGCCTCGACGCCGCCATGGAGGAGGTACGCCGCCGCGCCCGCGCCCACGACCTGCACACCCTGTGCGCGGTCCAAGGTGACCGCCTCGTGGCCCTGCTCGGCGGCATCGAGGACCCGCTGGAGGCCGCCGAGCGCATCGCCGACCTCTTCGCCGACGGGCCCGTCGTCGTCGGACCGATGGCGGCCGGGCTCGCCACCGCCGCCGAGTCCGCCCGGGCCGCGCTCTCCGCCTACCGGGCCGCGCCCGGCTGGCCCGACGCGCCTCGCCCGGCACGCAGCCAGTCGTTCCTGCCCGAGCGTGCCTTGGCCGGCGACGCGTGGGCCCACCGCTACCTGATCGAGAATCTCTATCGGCCGCTGGTGGAGGCCCGCAGCACCCTGATCGAGACACTGGCGGCGTACTTCGCCGCCGGAGGCGGCCTCGAGGCCACCGGTCGCTCACTGTTCGTGCACCCCAACACCGTGCGCTACCGGCTCAAGCAGGTCGCGGAGCTCACCGGGTTCCTCCCGACCGACTCCCGCGACGCTCTCGCCCTGCAGGTTGCCCTGATTCTCGGCCGGCAACAGGACCACTGACCCTGGCAGCGACGCAAGTTGTAGAACCCCTACAAGATTGCGTGACAGATATTCGTTGCCGCTGAAGGTGAACCGACACCCCTCCAGACGGGACTATCGTTGCGTGCTCGTCATTGTCGCCCCAGGACAAGGTGCTCAGACACCAGGATTCCTCACCCCGTGGCTGGAGGACCCCGCTTTCGCCGCTCGTATGGAGTGGCTCTCAACCGTCGCAGGCATCGACCTGATCGACTACGGCACCAATGCCGACGCAGAGACCATCCGCGCCACCGAGATCGCCCAGCCGCTGCTGGTCGCCACCGGCCTGGTCGCGGCGCTCGAGCTCTTCCCGCAGCCCGCGGACGCCTTCGGCAAGATCGGGGCCGTCGCCGGCCACAGCGTCGGTGAGATCACCGCCGCCGCGGGCGCGCGCGCGATCAGCGCCGAGCAGGCGATGGTGCTCGTCCGCGAGCGGGGCAAGGCCATGGCCGAGGCCGCCGCGAAGACGCCGACCGGCATGACCGCGGTCCTCGGCGGCGTGCGCGAGGAGGTGCTGGCCGCGATCGAGAAGCACGGCCTCACCCCCGCCAACGACAACGGCCCCGGCCAGATCGTCGCCGCGGGCACCCTCGAGCAGCTCGAGGCCTTCGCCGCCGATCCGCCCGCCAAGGCCAGGCTGATGCCGCTCAGCGTCGCCGGTGCCTTCCACACCAAGCACATGGAGCCCGCCGTCGGCCACCTCGCCCGGCTGGCCCAGAGCGTCTCGACCCACGACCCGCGTACGCGCCTGATCAGCAACAAGGACGGCCAGATCGTCCACGACGGCGCCAAGGCGCTGGACCGGATCGTCGGCCAGATCGCCAACCCGGTGCGCTGGGACCTCTGCCTCGACACCATGTCCGACATCGGCGTGACCGGCATCCTGGAGATGCCGCCGGCCGGCACCCTGACCGGGATCGCCAAGCGCGCCCTCAAGGGCGTCGAGACCTTCGCCCTGAAGACTCCCGACCAGCTCGACGACGCCCGCGCGTTCGTCGAGAAGCACGGCGAGTCCAACCCGATCGAGACCACGCCGACCTGGCGTATGGTCGTCTCACCGTCCAAGGGCACCTTCAAGCTCTCCGAGACCGTGTCCGGGGTCGACGTGATCCCGGCCGGCGCCGAGATCGGCGCCATCGCCAGCCTCCGTGACACGATCGCGATCACGTCCGCCCACGGCGGCGAGGTCATAGAGTGGCTCGTCGAGGACGGCGACCTCGTTTCCCCCGGTCAGCCGCTGCTGCGTCTGCACCCGACAGGAGTCCAGCACTCGTGATCTCAGCCCCGACAGGTTCACCGCACGCCCGCATCCTCGGCGTAGGCGGCTATCGCCCCACCCGGGTGGTCCCCAACAGCGAGATCGTCGACCTGATCGACTCCTCCGACGAGTGGATCCGCACCCGTTCCGGCATCACCGAGCGTCGTTGGGCGGGTGAGGAGGAGACCGTGCAGATGATGTCGGTCGCCGCCTCGCGCAAGGCTCTCGAGCACGCCAAGATCGGCGCCGACCAGATCGACTGCGTCATCGTCGCCACCGTCAGCCACATGCGCCAGACCCCCGCGGTCGCCGCGCTGATCGCCGACGAGCTCGGCGCCGACCACCCGGCCGCCTTCGACGTCTCGGCGGCCTGTGCCGGCTTCTGCCACGGCATCGCGATGGCCAGCGACTTCATCCGCGGCGGCAGCGCCCGCAACGTACTCGTCATCGGTGTCGAGCGCCTCTCCGACATCACGAACCCGCACGACCGTGGCACCGCCTTCATCTTCGCCGACGGCGCGGGCGCCGCGGTCGTCGGCCCGAGCGAGGAGCCCGGGATCGGCCCGGTCGTCTGGGGTTCCTCGGGCGACAAGGCCAACCACATCCAGACCCCCGACTGGTTCGAGGCGAACGAAGCCAAGGAGACTCCCTGGCTGACCATGGAGGGCAACGCTGTCTTCCGCTGGGCCTCCTTCGCGATGGCCAAGGTCGGTCAGGAGGCGCTCGAGAAGGCCGGCATCACGCCCGACGAGCTCGACTGCTTCGTCCCGCACCAGGCCAACATGCGCATCGTCGACGCCCTGGCCCGCTCCATGAAGCTTCCGGAGACGGTCAAGATCGCCCGCGACATCGCCACCATGGGCAACACCTCGGCCGCCTCGGTCCCGCTTGCTCTTGAGCGGATGATCGAGGAGGGTCAGGCTGAGTCGGGCGACACCGCCCTGCTCATCGCGTTCGGCGCCGGACTGGTCTACGCAGCCCAGGTCGTCGTCGTTCCGTAGTCTCGCACCACCCCAGAGTTTCACCACACAGAAATCCGAGAGGAAGCACCACATATGGCCACCACCGAAGAGATCCGCTCCGACCTCGCCGAGATCGTCAACGAGGTCGCCGGCATCGATGTCGCCGACGTTCAGCTCGACAAGTCCTTCGTCGATGACCTCGACGTCGACTCGCTGTCCATGGTCGAGGTCGTCGTCGCTGCCGAGGAGAAGTTCGGCGTATCCATCCCCGACGAGCAGGTCAAGAACCTCAAGACCGTTGGCGACGCGGTGAGCTTCATCGAGAAGGCTTCCGCGAACGCCTGACGCGCCCCGGCGGCTCGGCCAACCCTCCCAGGCCGAGCCGCCGGATCTGCTTCACCTGACCCAACGCGCCAACACCTCACACGGAGACCACATGAGCAGCCGCACCCGAGTCGTCGTCACCGGACTGGGCACCACCAACCCGGTAGGCGGAGATGTAGCCACCACCTGGGATGCCTTGATCGCCGGCCGCTCCGGCATCCGCGAGCTCACCGAGGAGTGGGCCCAGGATCTTCCCGTACGCATCGCCGGCCGTGTCGCCGTCGAGCCGTCCGAGGTCCTGGAGAGGGTCAAGGCCCGCCGCCTGGACCGCTCCGCGCAGTTCGCCGTGGTCGCCGCGGCCCAGGCCTGGAAGGACGCCGGCTTCGAGGGCACGGCCACCGAGGCCGGCCTCGACGGCGAGCGCCTCGGTGTCGCTGTCGCCACCGGCATCGGCGGCGTCACCACCCTGCTCGACAACTACGACACGCTTCTGGCCAAGGGGCCGCGCCGGGTCAGCCCGCTGGCCGTCCCGATGCTGATGGCCAACGCCTCGGCAGCCAACATCTCGTTGATCTACGGCGCCCGCGCCGCGGCTCAGACCCCGATCTCTGCCTGTGCCTCCGGCTCCGAGGCGATCGCCCTGGCCGCCGACCAGATCCGTCTGGGCCGCGCCGACGTCGTCCTCGCCGGTGGCACCGAGGCAGCGATCCACCCGCTGCCGATGGCCGCGTTCGCCAACATGATGGCCCTGTCCAAGACCGCCTCCGGCCCCGATGGTGGCGACCCGACCACGGTCAGCCGCCCCTGGGACACAGGCCGCGACGGCTTCGTCCTCGGTGAGGGCGCCGGCATCGTCGTGCTCGAGACGCTCGAGCACGCCCAGGCCCGCGGTGCCCGGATCTACGCCGAGGTCCTCGGCGCCGGCGTGACTGCCGACGCCCACGACATCGCCCAGCCCGACCCCGAGGGTCGTGGCGGCAGCCGCGCCATCAAGCGCGCGCTCGAGGACGGCGACATCGACCCGAACACCATCGTCCACGTCAACGCCCACGCGACCTCGACCCCTCAGGGCGACATCGCCGAGGGCCTCATGCTCCACGCCACCCTCGGCAAGCAGGTCGAGAACGTCGTGGTCACCTCGACCAAGTCGATGACCGGCCACCTGCTCGGTGGTGCCGGGGCCCTCGAGACCGTCGCGACCGTCCTGGCGATCCACCACCGCCAGTCGCCGCCGACGATCAACCTCGACAACCTGGACCCCGCGGTCGAGCTCGACATCGCCACCAAGGCACGCGACCTGCCCGTCGGCGACATCGCGGCCCTCAACAACTCCTTCGGTTTCGGTGGCGCGAACGTAGCGGTCGTCTACGGAAGCATCTGATGACCATCACGGCGCCCGCTCCTGCTTCCGCGAGGAAACAGCAGAAGCTTCCTCGTGACCAGGATCCGCGGAATCCGCTGACCCGCCTCAGGGCGCTCTTCGACGAGGGCACCGTCCAGCTCATCTCCCCTGACGACGATTCCGGCATGCTGGCCGCCGTCGGCGAGGTGGACGGCACCCGGGCGGTGGCCTTCTGCTCGGACGCCACCGTCATGGGCGGCGCGATGGGCGACCTCGGCTGCCGTGTGGTCGTCGACGCCTACCATCGCGCGATGACGGACGGCATCCCGATCATCGGCCTGTGGCACTCCGGCGGCGCCCGGCTCGCCGAGGGCGTACTCTCCCTGCACGCCGTCGGCCGCATCTTCCACGCGATGACGCAGGCCAGCGGCAAGATCCCGCAGATCTCGGTCGTCCTCGGCCCCGCTGCCGGCGGCGCTGCCTACGGTCCCGCCCTCACCGACGTCGTCATCCTCGGCCCCGAGGGCCGCATCTTCGTGACCGGTCCCGACGTCGTACGCTCCGTCACCGGCGAGGATGTCGACATGCTCCGCCTCGGTGGTCCCGAGCCGCACGGCCGCCGCTCCGGCGTCGTGCACATCCTCACCGAGTCCGAGCGCGAGGCGCTCGACAAGGCCCGCACGGTCGCCTCTCTCCTCGGCTCCCAGGGTGGCCTCGACGTCGCCGCGGTCGAGGACAAGGACCTCGCCGAGCAGCTGCCCGAGTCGAAGAAGCGCGCCTACGACGTGCACCCGCTGGTCGAGAACATCCTCGACGAGGGCACCACGCAGGAGCTGCACGCTCGCTGGGCCCCCAACATCGTCACCGCGCTCGGTCGCTTCGGCGGCCGCTCCGTCGGCGTCGTCGCCAACAACCCGCTGCGGCTCGGCGGCTGCCTCGACTCCCTCTCCGCGGAGAAGGCCTCCCGGTTCGTACGCCTCTGTGACGCCCTCGGCGTCCCGCTGATCGTCGTCGTCGACGTCCCCGGCTACCTGCCGGGCGTCGGCCAGGAGTGGGACGGGGTCGTCCGCCGTGGCGCCAAGCTCCTGCACGCCTTCGGGGAGTGCGTGGTCCCCCGGGTCACCCTGGTGACCCGTAAGACCTACGGCGGCGCCTACATCGCCATGAACGCCCGTTCCCTCGGTGCGACCAAGGTCTTCGCGTGGCCGGGCGCGGAGGTCGCGGTCATGGGACCGGTCGCCGCGATCCGCATCCTGCACCGCCGCAAGCTCGCCGAGGTCGCGCCCGACCTCCGTCCTCAGGTCGAGGCGGAGCTCGCGGCCGAGCACGAGCGCCTCGCCGGTGGTGTCGACAAGGCTGTCGAGATCGGTGTCGTGGACGAAGTCATCGAGCCGTCGGCGACCCGTGGCGCGATCGCGGCCGCCTTCGAGGACGCGATCCAGACCGTCGGCGTACGCCGCGGTGCTCACGGCAACATCCCACTCTGACCGACACCGTTCAGACACAGACTGAGGCCCCGGAGCTCACGCTCCGGGGCCTCAGTCGTCGTCGGCCGTGCTCTGCGGCCGACGGGGTCGCTCAGACGACCTGGTGCAGCCAGCGAACGGGGGCACCCTCCCCCGCGTGACGGAACGTCTCCAGCTCGTCGTCCCACGGCTTGCCGAGGAGCTTGTCGACCTCGAGCTCGAGCGTGGTGTCACCGAGAGCGGCCTTGACGACCGCGGCCTTGAGCCGGTCCTCCGGGATCATGATGTCGCCGTGCATCCCGGTGACGGCGTGGAAGACGCCGAGGTCGGGGGTGAAGGAGTAGCGCGCACCCTCCGAGGTCGACGTACCGTCCTCGGTGACCTCGAAGCGCAGGTGCGTCCATCCCTTCAGCGCCGACGCAATCGCCGCTGCGGAACCGACCGCACCGGACCAGAAGAGCTCGGCTCGGTAGGTGCCGGCCTGGGCGGGCTGCGCCGTCCAGTCGAAGTTCACCGGCACACCGAGCACCCCCGCGACGGCCCATTCGATGTGAGGGCAGAGCGCGGAGGGAGCCGAATGCACGAACACAACGCCTCGTGCGATGCCACGCGAGGCGCTCGGGTCCTTGATCTGAGTGGTCACCGAATATCTCCTTCGTTGCGGCGCGAGCTACGCCTTCCCCAGCGGGCTCGATCATGCGTGAAGGAAACACTTCGGTGGATCACACGGATGTAGTTGTAGATCCATTCTTACCTACCGCGCCCAGGATCTCCAGTATCGGAGCAAAACGGCCAGTGGCGACCGGCATAGTTGCCGATCGCCACTGATTACGCGTTTGAGGTGGACCTCAGTCCCTCTCGACCGTCTTCTCGAGGACCTCGGCCCGGGCCGCGGCGTCGGTGATCTCCTCGGAGTCGATCGCGTAGGTGCGGTGGAACCAGGTCAGCGCGTCCTTGTCCCGACCGGCGTCCTGGAGCGTGTCGGCGTACGCATAGCGCAGCCGCACCACCCAGGCCTCGCGGCTCTTGTTGTTGAGCGGCGACTGCTCGAGGATCCGCAGGGCAGCGTCGAACTGCCCCATGTCCCGACGAGCGCCGGCCTCGACGATCGTCATCTCAGCCTTCGCCGGCGCCTCGAAGTTCGCCACCGACGGGCTGTGTGCAAGCTTGATCGCCTGCTCGGGCTGGCCGAGCGCGCGGTGGCAGTCCGCCATGATCGGCAGGTACGCCGTCGCGCCGTTCATCCGCTTGGCTGCACGCAGCTCGGCGAGCGCCTCGGAGTAGTGACCGGCAGCGTACGCAGCCTCGCCCAGCGCCTCGCGGATCACAGCGATCCGCTGCGTACGCGACTTCGCCGCCTTGGCGTGCTGGTAGGCGAGCTCGGGGTCGGAGTCGATGAACATGTCGGCGGCGACCAGGTGGCGGGCGATCCGCGCCGCCAGCTTCTCGGGCAGGCCTCGCAGCTGAGCCGAGATCGCACGGTCCAGCTCCTTGCCGGTCACCTCTTCCGGCAGCTCCGGACCGTCGTAGATCCGCTGATCCGCCGTACGCTCCTCGCGCGGCTCGTCGAAGCGACGCTGCGGCTTGCCACCGGCCTTGCCGCCACGGTCCTTGGAGTAGCCACCCTTGCGGTCGCTGCTGCCACCACGCTTCGGGCCGTCAGAGCGCTTCGGGCCGTCGGAGCGGCCGCCGGCGCGGGGGCCGCTGCGTCCAGTCGACGGCTTGCCGTCACGACGCTCGTCGCCTCCGTCACGACGCTGCTCGCCACCGCGACCGCTGCCACCAGCGGAGCCATCACGGCGATCGCTGCTCCGACCAGCACCCGGCCGACCGCCACTCGGTCGACCAGCGCTCGGTCGACCAGCGCTTGGCTTGCCGTCACCCGATCGGCCGCCACGGCCACCGGTAGATGAACCTGAGCTCTTCGGACGCCCGGGGCGTCCGGCGGGCTTACCGCCTCTGTTGCTACGGCGCTCGTCAGCCATAGCTGCCTTCCTCACTGCTGCTTCCCGCAGCCGACTTCGAACGATCCGTGGACCATTCTTTGACAAACTCAGTGCCAGTAAAAGCAGTAGAGGCCGCCCCAAAGGGCGGCCTCTACCTGAAATTTTGTCCGGCGGCGTCCTACTCTCCCACAGCCTCTCGGTTGCAGTACCATCGGCGCTGAAGGGCTTGACTTCCGGGTTCGGGATGGGACCGGGTATT
>NZ_JBEXRR010000071.1:0-16102 GCF_040613175.1 Nocardioides sp. NPDC006303
CTTCTGGTTTCCGTCCCCGGGGGGGGGCCCCACAACACCCTCTACAGCTCGGCCCACCCCACCCCCCACTCCAAACCCCCCCGCCTTGTCGGCTCGTCTTGACGAGCCGACTCGGCGGGGATTGCGGTCAGGACGAGCCGACTCGGCGGCTCAGTCGAAGATCGTCTCCCAGTCGCGGGCCATGCTGATCACGGTCCAGCCGAGCCGGGCGCCGACGTCGGTGATCGGCTCGGGCTCGGTGAACGTCTGCGCGGTGCTGACGTAGGAGAACTCGCGCTCGGCGTCGTCGTGGTTGACGAGCAGCGAAAGCGTCGGGCCATCGCCGGCCGCCGCCCACTCCAGCATCTCCCGGTCGCCGCCGGAGTTGCCGACGGCGAGGATCGGGCGTCGTCCCAGCTGGGTCTGGATGTTCGACACCTTGGCGGTGCCCTCGTTGGCGGCACCGACCAGGCGTCCCGACCGGCTCAGGCGCGGCGGGTCCGGGGCGTAGTCGTACTCGATGAGCGTGCCCACCACCGCCTCGGGCGGCACTCCGTAGAGGTCCTGGGTGATGGCGCGGACGAACTCGGTCCCTCCCCCGGTCACCACGGTCACCGAGAAGTCGCGGCGCCGCAGCTCGGCGATGAGCTCGAGCATCGGTACGTAGGTGCAGGTCCGATGCGGCCGCCCGAGGGTCGGGTGGTCGGCGCGAGCCATGAACTCGCGGGTCCGCGCGGTGAAGTCCTGGGGCGAGAGGCCTACGAAGAGGCCGGTGAGAGCCATCGCGATCCGCTCCAGCCCGATGTCGCCGATCGCCTGCTGGTCACCCGAGAGCAGGGCCGCGAACTCCGCCTGCTCCTTCACCGACGGGTCGGCCGCCGCGCTGGTGCGCAGCGCGTCGATGAAGAAGTCGAACTGGACGTACGTGGGACGCTCGCACCACAGGGTGCCGTCGTTGTCGAAGCAGGCCATCCGGTCGGCCACGGGCACCTCCTCGGCCGCGTCGAGAAAGGCCAGGACGGCGTCGCGGGTGGCACCCGGACGCCAGGACGGCAGCAGTTGGTCGTTCACGGTGTCTCCTTCGGTTGCTGGGTCTCCGGGCGGCGTACGCATCGGAAACCCATGTGGCTGGTGCCGGTGTCGACCATCTGCGGGCGACGTGCCGCGGGCCGGTAGCGCAGGCAGTAGGTGTCGGCGCACAGGTGCGAGCCGCCCTTGACGACCTTGCGGGCGATCCGGAACTGGGGCTGCGCGGGATCGAAGCTCTGCTCGGCGTCGCCACCGCGCGGGTTGACGGGTACGCAGCACGGCTTCGCGACCTCGTCGGGGTGCCGGTCGGTCCACCAGTCGCTGGTCCACTCCCACACGTTGCCGGCCATGTCGTAGAGCCCGAAGCCGTTGGCCGGGAAGCTCCCGACCGGAGAGGTGCGGGAGAAGCCGCTCTCACGGGTGTGCCGCCACGGAAAGTCGAGACCGTCCCAGGTGTTGGCCATGATCCGGCCCTCCGGGCGCGGCTCGTCGCCCCAGGTGAAGGCCGCTCCATCGAGACCGCCGCGGGCGGCGTACTCCCACTCGGCCTCGGTGGGCAGGTCGCCACCTGCCCAGGCGGCGTACGCCAGGGCATCCTCCAGAGCGACGTGGACGACCGGATGGTCGGGGCGGCGTTTGACCGAGCTGCCCGGTCCCTCCGGCGCCGACCAGCACGCCCCGGGCGTCCAGGACCACCACTGACTGACGTGCCTGAGGTCGACCGGTCCGGGTGTCGGCGTGAAGACGAGCGAGCCCGGCTGAAGGTTCTCCGGCGGCGCGTCGGGGAAGTCAGCCGGGTCGACCGGCCGCTCGGCGACGGTGGCGTAGCGGGTCTTGCGCACGAACTTCGCGAACTGCTCGTTGGTGACCTGGTGCGCGTCGATGGAGAACGCCCCGACCCGCACGCGGTGGGTCGGGGCCTCCTCCGGATAGTGATCGTCCGACCCCATCGTGAAGGTGCCGCCGGGCAGGTCGACGACCGGGTGCCTGGAGATGAGCTGGCTGGTCATCAGGTGCTCGGCATGCCTGCCTTGAGCTTCTCCATCACCTGGTCGACGCTGAACGTCGCAGGCGTCTGCCGGGGCGGGAACTCGATCAGCGAGGCCAGCATCTCCGCGACGTACGTCTGGGCCGGGATGAGCAGCCAGATCCGTTCCATCATCCAGTCGAAGTAGGTGTTCGACGTGCCTTCCGCCTTCTCGAACGGGTCCAGGCGCAGGTTGTAGATCTTGGGTGCTCGCAGCTCCACGTACGGGTCCAGCCAGATGGCCAGCGTGCCGGTCTGACGCTGCTCGAGGAAGATGAACTTCCAGTTGTCGAACCGCATGCCCGCCAGGTCGCCGTCGTCGGTGACGTAGAAGAAGTGCTTGCGGGGGCTCTCGTCGGCCTCGCCGGTGAAGTAGTCGAGCTGGTTGTGGCCGTCCAGGTGCACCTTGTACGTCGTGCCGGCCAGCTCGGTCCCCGTCTTGAGCCGGTCGGCGACGTCGGTGTCACCGGCGGCGGCGAGCAGTGTCACGAACCAGTCGTTGTGGCTGACGATGCCGTTACGTACCTCGCCGGCGGGGATGTGACCGGGCCAGCGGACCATGGCCGGGACCCGGTAGGCACCCTCCCAGTTGGAGTTCTTCTCGTTGCGGAACGGGGTCATGCCGGCGTCGGGCCAGCTGTTCATGTGCGGGCCGTTGTCGGTGGAGTACATGACGATGGTGTTGTCGGCCAGCCCGTTCTCGTCCAGGTAGTCCAGGACGGACCCGACCAGCTCGTCGTGGTCGACCATCGTGTCGTGGTACTCCGACTGCCACCTTCCGGCCTTGCCGCGGCTGCCGTCCTTGATGTGGGTGCGGAAGTGCATGTGCGTGGTGTTGAGCCACACGAAGAACGGGGTGTCGCTCGAGCTCGCGTCGCTCATGAACCGCAGGGCCTCGGGGACGACCTCGTCGTCGATCGTCTTCATCCGCTCCTTGGTGAGCGGGCCGGTGTCCTCGATGCGCTGGGTGCCGTCGCCGTTGGCCCAGGAGTGGATGACGCCGCGCGGCCCGAACCTCTTGCGGAAGTTGGGGAACTCGTCCTCGCGCGGGTAGTCGTACTGCTCCGGCTCCTCCTCGGCGTTGAGGTGGTAGAGGTTGCCGAAGAACTCGTCGAAGCCGTGCATGGTCGGCAGGAACTCGTCCCGGTCGCCGAAGTGGTTCTTGCCGAACTGCCCGGTCGCGTAGCCCAGGGACTTCAGCGCCGTCGCGATGGTCGGGTCCTCCGCGCGCAGACCGAGGTCCGCGCCGGGCATGCCGACCTTGGTCAGGCCCGTGCGGTAGGGGTTCTGTCCGGTGATGAACGCCGCGCGCCCCGCCGTACAGCTCTGCTCGCCGTAGGAGTCGGTGAAGCGGATGCCCTCGGCTGCGATCCGGTCGATGTTGGGTGTGCGGTAGCCCATCAGCCCGTCGCTGTAGCAGCTCAGGTTGCTGATGCCGATGTCGTCGCCCCAGATGATCAGGATGTTGGGCTTGTCGGACATGAAACCTCCTCGTGTCTGTGCTCGGAGGCTAGGCAAGCCCTCCCGCGCGCGACCTCCCCCGAGTCGGGTGACCTGCCGGACCACCCGGTCACGATGGAGTGGGGCCGTGAAGACGTGGATGGTCCCGACGATGCGCGGCTACGACCGCTCGTGGCTGCGCGGTGATGTGCTCGCCGGGCTCGCGACCGGGACGGTCGTGATCCCCCAGGCCATGGCGTACGCCACGATCGCGGGGATGCCTGCGAGCGTCGGGCTCTACACGTGCTTGCTGCCGATGGCGGCGTACGCCCTGCTCGGTGGCTCACGCGCGCTGAGCGTCTCGACGACGTCGACCATCTCCGTCCTGGTGGCCAGCTCGCTGGCCACCCTGCCCGAGCGCGGACCCGACGAGCTCATGCGGGCCGCGTTCACGCTGACCTTCCTCGTCGGCGTCTGTCTGCTGATCATGCGGCTGGCCCGGCTCGGCGCGCTGGTCGAGAGCATCTCCCCCGCCACCATGACCGGGATCCGGCTCGGCGTGGGACTCACCGTCGTCGCCAGCCAGCTGCCCGCTCTGCTCGGCCTGTCGGCGGACCCGGAGGCGGAAGGGTTCATCGAGGAGCTGGCTGCGGTCGCCCGCGAGCTCCCTGAGCTCTCGGCGGTGACAGCGGTGGTCGGGATCGCCGCGATCGTGATGCTCCTGGTGCTACGGCGGGTGGCACCGGCGGTGCCGGGGCCACTCGTCGTCGTCGCGGCGGGGATATGTCTGGTGGCCCTCAGTGGCGTCGAGGACCGCGGCCTCGCCCTCATCGACCCGGTGCCGACCGGTCTGCCATCCTTGAGCCTGCCCGTCGTCGACGACGTGATCGGGCTGCTTCCCGGCGCGATCGCGATCGCGCTCATGTCGTTCCTGGAGACGGTGCTGGTGGCGCGGACCAACCGGCGTCGCCACGAGCCTGCCATCGACGTGGACCGCGAGCTGGTCGCCACCGGCATCGGCGCCCTGGCCGGCGGGCTCACCCAGGCGCTGCCCCCGGCCGGCGGGTTCTCGCAGTCGGCGGTGAACCTTCGCTCGGGTGCTCGCACCCAGCTCTCCGGGCTGGTCACGGTGGGTCTGGCGCTGCTCGTCGCTCTCGCGCTGGCGCCCCTGCTGGCCGATCTGCCTCAGACCATCCTTGCCGCCATGGTGCTGGTCGCGGTGGCCGGTCTGCTCGATCCACGGGAGCTTTGGACGTACGCCGCCATCGACCGGGCCGAGCTCTGGGTCGCCGTGGCTGTCGCCGCCGTAGGCCTGACCGGCGGGATGCTCCTCGGTGTCGCGGTCGGCGTCGGTCTCACCCTGCTGCTGGTCATCCGCGCGGTGAACCAGCCACGGGTGCGCCGGCTCGAGCGCGCTGCGGCACTCGACGGGGTGCTTCCCCTTCTGCTCACCGGCGACCTCTACACCGGCAACGCCCAAGCGACGTACGACGCGGCGCTCGGGCTGGTGCAGGCCGCCGATCCCCGGACGGTCACCCTCGACATCTCCACGCTCACCCACGTCACCGTCCCGCTGCTCAACACCCTCCGCTCGCTGCGCGACGACCTCGCCTCCGACGGGACCGAGCTGGTGCTCCTGGACGTGCCCGATGACGTGCTGCCCGTTCTCCGCCGGGCGCCGTGGTTCGTGGAGGCGGAGCAGGACGGATTTGTCGGATGAGCGGGCCGCGCACGGCTGATAAGGTGCAGGCGTGGAGCTGATCGAAGTGGACAAGATCTAGCCACCGGACTGCCGGTGGCTTCGCCCGTGCGGGCATCCCGCACCGGTGAACGATCACTTCTCGACGCACACGCGCGTCCGCCCTTCCCGGGCGTCGACGCGTGGGGCTCTCCGGCACGTTCGCGTTCCTGTCGACACGTACCTGATTCCCGTCGCGCCCTCTCAGCGCTCGACGGAAGAGACGAGAGAACACAGCCATGTCCACCCCATCTGCCATCACCCTGCGCGACCTGACCTTCGAGTGGCCCGACGGCACCGTCGCGCTCGAACGGATCAACGGGACCTTCGGCACCGACCGGACCGGCCTGATCGGTCGCAACGGCGCCGGCAAATCCACCCTGCTCCGCCTCATCGCCGGCGAGCTGACACCGACCTCCGGTCGCATCGACGCCGGTGGCGAGGTCGGCTACCTGCCGCAGACGCTCACCCTGCGGCGCGACACGACGATCGCCGACCTGCTCGGCATCGACGGCATCCTCGCCGCGATCCGGGCGATCGAGTCCGGTTCGGTCGACCAGCGTCACTTCGACACGATCGGCGACGACTGGGACATCGAGTCCCGTGCCGACGAGGCCCTGGACCAGATCGGCTTCTCCGCCGCCGACCTCGACCGTCGCGTCGCCGAGATCTCCGGCGGCGAGGGCATGCTGATCGCGATCACCGGCCTGCGCATCCGCCGCACCCCGATCACGCTGCTCGACGAGCCTACGAACAACCTCGACCGGGCCACCCGCGCCAAGCTCGCCGAGTTCGTCGACCAGTGGCCGGGCACGCTCGTGGTCGTCAGCCACGACCTCGAGCTGCTCGAGCACATGGACAGCACCACCGAGCTGTTCGGCGGGACGCTGAGCACGTACGGCGGACCGTACAGCGCCTGGAAGGAGCACCGGGAGCAGGAGCAGGCGGCCGCCTCGCAGGCCGCCCGGTCCGCGCAGCAGGCGCTCAAGGTCGAGAAGCGGCAGCGCATCGAGGCGGAGACGAAGCTCGCCCGCCGCGAGCGGACCGCGAAGAAGACCCAGAAGGACGGCGGGATCCCGAAGATCCTGGCCGGCAACCGCGCCAGCAAAGCCCAGGCGTCCGCCGGCTCGCTCCGCTCGACGCTGGACGACAAGGTGAAGGCGGCCCAGGCCGCCGTCGATGCAGCCGGTTCCCGCGTACGTAACGAGGAGCACATCCACCTCACCCTCCCCGACCCCGGCGTGCCGCGCGGCCGGCGGATCGCGGAGCTCGAGGACGAGGACCGGACCATCGTGATCCAGGGGCCGGAACGGGTGGCGCTGATCGGCGCGAACGGCTCCGGCAAGTCGACTCTTCTCGACCAGCTCGTCCAGGGTGGCGACCCGGTGCCGGGGCGGCCGCATGGCCGTCTTCTCACCGACCTGGTCGGCCTCCTCCCTCAGCGTCTCGACGGGCTCGACGACGAGGCCAGCGCGATGGAGAACGTACGCAGCGTGGCGCCGGAGCTGCCGCCTGGCACCATCCGCAACCAGCTCGCTCGGCTCCTGCTTCGGGGCGACAGCGTGGACCGCCCGGTGCGTACGCTCTCGGGCGGCGAACGCTTCCGCGTCTCCCTAGCCCGCCTCCTCCTGGCCGACCCGCCCGCGCAACTGCTGATCCTCGACGAGCCCACCAACAACCTCGACATCACCAGCGTCGAGCAGCTCGCCGAGGCCCTCGACGCCTACCGCGGCGCGCTGCTCGTGGTCAGCCACGACCACGGGTTCCTGCAGCGGATCGGCATCGACACCGTCATCGAGCTCGACGGGGGCGGGCGGATGCACCAGCGCCGGGATCTGGACGGTCGGTGACGGCGGCCATCACCGCACGGCCACGAGGACGCCGATCTTGTCGATGCGATGCTCGGGGTTGTCGAACTCGTCAGACCAGTAGTTGCCCTCGGCGTGGTCCTCAGGAGTGGCGCAGGTGGACAGCGTGATCATCGCGCGGGTGGGCTCCTGGCCGGGATTGCCGGGGACCGCCGCACGCTGGGCGCGCAGCGACGCGGGCGACCGGAACGACGTCTCCCGGGTGCCGGTGATGCGATATACGTACGTCGCCTCCTCGGTGCGCACCCGGACCCGGTCGCCTCGTTCGAGCTCGGGCAGCCTGAGGAACGCCCGCGTGGAGGAGAGCCGGTGCGCGGTCACCTGGTAGTTGCCGATCCCGCCCGGCCCGGTGCCGCCGCGAGGACCGTACGGGCTGGCCGCGACGCCGCCATTCTGGATCTCGGTCCCGGGAGCGTCGTCGGTCCATCCTCGATAGGGCACGACTTCGAGATCGGTGACGCCGATGCGCGGGATGGACAGCTCCCCGCGCATCGGCCGACCGTCGGAGGACAGCGGCGGTGTCTCGGTGGCCGACGGCGAGGCCGGCGCTGTCGGGGTCGAGGGTGCTGTGGCCGACGGCGACGCTGACGCTGTCGAAGGCGTGCTTGTCACCGAAGGGGTTTCGGTGCCGCACCCGCCGAGCGCGAGCGTGCCGAGGACCGTGGCGACGGCCCGGGACGAGGTGATCTTCATGGCGCCGCCTCAGGCGAGCTAGTGGTTCGGTCCCACCGTACGTCGCTGCGAAAACCCGGCCTGTGGACCGAATCAGGAGAGCCGGTAGAACCGCCAGAAACCGAACCCCTCGATCGGGAGGACCTCGAACCCGCTGAAGCCCGCGTCCTCGCCGTACCCCTGCAGCGTCGAAGGCCGCATCACTGTCCCGGTCCCGACGCTCGGGGGCGACGAGAGCCCGTCCGGCAGACACACGAGCAGGCTGAAGCCGTACATCAGCCTCTCCAGCTCGTCGCCGTCCGGCGCGAAGCTGTCCGCCACCGCCTCGTCCATCACCACCAGGGATCCGCCGGGCACGAGCGTCCTCCGGACCGCGCTAAGGACGTCCACCGGCCGAGGCATGTCGTGCACGCACTCGAAGGCGAAGGCCACGTCGACCGTCCCCTCCTCGATGGTGGCTGCGTCCTGGCACACGAACCGCACCCGGTCCTCGACACCCGCGTCGCGGGCGTTCGCCACGGCCATGTCGACCGACGGCTGGTCGATGTCGATGCCGAGCACGGTGGCCTCGGGGTAGGCGCGAGCCAAGGCGATGCTCGACCATCCCCCACCGGAGCCGACGTCGAGAATCCGACACCCCGGAGTGGAGAGCGTGTCATGAACGGTGGGCACGCCGGCCAGCGCCGGACCGAGCTGCTTCTCGTACCACGGCCGATTGCCATCGGCCTGGGACTGCCGCGCCTCATCGCCGAGCTCGTCCCAGCTGACTCCGCCCCCATTCCGGTACGCCTCCATGAGCCGAGGCAGCGCCGAGCCGACCGTCCCGAACATCCGGGCGATGGGCACGAGATAGGCCAGGCTGGTCGAGTCGGTCATCACCTCCGCCGTACTGGCCGGGATGGCGAACCGGCGATCGTCAGCCTCGCCGTCCTCATCGACCACCAGCAGCCCCACCACCGCCTGCTGCTCGAGCCACTCCCGCGCGTACCGCACCTGTGTCCCCGTACGCCCCGCAAGCTCGACCGCACTCGCCGGCCCCTCATCAGCCAGGGATCGATACCAGCCGAGCCGGTCTCCGATGAAGACCGAGACAATCTCCACCGTGCCGAGGAGCGACCCGAAAAGCCGTTCGGCCACTTCATCCGCCGTCTGCTGGGATACGTCCATCGCTCCACCATCGCCCGGCTCACGTTCACCCGAGCAGTCCGGTTCGAGCCCGTACCGGGTTTCAGGTACGGCCCTTCGACGTGTGTCCTCCGCCGTCCGCTGCTCGTTGTTTACGCCTTACCGGAGGTCACCGGTCGTCGCTACCCGGCGGTGACGGTGCCTCCGAAGAACGCGATCTCGCTGCCGTCCGGATCACCACAGCTGGACTCGATGTAGAACTCCTCGCTGGCCGACGCCTTCTTGATGGCGTACTCCACGACGCCGAACTTCGTGGCACCCGGCCGGATCGTGCCGTCGAGGTATTTCGCGTTCTCCCCGGCGACGTCGATGTAGGCCTCCTCGTCGTTGCCGGACTCGACGTGAAGCTGTCCAGGGCAGCTGATCGGCTCGAACGAGCCGTCGAAGTCCGGCGGAACCGTGATCTCGTACTTCAAGGCGAACCGGGTGTCGCCAGGTTCGGCGACACCGCACGAGCCATCACCGCAGAAGTCGTCTGTCGTCCCCCACGGCTCGGACTTCTCGACCGTCACCTTCATCGTGACACCGGATTTCCAGGTGAATTCACCACCGTCGAACGGCAACTGCTTCTCGGCGCTGCTGCCCGGCCCGGTCGCCGCATCCTCGCCTCCTTGCGCGAATCCATCGATCACCTTCCCGGACGGCTTTTTGCCGTCCTGGACATCGATCACCCGCTGGGCGGCCGCCTTTGTGAGATCCGCGTACGCCGGGGTCAACGAGTTCGATAGATCGACGTAGGTGATGGTGACGATCTGGTTTCCGATCCGGGTGAAGGTCATCGCCAGCACGACCGGCAACTCCATCCATGAACTGCCGCTGGTTCCCGTCGCGACCACGTTGACCTGCTCGTCGGCGCCCTCGTGGGACTTCTCCTCGTCCACGGTGAACTCCAGCGAGATCGTCGTCCCCTCGCTGTCCGTCTCCTTGACCTTCTTGCAGCCCTTGAGCGCATCCCGCGCCGAGTCCAGGGCGCCATCGATCTCGTCAGTGGTCGAGTAGGACGCCACAGCACTCGACACCGAGGTCACTGCCATGTCGCCGGCAATCTCGTATGTGCCTTCCGCCTTCGCTTTGGCCTCCGTCCCCTCAGCCGTGCTTTCCGTGCCCTTCATGCACCCCAGCGACTCGTCGTCGCCCTCGTCCTGGCTCGTGGACTCCTTCCACCCGGACCCGAGCGTTGCGAGCGGAACGACCGCTTCATTGACGTCGGCCTCAGACAGCACCTTGGGCTCCGATCCCCCGCAGGCTGTCAGGGCCGTGGCCGCGATCACCAGTGCCGCGCCGACTACCAGCACCCGATTCGTACGCCTCGTCTTCATCGATGTCTCCTCGTCAACTTGCTCGGAGACAGCGTCCGCTGGCAACTGAGAACACTGGCGAGCGAAAGCCGTCCTTCCAACGTAAAGAGGCGTTCCCTGCCGAGTGAAGGGACTTGAGTCCTAACAAGCCCGCGCGAAAATGGTCGGCTACTGCCGCCTCGGCCCGGAGACGCTGTCCAAGCGGACGGCCCTCACGCCCTCAGATCCGCTTGGACGGGATAGCTGCGTATGTCTGTGCAGCTCAGCGACCCTCGGGAGCTCCGAGTCGAATCTGTGGTCGTCAATCGCGCTGATCGGGCGCACGCCGGCGTTCGCGTTGGTCACAAGCGCCGCCTGCACGTGACCGATCTGGTCGATCGGGCCCGCTTGAGCGACGTGACCGTCGTTCGCGCCGCGGAGGAGGGCATCGTCACACCGGGGAGCAAAAGCCAGGTCGGGACAGTTCACCGTTCCCATCGACGGTGAAAAAGCCGGCGTTCCAGGCCCTCGGAGATGTTTGTGCTGGTGGGACCAGTGAACAGTACGTCGTCAAACCCGGCACTCCTCGCGAAGTTATGCCGCTGGCGAGATCGCCAACGGAGGAACCCGGTCGAAGGTCATCGTCGGCGGAACTGCCGGTGTAGCTGGCGGTGCTCGCGGCGCGGTCGCCGTCGTCGGTGGTGCCGCGCTGATCGATGTCGGCGCGCCAGTCATTGCTGTCGCAGCAGGCGCCGCAGTGGTGGGTGTCGGTGTTGGACTTGCTGCCAAATACGCTTACGAGAACTGGGGGTCGGATGAGACCCGCGGGAAGATCGACGATGGTCTGGAGGCAGTGGGCGATGCCATCACATTCTGGGACTGATGCGGCGCGAGGAAACACGGACGGAAGGTTCGTCGCGCCGCCTGTCCTGTCGAAGTCAGTCCTTCGCGTCTACGCACTCATCGCGCTGGTGATCGCTGGGCTCGGGCTGGGGCTCTGGGTCCTCTGGATCTCGGGCTCCACCCCAGCTCGGATCGCTACGGCTTTGATGGCTGCTGTCGTCCTGCTTCCAACCGCTGCGCTGGTGCTGAGCATGGCACGGCGCCGTTCCAAAGTCCTCGTGATCGACGAGAACCCGGGCGAGGTCGTGTTGCGAGGGTCCCGATTCTTCGCACTCGCGCTGCTGATAGCGCTGGTCGGCATCGTCTTGTATCCGGTCGCGCTCGGAGTGGCGTTCGTCCGCGACGGAGTCGAGGAAGGCTCGGTCACGATGTTCGTGGTCTCGTTCCTCGTCGCACTGGCGTGCCTCCCGGTGTTCGTGATGGCGCTGCTGGGCAAGTACAGGCTGAACCGCCTAGTGCTCACGCACGACCTCGTCACGTACCACGGCTACCGTCGCGCCTCGTCGGCTCCGTGGGACGCACTGGACAGGGTCGAGATCACCCCTGAGCCGAAGGTTCAGCTGCTTATTTCCGGGCCTGGCACCGAGATCCAGGTACCGCTGGGCCTCATGGCCAGCGGTCCAGTTCCGCTCGCGGAGTACGTCGACGATCTGCTCCGTCACCCCAACCGACGGCCCAGCAAGCTTCCTACGAACTAGACCTCCCGATCCCTGAACTCGGCTGCGAAGCCGCGGCGCGGACCACTTTGCGGCCTGGCCGGGCCGGAATACGGCCGGGACCGGCTCAGCCACTCGCCGAGCTGATCGACGCAGAACGCGTCGTAGTCGCCAAGCGTCCCTCAGATCTGTTGAGCCGGGATCGCGGCGTGTATCCGCTGCAGGCCGGAGACCGAAGTATGGTCGGGATCAAGAAGGTGGCCATCGATCGCGCTGATCAGGCGTAGCCGATGCTGGCGTTGGTGGCGAACGCAGCATGCATGCGATCGATCTCGGCGAGCGGAATTGCCTGCGCGAAGTATCGGCCGTTCGCGCCGCGAAGCAGCGCCATCGTGACGCCGGAAGCACAGCCGCGTCGGGCCAGGCCACCGTGAGCGCAGATCCCCAACGCCTAGAGAGTCCCGGTGTCGTTGCTGGCTGATGCTCGGCCAGCTTCGGATCAAGACTTCTGGCGCTTGGCCGCCCAGGCAGCTTCGGTCCGCTCGCCGGCGATGTCGTGATGATCGCGCGGGATGTCCAAGATGGCGGTGAGCTTCGACGCGCCCACGGGGCCATTCGCTCTCTCGAGCCCCTGCACCCCGCGCTTGTCAGCATACCCTGCGGCGTATGCCCAGAGCGACTCGAGGGAGGCAGCGTCTGCCCTTGCGTTCTGGAGCCGCTCGCCCAGAGCATGAATCGATCGCTCACGTTCCTCAGCAAGAGCTGCGCGGGCCTCGCGCCGGGCAAGGAAGAGTCCGAGGTCGCGTTCCCGGGCGGCCTCGGGGTTTCGTGCGCGGACGAGATGAATCCAAGCGACACCCACGAGCCCAACCGCCATCGAAGCGATGACCGACACCTGCTCCCAGGGCTTCAGTCCCGGAGCGAGCAGCGTGACGAGTCCCGCAGCCACGATGAGCACCAACGCGATCACACACGACCCAGCAGCGTTACGGCCCATCGGCTTGCGCACCGACGCCAGCGCGATGATCGTGATGAGGGCAGCCACTACGGGCGACAGGACCGGCGGCATCCACGTCAGTCCTGGCGACTGGCCATACCTACCGAAGATGCCGCCGGCGGCGGCAGCGGCGACGATCACTGTGAGCATGCCTACACCGCCCCAGGGCCCCTCGTCTCTCTGGTACGCCTTGTGCGACGCTGAGAACTCGAACTCCTCCGCGGCACGGAAGAGATCGTCGGTCAGCTTGTCGTTGCCCGTCGATTTGAGCACGATCTCGTCGATCCGAGCCGCGGTCAGATCGCTCTCTGGCGTCGTCTCGACCGCCTTCGCGATCTCCTCCTGCGCCGTGCTGTTGGTGTTGTTCATACCGATACTTCCCAGGTCGAAATGACTGGCTCGATGAGCGCGAGCAATATACCGGCTGCCGGCGAGGGCGCGGGAGTCAGAGACACAGCCCCAAGGCGACCCCCAGCAGAGAGGACGTACGTCGTCTGGATGAGCTGTAGGTGAGTGAGATCGTCGCCGGCGCCACCGTCTCCTGCTGCCGGGAGAAACTCGGAGACCCGGAAGCCTTGCAGGGAGCCGAGCTCAACCGGAACGACGGTCGGGTCCCATGGACCGACGTTGCCCGCCGTGACAAGGTCCAGCGCCTCTTGCTCGGACGCCGGAGGCATTCGGTCGGTGTAGAGCGCGAAGCCTGCCACCGCGTACAACGACGACTCTGGCTCCTGCAGCAACAACGTCAGGTCGCCGGTCGCTCCACGGGTGGCGAGAGCGAACTCGGCCATGGTCGTCGCGACTGTCTTGGCCTCTCCCTCGAGTCCGGCCGTCCTCTCGGCGACGAACCGGGCCTCGCCATCCACGTCGGGCACCTGATGCCAGAGCGCCGGGTCGGGAGCGATGGTGAAGTCAGCCATCGTTCCTCCAACGGAACGTGGCCACGATCCCGTCACTGAGCAGCGTCATCGCCTGGATGTCGTTCGCGGCGGCATGCTCGCCGTTACCGCCGTCCAGGATGGTCGTGCGGATCATGAGCGCCGTGTCCGGTGCATGTGGCACGCGAATGAGGTACGTCGGCTGCACCGTGTGCACCGTGCCACCGTCGACCGAGTGGTCGACCCGGTCGACCCAGCGAAGGATTGTGCCTCGATCGTCGAGCGGTGCCGCCCCGCGTTCGGCGACCAGCTGCTTGGCCATCGACGTCATCGCCGAACCAGCAGGTGCTTCGACCCAGGCCAACGCCATGCTCATCGGGACGAAGTCGTCGACAGGAACGTCCACCTGAGAGACCGATGCGATCATCCGCTCGCGTGCCTGCGTGTCTGCGTTGTCCGCCTGGGCCAGGATCGCGTCGACGCTGGCCCGCATCCGGATCGCATCAACACCAGGTGAACGACCCATCACGGCGTGGATCTGGTCGCGCAGAGCGTTCAAGTCGGCGGGTTGCTTCGCCCACCCTTGGGGCAAGATCAAACCGAACGGTGGAGTCTTCTTGGTCGCGCCGAAGAGTTCGGCACGAAGGCTGTCAGCGATTCCCATCAGTTCCCCGCAATCAGGTCGCCCATGCCCACGATGTTGGAGATCGACGTTCCCACACCTTGTGCCGTCCCTGCGAGAGCGTCCGCAAGAGAGCCGGGGACGGTCCCCGGAGAGAAGCCGCCCAGCGCATGCAGCGCCTGGGAATAGGTGTTGCGGCCGCCATGGCTGAACATGGTGAACCCTCGAAGCATGTTCCTCGTGTTCAACCCGTGGCCCCCTATCCAGTCCGCCCCGTCGATCCCGAACTTCCTCATGGCGGCCGAGTCCAAAGACTGTCCCCATGCTCTGGCCGACCCGGCGAGCCTGGAGAACTTCAACGACGACAGTCCGTCGGCGAGCTTTCCGAGGCTGGCGAACTTGCCGAACGGGACGACTCCGAGGATCGCCAATGTCATGCCACGTCCCGAGCCTCGGTCCGCCAAGAACTTCGAGGCTTCAAGGGCCAGGGTCAAGACCCCGGCGATGATGCCGATGACGGCGGCGAGAGCCGCAAACGGTCCCGTGAAACAGATCGCGATGATCAGCGCGACGAAGCCGATGACCTGGAGGACCTTGAGCGCCCCTTCGACAAAGGGCATCGCGTTGTCCCAGAACCCGTCCTCGACACCGTTCTCGTTGACCTCCTCGAGGTCGTCGCGAGCCGCGCCGTACGCGTCCTCCCAGGTCTCGACAGGGGCGTCGTAGTTTCCCCAATAGCCCTCCCAGTCGGCGACCGCCGAATCGAAGGCTGCCTGCTCACCCGAAGCGTCCGGGCGCTGGGCTTCGGACTCGCCGTCGCCCTCGCCAGGGGGCTTGTTCTCGGCCTCCTGGTCGTGCTGCTCCTGCGCCTGCTGGACCTCGAGCAGCGCGAAGGAGGTGGTATTGACCGATTCCCAGGCGTTCTCGGCGTTGGTGACAAGGCTGTCGGTCGCGTCCTGAACGGTTTGGAGTGCTTGCGAGTACGCCTTCAGTGCCTCGCCGCTGGGGGTGTAGCGCTGGCCCGCAGTGCGTAGGTCTGCGTAGACCTCCTTGGCCTGCTCGCGGATCTTCTCCAGGGAGTCGCCGATACCGAGGTCGCCGTCGGCGAACAGCTGCAGCGTGTCGGCCGCGGTCGACATCTTCTCGCCGAGATCGACGATCGCGTCGGCCCGGGTGCCGATGTCGCCGGCGTCGCCGTCGACCTTCAGCAGTTCTCGTCCGCCGTGCGTGTCCGGCATCGGCGGCCGGCGGTACTTGGGGTCGTTCTCGGTCATCAGGAGCCCTCCTGCATCTGCGCGAGCTCGGCATCCAAGTCGGCCCAAGCCTGCCGGTTCTCGTCGACCCGTTTCTTCATCTCTTCGAGCTTCTCGCGCAACGTCTCACGTTTGTCGTCCCACTTCGATTCGAAGTCGCTAGCTCGATCTTTCAGCGCGGTCCAGCCGGGCAGCGGCGTACGGATGGCGTTCTCCAACTCACCCGTGCGCGAGCTGGCTTCTTTGAACTCGGTGATGATCAGACCGAGCGCGTTGCTCAGCTCCTCCATCCGCTCGAACGGAATCAACACGTCTGCCACGAAGTTCGCCTCCAGGTTCTTGCTGCTCTATGCGGTCGCGCCGAGGCTGCCGGGCAACCTCGCAATGGTCAGGGGAGGCTGGCGGGGACCGTCCTCGATCCCCGCCAGCCGGAGAATCAGCTCTCAGCCGCCGGCGAGCTGGCTGTCGAGGTCCTGGATGGCGGTGGCCATGTCACGCAGAGCCTGAGCCATGTCCTCGACACCAGCAATGGCGTCCTTCAGACCCGTGGTCATCTCCGAGTAGCCGTCCTGGAACTT
>NZ_JBEXRR010000072.1:0-15637 GCF_040613175.1 Nocardioides sp. NPDC006303
GGTCGCCCTTGATGTCGGCTGCGAACACCGGGACCCCGGCTGCGGAGAGAGACCTACTCCATGGCCGCGAAGCGGCCGGCGAAGCCGGCGCCCGAAGGGCGTCCTTGACGCCGGTCCAGATCGAGAAGACTCTCCAAAACGGGTCGGCGGCCCACCCCAACCCCGAAAACACAGTCCGCATCAGACAGCCAAGACGAAGAGATCACTCGATCCGAGCCCGACGCCGATCAGTAGTGATGAGCTCGACATTGATCCCAGCAGCCCGCACGAACGCGATGAGCTCGTCGTCGAACATCTCCCCCGGCTGAGGCGGACTGAGCGTGCGAGCCCCAGCGACCCCGAGCTCGACAAGCGTCGACTCCAGATCAGGAACCATGAAGGCCAGATGATGGAGACCGTACGCATGCGGCCCAGGAGTCACCGGAGTGATGAGCTTGATGGGGATCGAGTCGGGCTTCTCCAGGAAGACCCCGGAGACGCCGTGGCGGGTGTTGACGACCGGGTCCGTGACGCGGCGGTAGCCGAAGAGCCGCTCGAAGGCCTCGGCGGTGCGGAGCAGGTCGCGGACCTGGATGCCGATGTGGTCGAGCCGGAGGTCAGGCATCGTCGCCTCGCATCGGGGCACCTTCTGCGACGGCGGTGGCGATGGCCATCCGGGGCCCGGGGACGGTGGCGACGCGGACGGTGGTGACACCGGCCAGCGCCGCGAGATCGGCCGCGGGGCCTTCGAGGGTGACCTGGAGGGATCCGGGAGCATCCTCGAGCACGGTGATCCCGCGCCACGGCAGCGGCCCGGACCATTCGCCGGGACCGAGGGCCTTCCAGACGGCCTCCTTGGCGGCGTACCTCATCGCGAAGGCCGTGGCGGGGGTCGTGGCGGCCATGCACTGGGCGATCTCGGCGTCGGTGAACCAGCGCACCGCGAACCCGGAACCACGCATCGCCAGAAGCCGTGCGAAGCGCCTGATGTCGGCGATGTCGATCCCGACCCCCTGCAGGCTCATCGCACGCTCATCGCCCTGTGTCAGCACCTCAGGCGACCGGACTGTGGGCCGCCACGATCTTGAGCATCTCGGCGGCGACGGCCTCCGAGCCGGCCTCGTTGAGATGACCGCGGTCGAAGGTGAGGTTCTTGTTGAGCACGTAGTACGTGCTGCCGTCCTGGCTGCGCTCCCCGGTGCCGTCGGCCTCGGCGGCGGCGATGTCGACGAGGCGGCCGGAGGCGCCGTACTTCTCTCGGATCATCGCGTTGTAGCGCTCCCGGGCGATGTTGTCGGCCGGCCCCATCTCGTCGTCGCGACCCAGGGCCGCCTTGACCTTGGACTTCCAGTTGCGGTCGGCGGTGAGCGGCACGGTCGTGTAGAGGAAACGTACGTCGGGATGGGCCGCCTCGACCTCGTCCATCGTCGACACATAGGCGTCGAAGACGGCCTGCACATCGGAGGAGGCGGTGATGTCGACGTAGCAGAGCTTCATCAGCGCGACGTCGACGTCCTTCCCGGCAGGGCTGTCCACCAGCTCCGCGAACGCGGCGAACTTGCTGAGCGGATCCTCGTTCACCCCGATGTAGGCATGCCGCATCGTGGCGCCCTCGGCATCAGTCATGCTGGCGCCGGAGATCTCGGGACCAGTCACATCGGCCATGGCCGGCACCGGCACCGAGGCATCCGCGTACACCTTCGAGACCCCGTCGAGGATGTTCATCCCGACGGAGTTGTGCCCGAAGAGCACCTTGGTCTGCCCCGCGACCTGCAGCTCGGACTCGCTGGGCTCCGCGATCGCGACCTGCTCGTTCATCCCTGGACTCCTCAGCAACCATGCCCCGGCCAGCGCGACCGCGACGACCAGCACTCCTGCCCACACTCCGGCCAGCAGCTTCACCGAACCGGACACCTTTCTCTTCGACATCCTCAACCCACCTTGACCCCTTCGAAGCCGGCATCATCCGCATCATCGACGTCGTCGCCCTGCCCCTCGGCCGGCTCCTGGGCCAGCCGCAGACACATCGCGCGTACGTCGCGCTTGATGACCTTTCCGTTCGCGTTCAGCGGCAGCGCGTCGACGAAGCGGACGACCTCGGGCACCATGTGCTTCGAGAGCCGCTCGCGACAGTGCGCGATCACGTCGGCGCCGCGCAGCACCGACCCGCGGCGCCGCACCACCACGAGCTCGACCCGCTCACCGGCGGCATCGTCCGGGAGCCCGACCGCGGCCGCCGCCACCACGTCCGGCAGATAGAGAGCCGCGGACTCGACGTCCTGGCTCGCGATCCGATGGCCCCACGACTTGATGAAGTCCTCGACCCGGTCGACCACGTAGATGTAGCCGTCCTCGTCGACCTTCGCCAGATCTCCCGTACGCAGCATCCCGCCGGGCATCTTGCGGGCCGTCGCCTCAGGGTCGTCGAGATAGCCGGGCGAGATGTTCGCGCCGCTGGCCCAGATCTCGCCGACCTCACCGGGGGCGACGTGCACCCCGTCGCGGTCGAGGACCCGCAGGTCCACGCCCGGGATGCCCCGACCGATCGACCCGGGCCGCCGGGAGAGCTCCTCCGGCGAAAGATAGGAGAGCCGCGCGGTGGCTTCGGTCGCGCCGTACATCACGAAGACCCGCGCCTGCGGCTGGGCACACGCCATCTGCTCCACCAGCGCGGGCGCCAGCCGGCCGCCGGCCTGCTGGATCGTCCGCAGCGTAGGCACCGCCGTGCTGCCGAAGGTGCTGTTGCGCAGCAGCATCCCGAAGGTCGACGGCACGCCGGCGAACCCCGTGCAGCGCGCGGAGGTCATCCGGTCCACCACCGCCTGCGGGAAGACGAACGTGGGCTGGATGACCATCGCGGCACCGGCGCGCAGATGGGTGTGCAGGAGCGAGAGCCCGAAGACGTAGGTGAACGGCAGCACGACCAGCATCCGGTCATCCGACGTGACGCCGAGGTAGCCGAGGATCGAGGTCGTGTTCGCCTGGATGTTGCGGTGGGTGATCCGCACCGCGCGCGGCTCGCCGGTGGTGCCGGAGGTGAACATGTAGAGCGCGTCCTGGTCCGGGTCGACCTCGACCGCGTCGGACATCTCGACCGGCGTCGATCGCTGCTTCGGGACCAGCCGCTCCTTCCGCTCCACCACGACCGGGAGGCTTCGGGGCAGGCTCAGCCTCAGCGCCTCGGCCTGGGCACGGCCCACCAGCAGCGCGTCGGCGCCGACCCAGCGGGCCCGCGCCACGACCTCCTCGGTCGGCAGCGTGACGGCCAGCGGCACCACGATCAGCCCCATCCGGAGCGCGGCGAGATAGGCCGAGGTCCAGAACAACCCGTTGGGCGCCATGATCCCGACCGGCGTGCCCGGAGTCAGACCGAGCACGGAGAGCCGTCCCATGAGCACGGACACGCTGGCTCGCAGCTCTTCGAAGGTGTACTCGCGACCCGCTTCGGCGAGCGCGATCGAATCCTCGGGCGCATGCTCGAGAAGAAAGTCGGCAGTGTTCAACGTGGCCCGTCCCCCGGGATGCTTGGGCCGGGACCGTTCCCGGCTACGGCAACGTCGCATGCCTCACCTCGACCGGCGGTGGGCCGCTCGGCAGGCTGCCTGAAATTGAGTACGCGACCCACCCATCGGTCCCGACTCGACTCCGCTGCGCGTCGACTGGTCTCGTGAACCTCAAGCGCCTCCTCATGTTCGTGCTGCTCGGCGTGCTCGTCGGCGTCGCGATCTTCTGGATGCCGGGGCGCTTCGCCGACTCCTCGTCCGGCAAGGACGGTGGAGGCTCGACCTCGTCGTCCCAATCCGGCTCACCGGGTGCCGACGCGAGCTCGAAGTCGGACTCCGGGTCAGAGTCCGGGTCCGGCCGGAAGTCGGAGTCGGATCCCGAACCCGCGACCGAGGCGCTGCCGGAGGCGGCCTCGACTCCCAGCGAGTCGGGCCTGCCCGGCCTCACCGAGAAGCCCCGTACGAAGACGGCGGCGCTGATCTCGGAGCCGCTGCCCAAGCAGGCCGTCCGTAAGGGCACGCTGGTGGCCGGCTACCCGGCAGCGCTCGAACCCCCATCACGCACCACGGTCGACGTCTCCAGCGTTTCGCCCACCAAGGGCGCGCTCCAGGTCGCGCTGACCGCGAGCTGCCGGAAACCGTGCGACGTACTGCGTCACTTCCGGATCGGCCTCGCGAAGCACGGCTTCAAGGAGGTCACGACGACATCGGTCGAGAACACTCCCGCGATGTCGATGCACCGAGGCGACGAGACCATGAGCGTCACGGTCACCCACACCGGCCGCCGCAACGTCGAGTTCACCCTCTACTCCGTCCTCCACACGAAGACCTGAGCCGGTGTACCTGTCTCTCAGCGACCGTCCCACCTCGAGTGCCGAGCCGCGGCAGACCGGCGGGCGGGTCTCCCGGACCGTCGTCACCCTCGGCATCGTCAGCCTGCTGACCGACATCTCCTCGGAGTCGGTCTCGGCGATCCTGCCGCTCTACCTGACCGCGGTGGTCGGGCTCTCCCCGGTGGCGTACGGGCTCATCGACGGGCTCTACCAGGGCGTCTCCTCGCTGGTACGGATCGCGGCGGGGTGGGCGGCCGACCGCACCGACCGGCCGCAGCCGGTGGCGCTGGCGGGCTACGCGATGAGCGCGGTCGCGCGGCTCGGGCTGATCTTCGCCGGGGGCTTCGGGACGATCTCCGCGGCGATCTCGCTGGACCGGGTCGGCAAGGGCGTACGCACCGCTCCGCGCGACGCGATGATCGCCGCCTCCAGCGACCCGGCGCATCTCGGCCGCAGCTTCGGCGTCCACCGCGCGCTGGACACGATCGGGGCCACGCTCGGGCCGCTGCTGGCGTTCGTGATCCTGTGGCGGATCGCCGACGGCTACGACACCGTCCTGGTCGTCTCGCTCGGCTTCGCCGTGCTCGGGGTGGCGACGATGGCGTGCTTCGTGCCGTTCCGCACCGGCGCCGTCCGCCGGGTGACTCCTCGCCGCACCGAGCCGCGCGTCAAGGCCCCCAAGGTGCGCTGGCGCACCGTGCTGACGCCAGGTCTCGCGCGGGTGACCGGGGTGTCCGCCGTGCTCGCCCTGCTCACCATCGGTGACGGGTTCGTCTATCTGGCGCTGCTGGAGACCGGCGGTTTCGCGGCGCAGTGGTTCCCGGTCCTCTACGTCGGCACCAACCTCGCGTACCTCGCCCTGGCCGTCCCGATGGGCCGGCTCGCGGACCGGGTCGGCCGCGTCAAGGTCCTCGTCCTCGGCCATCTCCCGCTCGCGGCCGCCTACCTGTGCGCCGCGACCGGGTCCGGCGCGCTCTGGACGACGTGCGCCGCGGTGCTCCTCCTCGGCGTCTTCTACGCCGCGACCGACGGCACCCTGGCCGCGGTCGCCGGGCAGCTCGTCCCCGAGACCGTACGCGCCAGCGGCATCGCCACCGCCCAGACCGCAGTCGCGCTGGCGCGGCTCGTCGCGGCGACCGGCTTCGGCCTGCTCTGGTACGCCGTCGGCCCCCGGGTCGCGCTGCTCGCGGTCTGCGTGGTGCTGCTCGCCGCGATCCCGGCCGGCCTCGCGGTGATGCGCAGGTCGGTGCGATGACGACGTTCTGGGTCAAGCAGCGCACGGCGATCTTCGGCGCGATCGTCGTGCTCGTCACGGCCGGCGTGACGGCGTACGCCCTCTCCGCGATCGCGGAGAACGACCGGCGTACGTCCCGGGCGACCGACGCGACGACCACGTCCCTGACGCAGATCGAGAAGGGGCCGAGGATCCTCTTCCGGCACACCGGACGCGACGCCGACTACGGCCACGTCGGTGCCGTCGCGCTGGCCGACCCCGACGGCGCCCGGGCGCTCACCGATCTGAGCTGTGACCGGGTCTACGCGCAGGCGCAGGCGGTCTCCTGCCTGGTGACCGAGCGGGGCGTGGTGAGCCGCTACCGGGCGACCGACCTGGCGACCTCAGCTCCGGGAAAGGCGTGGCGCGAGGTCGACGGGACCGACCTGCCCGGGCTGCCCAGCCGCACCCGGATCTCGCCGGACGGGCAGCTGGTCTCCTCGACGGTCTTCGTCAACGGCGACTCCTACATGGTCAGCGGCTTCTCGACGCGCACCCTGATCCGCCGGATCGGCGGGGCGAGCTATGGAGACCTGGAGAAGTTCAGGCTGGTCGTCGACGGCCGCAAGGTCTCCCCGGTCGACCGCAACATCTGGGGCATCACCTTCGCCGACGACGACCGCACCTTCTACGCCACCGTCGCCACGGGCGGGCGGACCTACCTGGCCCGCGGCGACCTCGCCGAACGCTCGCTGACGACCATCGCCGACCACGTCGAGTGCCCGTCGCTCTCCCCCGACGGCACCCGGATCGCGTTCAAGCAGGCCGACAAGGACAGCACCCGGTGGACGCCCGCGGTCCTCGACCTCGCCACCGGCCGGCGCACCGTGCTCGCGGGTGAGACCCACAGCATCGACGACCAGATCGAGTGGCTCGACGACGACACTGTCCTCTACGGCCTCGAGCGCGAGGGCGAGCCGGTCAGCGACGTCTGGGCGCTCGACACCACGGCTTCCGCGACCCCTCGCGTGCTCGTCTCGGAGGCCGCCTCACCCGCGGTTCTACGCTGAATCGGGTACTCCATCGCGGGTCTGCCCACTCGCCTGCCGAGTCCCGGTTTGCTGTGGGGATGACCGTTGAGGAGACTCACGCCGCTCGCGGAATCGAGCCCAGGATCGAGCCCAGCGCCGACGTCGACGAGCGTGCCACGATCGGCGACGGGACCCTCGTCTGGCACTTGGCCCAGGTCCGCGAGCACGCCCGGGTCGGCAGCGAGTGCATCATCGGCCGCGGGGCGTACGTCGGCCCCGGGGTCGTGGTCGGAGACCGCTGCAAGATCCAGAACCATGCGCTGGTCTACGAGCCGGCGGTGCTCGAGGACGGCGCCTTCGTCGGGCCGGCGGTGGTGTTCACCAACGACTACCTCCCCCGCGCCGTCAACCCGGACGGCACCCTCAAGGACGGCGCGGACTGGGAGGCCGTCGGCGTGACCGTACGCACCGGTGCCAGCATCGGCGCCCGGGCCGTCTGCATCGCGCCGGTCACCATCGGCGCCTGGGCGATGGTCGCGGCGGGGGCCGTGGTCACCCGCGACGTACCCGACCACGCGCTGGTCGTCGGAGTCCCGGCGCAGCGGATGGGCTGGGTCGGGCACGCGGGCGCGCCGCTGGTCGCCCAGGGAGATGCCTGGCGCTGCCCGAAGACCGGCACGCTCTACGTCCTGCGCGGCACGAGCGAGGACGACGGGCTGGTCGCGGTCTGACGCGCGTCGATCGCCCGAGGGTCAGGCGGCCCGCCACTCGGCCTTGTGGGCGATGCTGACCGCCGCGATCTGCGAGGAGACGCCGAGCTTGGCGAGGATCGACTTCACCTGGGTGCGCACCGTCGCCTCGGACACCACGCGGAGCTTGGCGATGTCGCCGACGGTGAAGCCGTCCATCAGGTGCTCGAGCACCTGCGACTCCCGCGGGGAGAGCTGGGCGAGCCGGCGACGGGTCTCGATGACGCTCTGCTCCTGCCCCACCCAGGCCCGGATCAGGCGCTCACGGTCGTCGATGTCGAGGACGCTGAGACCGTAGTTGAGCCTGCGTACGGTGCCCAGGATCTCGCCCAGCGGAACCGTCTTGGACAGGACCGTGCGAGCCCCGACGTGCAAGGCATGCCCCCAGCGGGTCTCATCGGTCGAGCCCGTCACCACGACAACGTCGGCACCCGCCCGGGCGAGCGGGGCGATGAGACGTACGCCCGAGCCGTGCTGGCCCAGGTCGAGGTCGAGCAGGACGATCCGCGGCTGGGAGCGCATGATCAGCGAGGTGAGCTTGGCCTCCGAGGGCGGCTCCTCGGGCAGGTCGACGCGGTGGGCGTCGTAGCCCTCGAAGGTGAGGGCCAGCTCGAGCGACTCGGCGAACAGGGTGTGGTCCTCGACGATGACCACCTTCACCCTTTTACGCGGCGACACCACGGCGACCTCCCCGGGTCGGGGTGTCGTGCTGGTCGGCCCCGTCGTCTGCCCCGTCGCCTGCCCCGCCATCGGCACAGCCGAGCATCGGGATGCCGAGAACGAAGGTGGTGCGCTCGCTCGCCTCGACCAGCTCGAGGTAGCCGCCCTGGCGTTCCATCAGGTCTCGCGCGGCGTGCAAGCCGATGCCCTGGCCCGTCGAGCCCGGTCGGCTGACGCCCCAGGCGAAGATCCGCCGGCGCAGCTCGGGCGGGACCCCCGGCCCGTCGTCGGTCACGGCGATCTCGACCGAGGTGCTCGCCGGCTCATCGGCACGTACCTCGATCCGGACCGATCCGCTCCCGTGGGCGGCGGCGTTGTCGAGGAGTACGTTGAGCGCCTCGGTCAGCTGGTCGGAGTCGCCCAGCGCGAGCATCCGGCTCGGGCGCCACATCACGTCGGTGCCCTTGGCCTCATGAGCGAGCACCATGGTGGCCACCACGGAGTCGAGGTCGATCACCTCGGCGCGCCCCATCTCATCGGCCGTCATCTCATCGGCCCGCGGCTCCGGGATCTCCGGCCTCGCGGCGTCCTGCTGCCGACGGACCATCCGCTCGAGTCGCTCCAGCTCGCTCTGCACCATCGCCGTCATCGCGGCCCGCCGGTCATCACCGATCGCACGCTGCGAGCTGAGCAGCGTGGTCGCCGCCCGGATCCCGGCCAGCGCGGAGGCAGCCTCGTGCAGCCGGGCACGTTCGTCCCGACCGACTCTTGACATTGACACAGCTCTCCCCTGGTCATCCTCGTCGTGCCACGCCCTCCCAAGACGCAGCCAGGCGGCATGAAACACGCGTGGACCCGAAGGTCCGACATGAACAGCGCCGTACGGCAAAGGGACTTTACTCACTCAATCCGGGGGACGTATCGCCTACCTATTTTTGGTTACCGGCCGTTACCGACTGGTGCCTCAAATTGAGGAATGGCGAGCATCTGGACCCCATATGGAGGGAGTCCCGGGTCCCATACTCGGGTGGCCATCCTCGATCATCCGCCCGTGCCGCCGCAGCCGGAGCCTGCGGACGAACCCCCCGCGCGCGGATGGCGTCGGGCCCGCAAGCCACTGATCGGGCTGCTGGTGTGTCTCCTCCTGCTCTGCGCCGCCGCCCTGACCGGGGTCCTGTGGCTCCAGGCGAAGGTCGAGGGAAACATCCAGCGACTGCCCGACACGTTCACCGGGCTCACCGACCGGCCCGCCAAGCCCACCTCCGGGTCGGCCGCCGACGCGACGAACATCCTGGTCCTCGGCACCGACACCCGCTCAGACATGCCCACCACCGGAGCCGAGGCGCCCGGCTGGGAGCCGGGCCAGGCACGCTCCGACACGATGCTGCTCGTCCACATCGATGGCGACCGCGACTCCGCCTCGGTGATCTCGATCCCGCGCGACTCCTGGGTCGACATCCCCGGCCACGGCAAGGGCAAGGTCAACTGGGCCTACTCCTTCGGTGGCCCCAACCTCACGGTCGAGACCGTCGAGAAGATGACCGACGTACGCATCGACCACCTCACCGTCATCGACTGGGACGGCTTCAAGGCCCTCACCGATGCGATCGGCGGCGTCGACATCGACATCCCGAAGACCGTCTACGACTCCGCCCGTGACGTCCGCTGGGAAGCCGGCCGCCACCACCTCAACGGCGAGGAGGCTCTCCTCTACGTACGCCAGCGCTACGGCCTCCAGGACGGCGACCTCGACCGCGTAGCCCGCCAGCAGGCCTTCCTGCGCACCCTCCTCAAGCAGACCCTCGAGCAGGAGCTGCGCAAGAACCCCGACCAGGTCCTCGACCTGCTCTCCCTCTTCTCGAAGCACGCCTCCGTCGACGACGACTGGTCCACCACCCAGATGGCCAAGCTCGCCGCCTCCCTCCGCAACCTCCGCACCGACGACATCAGCTACCTCACCGTCCCCACCGACGGCACCGGCATGGTCGGCGACCAGTCAGTCGTACGCCTGGACCCCTCCCGCGACCGCGACCTATGGCGCGCCGTCCGTGAGGATCGGATGGGCGATTGGGCTGAGGACAACCAGGATCTGCTGACACCCGACGTCGTCCGCTGACCGGAGATCGTCGATCACCGGTTGCTCACGGGGTGGCCCACTCGGACGCCCGCTCGTGGTCGTGGGCAGGGACCACCTTCACCGAGGCCGGTAGGGCATGGAGACGGTGCAGCGTGCGCCAGGTCTGCTCACGATCCACGTCCACCAGGCAGCCGGGGAAGCCGGAGCGCTGGCGCAGGTGCTCGATCTGCAGCCCGTGCCACGCGGCGTCTCCGACGAGCAGGACAGGCCCGCCCACGGTGGCGAGCAGGACGCCGACGCTCCCGGGCGTGTGCCCGGCCAGGTCCACCAGCACGATGCTGCCGTCGCCGAAGAGATCGTGGCTCCGCTCGAAGGTGAGGACCGGCGGCCCGTCGAGGGAGAACTCCAGGAGGTCCCGATCCGCGAGCCCACGACGTACGCCGCCCGCCGGTGCGTGGTCCCCGGCAGCGGCCCAGGTCAGCTCCTCGTCATGGAGGACCGCCGGCAGATCCGGGAGGTCGAGCAGCCCCGAGACATGGTCCCAGTGGGCATGAGTGCTCAGGGCGAGGTCGGGTCTGACTCCCGCCGTCGCGAGGGCCTCGATCGTCGGGATCGTCGTCGCCGGCGGCCGTACGGTCCGCCGCAGCAGCGGCTGGAGCTCGGACACCGCTCGGGCGTCAGCGTCTCGTGGCACCGCCGGGTCGATGAGGATCGTCGCCTCGGGATGATGGACCACGAAGGACTGGAGGCTCAGCCGCCCCGCGCCCGGCATCCCCTCGTACAAGAGCCGGCTCGGAACCGGCCGCGGTCGTTGCCGCAGCGTCTGCAGCCGGACGGTTCTCGTCGCCGGTGGCAGCGGACCCTGCGCGCGCTCCGACAACGAGTCCAGCAGGCGCCGGTCCGCTCGTCTCGGCGCCACGAACGAGCGAGCTCCCGCCACAGCCGTCTCCACCAGTTGCCGGGAGGTGTAGGCGGCGGGCAGCGGATCGAGTCCTGCGAACGGGTTGGGTCGGTTGCGTAGTTCCATGTCCCGAACGCTAGAACTTCAGGTCGGCCTGAAGGCAAGATGCTTTCATGCGGATCTCATTGGCCGCCGACCTCGTCGGCGTACCCGCCCACGTCCTGCGGCACTGGGAGGACGAAGGGGTGCTCGCGCCGAGCCGGCAGAACGGAAATCAGCGAGACTTCACCGATCAGCACGTGAACGAGGCTCGGATCATCCATCGCCTTCGCCAAGCCGGCATCGGCCTCGCAGAGATCAGAGAGCTCCGAGCCGCCCCTGCCGGCCACCGCTCGGCTCGGCTGACAGCCTCAGCCGAGCGGATGGCCGCGGAGGCGAACCGACTCGATGCGGCAGCCACCTTCCTGCGCCACACCGCGGAGTGTGTGCATCCGGTCGTCGACGAGTGCCGGCAGTGCCGCGACTACGCGATCGCCGAGGAGGCAACCTCCCCGAGACCGACCCGCTCCGGACGCGGCAACCCGTAGTGATCCCGGAGAGTGACCCCGGTGTACTCAGTCCGGAAAAGCCCCCGCTCCTGCAAGATCGGCACGACAGAAGAAGCGAACGCCTCGATCCCCGACGGGAGCACAGCAGGCATGATGTTGAACCCGTCAGCGGCACCGTTCTCGAAGTAGTGCTGGATCGTGTCGGCAACCTGGACAGGGGTGCCGGTGAAGGTGCGATGACCGCGCCCACCACCCAGCTTCCCGATCAGCTCGCGGACCGTGAGCCGATCACGACGAGCCCAGTCGACGACGAGCGTGTAGCGACTCTTGGCACCCTCGATGGAGTCCTCTGAAGGCAGATCGTCAGGCAGCTCGGCATCCAGGTCGAGCCGCGAAGGATCGACCCGGAGCAGCTGAGCGAGCTGGGCGAGGGCGTACTCCGGAGCGATCAGCCGATCGAGCTCGGCCTCGAGCTCACGCGCCTCGGCTTCGGTCTCGCCGAGGACCGGGACGATCCCGGGGAGGACCAGCACGTGGTCGGGGTTGCGGCCGGCCGCCACGACCCGGCGCTTGATGTCGGCGTAGAACGCCTGGCTCTCGGCCAGCGTCGGCTGGGCGGTGAAGATCGCCTCGGCCCAGCGGGCCGCGAACTCCTTGCCGTCGTCGGAGGAGCCGGCCTGGACGAGCAGCGGGTGGCCCTGCGGCGACCGCGCCAGGTTGAGCGGGCCCTCCACCGAGAAGTGAGGCCCGACGTGAGAGATCGGCCGAATCCGGTCATCGAGCGCATGCACCCCCGCGTCCTTGTCCGCCACGATCGCGTCGTCGGCCCAGCTGTCCCAGAGCTTGGTCGCCACCTCCAGGAACTCCGAGGCCCGCTCGTAACGGGTCTTGTGCAGCGGCTGCCCCTCCAGACCGAAGTTGCGCGCCGCGGCGTCCCCGGCGGTCGTGACGATGTTCCACCCGGCCCGACCGCCGGAGATGTGGTCCACCGAGGAGAGCCGCCGGGCGAGGTTGAACGGATCGTTGTACGACGTCGAGGCGGTGGCGATCAGGCCGATGTGCTGCGTGGAGACCGCCAGCGCGGACAGCAGCACGGTGGGCTCGATCCGCCCCGACGGCCGGCGGCCCGGCTCGCCGAACAGAGCCGGGGAGTCGGCCAGGAACAGCGAGTCGAACTTGGCCTCCTCCGCCACCCGCGCCAGATGCTGATGCGCCGAGAGCGACAGGTTGGCGTGTGGGTCCGAGGCCGGTAGCCGCCACGACGCCTCGTGGTGACCGGTGTCGAGCAGGAACAGGTTGAAGTGGAGCTGTCGGGCGCCCATCAGGCCACCTCCTCCTCGACCACGCCGAGCTCGGCCAGCAGCTGGGCCCGCAGCGCCGCGAACCGCGGGTCGCCGGGGCTCCGCTTCGCGCCCAGGTCGATCCGGAGGTCGGAGCCGACGACGCCGTCGACCAGCACGATCACCCGGTCGGCGAGCGCGATCGCCTCGTCGACGTCGTGGGTGACGAGCAGGATGGCGGGGTTGTGGTCGGCGTACAGCTTCTTGAGCAGCTTGTGCATCTTGATCCGGGTCAGCGCGTCCAGGGCGCCGAACGGCTCGTCGGCGAGCAGCAGCTGCGGGTCACGGACCAACGACCGCGCCAGCGCCGCGCGCTGCTGCTCGCCACCGGAGAGCTCGTGCGGCCAGGCCTTGTCGCGGCCCTCGAGCCCGACCTCGGTGAGCGCCTCGAGGCCACGGGCACGGGCGTCGGGACCCGACAGACCAAGGACCACGTTGTCCAGCACCCGCCGCCACGGCAGCAGCCTGGAGTCCTGGAAGACGACCGAGACCCGCTCGGGCACCTCCACGACACCCGAGCCCGAGACGGCGCGGTCGAGACCGGCCAGCGCCCGCAGCAGCGTGGACTTTCCGGAGCCGGAGCGCCCGATCAGCGCCACGAACTCGCCGCGGGCGATGGTGAGATCGAGCCCGTTGAGCACCCCGCCGGCCTCGGAGAAGCTGCGGCGCAGCCCCTCGACGCGTACGGCGGGTCCTTCGGGTGCTGTCAGTGACTCTCCAGCGTGCGTCGCCATGCCAGTGCCTTCCTCTCGGTGAAGCGGACGATGCCGTCGGCGACCAGGCCCAGCAGGGCGTAGACGACCAGGCCGACGACGATGATCTCGGTCTGGCCGTAGCTGGACGCGAGGGTGATCATGTGGCCGATGCCGCTGGTCGCGTTGACCTGCTCGACGACCACGAGCGACAGCAGTGCGTTGAGCACCGCGAACCGCAGCCCGAGCAGGAAGCCCGGGGTCGCGCCCGGCAGCACGACATGCCGGACGAACGCTCCACGGCGCAGGCTGACGGTCTCGGCGAGCTCCGCGTAGCGGCTGTCGATGCCACGGAGCCCGTTGTGGGTGTGGATGTAGATCGGGATGAGTACGCCGAGGGCGATCGTGATCACCTTCATCGGCTCCCCGATCCCCAGCCACAGGATCAGCAGCGGCATCAGCGCCAGGCTCGGGATGGCCCGCTTGACCTGCACCGGACCGTCGATCAGCGCCTCACCGACCCGGCTGAGTCCGGAGACGAGCGCGAGCGCCAGCCCGACGCCGACCCCGATCACCAGTCCGAGCGCGGCCCGGTAGGCCGAGGTCGCGAGCGCCTCGGGAAGCCGTCCGTCGGCGATCAGCCGCTGAGCGGTCTCGACCACCACCCACGGCTCTGACAACGTACGCGGATCGAGCACGCCCGTCGCCGAAGCGAGGCACCACAGACCCAGGAGCAGGATCGGTCCGATCCACAGCGTGCCGGGGACCCGCGGCCCCGGGCCGAGGCGGCGGCGTACGACCCGCTTGTCGGTGGTCTTCTCGGAGACGACGCCGACGATCGGCGCCTCGACTGCGGTGGTGGCCATCACTGACCGCCCTTCACGGCCTCGGCGATGACCTTCTCGTAGCGGCGGTCGTAGAGCTCGGTGACGTCCAGCTCCGGATGGTCCTGCTCCTTGGAGAGGATGTCCGCGGTCTCCTGGTGACGCTTGATGAACTCGTCCCAGTTCTCCGGGATGACCGTCTGCCCTGATGACTCGAACACCTTCTTGCCGTCCTCGAAGGTCAGACCCTCGTGGTCGACGTAGTAGGCCTGGATCCACTCGTCCGGATGCTCGTCGACCCACTTCTCCGACTTGACCCACAGCGCGAGGAAGTCCTTGAACGCGGCCGCCTTGGCGGCATCCTCGAAGGTCTCCTCCGGCCCGTAGATGAGGGTCGCGTCGTCGCGGATGCCGGTCCGGATCGAGGTGGCGCCGTCACGGCCGTACTTGGCCAGATAGGAGGTCAGCTGCGGCCCGCCCAGCGGGGCGACGTCGACCTGGTTGGAGGCCAGCGCGTTGGAGAAGGTGTCGTCGACGCTCTGGATCTCGACCAGCTCGACGTCCTCCTGGCTGAGCCCGGCAGCCTCGAGCGTCTTGAGGACCAGCGCACCCTGGGCCTGGCCGGGCGAGTAGGCGATCTTCTTGCCCTTGAGGTCCTCGAGCGTCTTGACCTTCGACTTCGGTGCGATGCCGAGCTCGTAGATCGGGTTGTCGAGCGGGTCCGGGTTCTCGGTGACCGCGACGATCTTGACCGGGGTGTCGGTCCAGGTCGCGAAGAGCGGCGGGATGTCGGCGACGTAGCTCGCGTCCAGCGCGTCGGCACGGAACGCCTCGATGCTCTTCGGACCACCGGAGATGTTGGCCCACTCGATCTCGTAGCCCTCGACCTCGTCGATCAGGCCGGACGCCTTCAGCGCCACCTCGATCGGCGGGAGCCCGAGGCGCAGGACGGTCCCCTCGGGGACCTCGTCGGGGAGCGCCGCGTCGGCGGCGAGCTTGGAGGCACTGGATGCATCGGCGCCGCCGCACGCCGTCAGCCCCAGGAGCAGGGTCGAGAGAACGGCGGCGATGGCGGTCAGGCGCGGTGGGGTGGGGCGGATCATGGCTCTCCTCTGGTTGGTCCGTCCAAACCAGAGTAAGTCACTAGAGTTTAGTCATAAATGCCTGCTCGGATCCTGAGACCGCCGAGAAGTCAGGTACGCAGGCCGAGACGTCACTTGCGTCGGCCGAGATCTACCGCTTCTCGCGCCTGACCACCGTCCGCAGGGTCGTCTGGCCCACCGCGCT
>NZ_JBEXRR010000073.1:0-15338 GCF_040613175.1 Nocardioides sp. NPDC006303
GTCCAACATCAGGTCGACGCGGGAGGCGCTCGGGATGACCGTCGCGGGGCTCGCGGAGGAGCGGTCGCCGGGGCTCCGGCGCTCCCGCCCGCGACTACCGGCCCAGCGAGGGCGGGGCGGAGCGCCGAAGGCCAGGGGTGAGCCCGATGGTGACCAGCAACGAGGCCGCGGCCAGGAGCCCCATGGCGTGGCCGGGGGAGAGGTACGTGGCGATGGCGCCTCCGATGCCGGCGCCCATGGCTTGGCCGATCATCATTCCCTGGCCCTGGAGGCCGAGCGCTTGGCCCTGGATGTCATCGGTGGTGTGGGTGATGAGGCGCTCCTGCAGCGGGAGTGACGCGGCGTAGCCGACCGAGGCGAGGAACACCGCGCACACCGCGACCGGGGCAGGCGGGGAGAGCCAGAAGACGAGGAAGGGCGCGGCCAGGAGAAAGCGCAGCGGGCCGATCAGCCGATCGCGCTGGGGGATCGTCAGGAAGCGGCCGGCGCCCAGGTCGCCGATCATCATCCCGGCCGCCCCGGCGGCGAAGAGATAGCCCGCGAGCGAACCGTGACCGTAGGGAACGAACAGCGCCTCGCAGCCGACGATCAGCCCGTTCGGCACCCACCCGGCGAGGTAGAGCGGCCGGGTGACCCGCGAGCCGAGAAGCAGCCGGTTGATCCGGCGGGTCCTGGCGACGACCCCCTCCGACGTACGCCCTGGGGCCGGCCGGTCCTTGATGCCGAACCGCATCGTCACCAGGCTGAGCAGGTTGACGGCAGCCGCGACCACGAACAGCGTCTGGGGCGAGAGCCACACCAGCGCGACGCCGCCGAGGCCGTAGCCGACGACCTGCATCCCGCCGACGGCGAGGTTCAGCGTCGAGCGGCCCAGGGCGTAGGACTCGCCGGACATGATGTCTCGCAGCACGACCCACTGCGTGCCGGCGAGCATGGCGTTCACCGCGTAGGGGATGGCCAGGAGAGCGAACCGTGCCTGCCACGGCATCCCCGGCACCGCCTGCAGCGTGTTGGCCACCAGCGGCCCGGCCATCTGCAGCATCAGCGCGGTGCGGGGTCGCAGGGTGTCGGAGAGCCCGAGGAACAGCTGTGAGACGACCAGCGAGACCAGCGGCCCGCCGAACATCGACAGCGCGCTGAGCAGGGCCGATCCCGTGGTCTCGTACATGATCGTCCCCAGCGCCAGCGACGACGCAGCCACCGAGATCATCACCAGGCAGCGGTTGGCGAAGAGAACCCGGAACTCGGGGATCGAGAAGAGCTGCCCGTACGTCGTGGGTGCGGGCAGCGCGGAAGTGCTCGTCATGCTGTGAAGTCTGGGACGGTTGAGACCCGGATGGATAATGATTCGCACACACGCGAAAGGTCGTAGCGATGGGAACCTGGATCATCCCGGCAGACCTGCTGGCCGAGAGCCGGTTCGTGGTCTCCCCGCTCCATGAGACGGTGGCCGCGCTGACCGTCCTCAGTCGTCCCGACGCCAACGGGACCCCGTGGCAGCGATCCTTCCGCGCCGCCTACCTCGAGGCGTATCGGGAGCTGCTGGCCTCCGATCCGATGCTGAAGGCGCTCGACGCCACGATGTGGCGGCCCCGCCGCGGCGACAAGCCTGGGTGGATGGCCGACTTCCTCACCCCGCCTCCCCTCGGTGACGGGGCCACCTTCGAGGACGAGCTCGCCCAGCTGCTCGCCTGGGAGGAGCCGCGCATGCGCGCCGAGCTCCGCGAGATCGCCGGCGACCTCCCGGTCGCCGCGGAGCGACCGGGGATCCGCGACGCCGTGACCGAGCTGCTCCGCTGGATCTGGACCGCGACCGTCCAGGCCGACTGGCCGCGTCGACGACGAGTGCTCGAGGCCGACATCGTGTCCCGCGCCAGTCAGCTCGCCAGCGAGGGTTGGGCCGGCGTCTTCGACACCCTCGGCACGAAGCAGAAGAAGTGGCTCGGTGACGGGGTGCTTCAGGTCAACGGCTACGACCTGCCCACCCGCGACCTCTCCGACGCCCACGAGCTCCGCTTCGTACCGGTCCACAGCGACGGCTCCTGGCTGGCCTGGGACCTGCCGCAGCGATACGCGATCATCTACCCCGTCTCGGGGGCGCTCGCCGGAACCGGCAGCGATGGCGCCGACCCTGCCCGAGCCCTCGCCCGGCTGATCGGCGCCAACCGCGCCGGCGTGCTAGCCCTGCTCGACTCGCCACGCTCCACGACCCAGCTCGCGGCGCTCACCCAGCTGCCCGTCGGTGCCGTCGGCAACCACTTGCGTGTGCTCCTCGACGCCGGGGTGGTGATGCGCCGTCGCGCGGGCCGCGAGGTGCTCTACTGGCGTACGGCACTGGGCGATGAGCTCGTTGGGTGATGCCCAGCGCGCCTCCCTGTGCCTTCGGTGCTGTGCCGTCGCCGGTGATCAGCGGCTATCCCATCGGGACGGCCTGACGACCGAGGCGTTCGACGACTCGCTCGACCTGGCGACGTACGTAGTCGGGCCGCTGCATCACGTCCTCCCAGACGAAACGGAGGACGGTCCAGCCCAGCGCGACCAGGTCGGTATAGCGGCGGACGTCGCGCCGGAACGGCTCCTCGCCGGAGTGGTAGGCCCAGGATTCGCACTCGATGAGAAGTTTCAGGCGCGCATCGACCAGGTCGCCGTACTGCGCCGCGCCTGCTTCGCTGATTCCCAGGTCGCCTTGGGGCTCGACGGAGAGACCTGCGATCGGGAGCACGATGGCCCTGGTCACCGACTCGAACGCGTTCGCCGCTCGTTGGTCGGCGACGGCGATCACATCGAAGGCGCGCCGACGCCCGGTGCGCGGCAAGGCCTCGGCTGCGGCGATCAGATCCTCACGGGCCAGCCCGGTGACCAGCCCATCGCGCAGCGCCGAGTCGGCGACGCACAGCGCCTCGTCGAAGGGAAGGTCGCGGGCGCAGTCGACCACTGTCTGCGCCCGCGAGGTGATGGCGCCGGTCGAGCCTGCGCCGCCGGGCAGATCACGACGGCGTATGACCACACCTGGTCGCGCCTTCCGTGAGCTGTTGCGCGGCACGGTCACCTCGATCTGGGTGGGCTCGTGCTTCAGCGACCAGCCCCACACGCGCGCGGCGCTGAGCCCGGAGACGACGCCGCCGATTGCGAGTGCCGCTGACTTGTCGTCGGGAAGCCCGGGGAGTGCCACGCGAGCGCCGGTGAGCGCGACGGCGGTCCCGCCAGACAGAGCCGCGTCAAGTTCGTCGCGGAGCCCCAGGTCGAGCAGTTCCTTGCGGGTGGTTGCCCCACCGCGTACGCGGAGGACATCTGTCAGGGCGGGCGCGGCGCACACAGTTCACCTCGAGGTTCGACGTCTGGGCAGGTCGGCTGCCGGGATGAGATCAACCTGGTGCATCGATGCACACGGTTCAACCTCAATTCGGTGCCGACCCGCCCAGAGCACACGAACTGTGTGTCAGGTCTCCCAGGACTCGAGAGTCTTCCGCGCCCCGACCGCGTGCAGGGACGCCAGCGCCTCGGCGTACGGCTCGGTGAACTCAGGGGAGTCGACGAGGTCGCCGAAGAGGTCGGGGTCGCGGAGAAAGGCGAGGGGGTCCTCACGCTGCGCGATCGCGCGGGCCGTCACATCGGCCCGGCGCCGGTCGACGATGTCGATCGTCGCCCCCTGCTCGTCGACGCCTTCGGCGTAGCGGGCCCAGGAGGCGACGACGAGCGCCGACCGGCGGACGGAGCCTCCGGAGGCGAGCTGGGCCGAGATGACGGGTACGAGCCACTTCGGGATCCGGTCGGAGCTCTCCGCGCACAGACGTGCCAAGGTGTCGCGGATGTAGGGGTTGGCGAAGCGGGAGATCAGCTCCCGCTGGTAGCCCGGCAGGTCCACCCCGGGCACCTGCGGCAGGGTCGGAGCGCCCTCGTGTGACATGTAGCCGAGCAGGAAGTCGACGAACAGCGGGTCCGTGCAGACCTCGTGGGCGTAGCGGTAGCCGGACAGATAGCCGAGGTAGCACAGCGCCTGGTGGCTGGCGTTGAGGAGCCGCAGCTTCATCAGCTCATAGGGCTCGACATCGGGCACCATCTCGACCCCGGCCTGCTCGAACGGCGGTCGTCCCTGGGGGAAGCGGTCCTCGAGCACCCACTGGGAGAACGGCTCGCTGACCACCGGCCAGGCGTCCCCGATCCCGAACCGCCAGCCGACCTCCTCTACGTCGGCATCGGTGGTGGCCGGGGTGATCCGGTCCACCATCGAGCTCGGGAAGGCCACCTCGGACCTGATCCAGTCACCCAGGGCCGGGTCACGCAGGGACGCGAAGGAAGACAACATCGCCCGGGCGACCTCCCCGTTGCCGGCGATGTTGTCGCAGGACATGACCGTGAACGGTGCCACCCCGGCGGCACGACGGCGCGCCAGCGCTTCCACGACGTACCCGAATGCCGTGGTCGGCACCGCACCCGGCCGCAGGTCCTCCTGGATGGCCGGGTCGGAGGCGTCGAAGCCGCCGGTCGCCTGGTTGACGTGATAGCCGCCCTCGGTGATGGTCAGCGACACGATCCGGATCCGCGCATCGGTGAGCAGCGCCAGCACGTCCGTGGGGGAGTCGGGCGCGAAGAGGTAGTCGATGATCGAGCCGATCACCCGCCCACGCACGCCCCCGTCCGGCGCCCGCTCGACGAGCGTGTAGAGATGGTCCTGCGCGGCGAGAGCATCCCGCATGCGTGCGTCCTGGGGCATCAGCCCCACCCCGACGATGCCCCAGTCGCGGACGCCCGAGGCGAGCAGGTCGTCGACGTAGCGCGCCTGGTGGGCCCGGTGGAAGCCACCGACCCCGAGATGCACGATCCCGGGGGTGACGGCGGAGCGGTCGTAGGCAGGGACGGCAACGGACGCGGAGAGCTCGCCGAGCCGTGCTGTCGTGAGGCGCGGAAAGGTCACTTGACCGCCCCGAGAGAGAGACCCTGCACCAGCTTGTCCTGAGCAGCGAACCCGGCGATGAGCACGGGCAGCGAGATCAGCGTCGCCCCGGCGGCGAGCTCGGCGAGATAGGCGTGCTCGGTCTGGATCAGGGTGTTCACGTAGACCGGTCCGGTCTGGGCGGCGACGCTGGTGAGCACCTTGGCGTAGAGCTGCTCGTTCCACGCGAAGATGAAGCAGATCAGCGAGGTGGCCGCGACGCCGGGCATGGCGATCGGGGCCACGATGCGGGTCAGGATGCGGAACGTGCTGGCGCCGTCGATCGAGGCCGCCTCGATGATCGCGGGTGGCACCTCGACCAGGAACGAGCGCATCATCCAGACCGCGATCGGTAGGTTCATCGCGGTGTAGATCAGGATCAGGACGATCACGTTGTCGGGCATGTTGATGACCTTCGTCGTGAACAGGTAGAGCGGCAGGATGCCCGCGACCATCGGCAGCATCTTGGTCGAGAGGAAGAAGAACATCACGTCCGACCACTTCCTCACCGGCCTGATCGCCAGGGCGTACGCGGCGGGGATGGCCAGGACGAGCACCAGCAGCGTCGAGATCACGCTGGTGATCACCGAGTTGATCAGTGCCGGGGTGATCGGGTTCGCGGAGGTGAACAGGCCGGTGTAGTTGTCCAGCGTCAGAGGGGCACCCCAGCTGGGCGGATACGTCTGGGCGTCCTGCGGTGCGTGCAGCGAGGTCAGGACCATGTAGAGGATCGGGATCACGAAGATGATGCCGACCAGCCAGGCTGCTAGCGGGATGACGATCTTCGCCACCCGTTGCCGGTTCCAGGTGTTCATCAGCTCTCCTCCTCGAGCAGGGACGACACGACGCGCAGCGCGAAGGTCGCGATGATCAGTGAGCCGATGACCACGACGACGCCCAGTGCGGAGGCGACCCCGTAGTCCTTGGCCGAGTAGAACGTCTCGTAGACGGCGTAGGGGATGTTGGTGGAGTTCAGCCCACCGGTCATGCCCAGGACCGAGTCGAAGTTCTGGACGATGAAGATCGTGCCGAGCACGATCGAGAGCTCGAGGTAGCGGCGTACGTGGGGGAGCGTCATGTGCACGAACGTCTGCCACCCGCTGCAGCCGTCGATGCTCGCCGCCTCGAGCACCTCAGGGTCCTGCGACTGCAGGCCGGCGAGCAGGATCAGCATCATGAACGGCGTCCACTGCCAGATCAGCTCGATCTCGATGGCGAGCTTCGGATGGTCGGTGAGGAACGCGATGTCCTGAGCACCTGGCACCCCGAGCTGACCGAGCACACCGTCGACCAGGCCGAACCCGGTCATCAGGATGCCGTTGCCCCAGAAGACCGCGGCAGCGATCGGCACGATCAGGAACGGCGCGATCATCATCGTGCGGACCAGACCGCGGCCGATGAAGGCGTGGTTGAGCAACATCGCGATCCCGAGGGCGAGCACGGCGCTGACCCCGACGACGACCACGGTCATCTCGATCGTGTTCAGGACGGCCGTACGGTAGGCCGGCGTCGTGAACACGGTCTTGAAGTTGTCGAGGCCGGCGAAGCTGCGCCCCGGGGCGTCGGGCTGGGCGCTCCAGTTCATGAACGACATCACCAGCGTCGCCACGAACGGCAGCTGCGTCACCACGATCAGGAAGATCAGCGCGGGCAGCAGGGGCGCGCGCAGCTTCCACGACTCCCGGCCCCATTTCTTGTACGCCGCGGGCGGCCGGGTCGCCGTCGGCTCGGTCGTTTCGCGGAGTGGTGCGGTCACCGTGGCCATCACTGCTTCTCCTTCTGGACGTCGCCGTACGCCTGGGCGAGCGACTGACAGCGGTCGAGGGCCGCGTCGGTGGTCTTCGAGCCCGAGATGGCACTGCTGAGCTGCTTGGCGCACTCGGTGCCGAAGTCGGTGAAGCTCGGAACCCCGACGAACTGGATGCCGTTGTAGGGCCGCTTCTGGACGCCGGGGTTGTCGGCCTGGGCGTTCTTGATCGCGTTCACGGTCGGGGTCGCGAAGGAGCCGGCCACCTCGAGGTAGTCGGGGTCCGCATAGGTCGAGGCACGCTTGCCCGCGGGAACGTTGGTCGGCCCGCCGGTGTCGTTCTCGGTGTCGGCCATGACCAGCTGCTCGTACTCCTTGCTGGAGGCCCAGGCGACGAACTTCTTGGCGTCCTCCTGATGCCGGGACGCCTTCTGGATCGCCCAGGCCCAGGTGTAGAGCCAGCCGGCGTTCTCGGTCTGGTCGTGCGGGGCGGCGACGTAGCCGACCTTGCCCTTGACCGGCGACTCCTCGGCCTCCAGCGACCCCGCGCCGGAGGTGGCGTCGTACCACATCGCGACCTTGCCCTGCTGCATGGCGTTGAGGCACTGCGGGAAGCTGAAGGTCGCGGCGCCGGCCTCGCCGTGCTCGCGGACCAGGTCGACGTAGAAGTTGGCCGCCTTCTTGAAGCCGCCCTTGTTGACCTGGGCGTTCCAGTCCTCGTCGAACCAGGTGCCGCCCATCGTGTTGACCACCGTCGTGATCGAGGCGAGGTTGTCGCCCCAGCCGGCCAGGCCACGCAGGCAGATGCCGCGCATGTCGGCCTCGGCCTCGTCGATCTGGGCGGCGAAGCCGGCGACCTGCTCCCAGGTCGGGTTGGCCGGCATCTCGATGCCGTGCTTCTCGAACAGGTCCTTGCGGTACATCAGGAACGAGGACTCGCCGTAGAACGGCTGGCCGTAGACCTTGCCGTTGGCCGAGAGCGCCTCGGTCATCGGCGGCAGGATGTCGTCCTGGTCGAACTCGGGGTCGTTCGCGATGCTCTCCATGTCCGAGATCCAGCCGGCCTCGGCGTAGTAGGGGATCTCGAAGTTGGACAGCGTCGCCACGTCGTAGATCCCGGACTGGTTGGCGAACTCGGTGCTCGCGGTGTCGCGCATGTCCTGCTCGACCTTGACCACGAAGTTCACCTCGATCCCGGTCTCCTCGGTGAAGTGCTCCGCGGTGAGCTCCTGGAGCTCGAGCATCTGGGGGTTGTTCACCATCAGCACCGTGATGCTGTGCTCACCCGCGCTCGTCCCGCCGGCGCCCAGTCCGCCGGTCCCGCATGCCGTCAACAACACGGTGGTCAATGAGAGCGCTGTCAGCGCTGCGGAGGTCCGTCTCCGTACCCGCATCGATCTGCCTCCTCGCAGTGTGACTGTCGTCACGGACCACGATGGCGTAATTTCGGCCGGACCCCCTAGCCCGGTCGCTGCGCCCGAAGCGCCCGGTTGTTGCCCGTTCTCAGGCCCTCTTCTCAGGCGCGTACGACCCGGGGTCCGAGCGCCGAGAACCGGCGGGCCTCGGAGGCCGGCAGCTCGGTGCCGGTGATGAGCAGCTCGAAGTCGCGTACGCCGGCGAAACGGCACAGGCTGGAGGCTCCGAACTTGGTGTGGGCGCCGAAGAAGATCCGCCGCCTGGAGCGTTCGATGGCGGTGCGCTTGACCGCGGCCACCGAGGGGTCCTGGGTGGTCAGGCCCTGTTCGCGGGAGATCCCGTTGGCGCCGATGTAGGCCAGGTCGATCACCAGGTCGGCGAGCATCCGGGTCGCCCACTGGTCCACGACGCCCCGGGTGATGGTGCGGACTCGCCCGCCCAGGACGATCACGGTGAGGTCCGGATCGGCGGAGAGGCGGGTGGCCACCGGGAGTGAGGGGGTGATGATCGTCGCGGGCCCTTGGCCGAGGAGCTCCTCGGCGAGGAACTGCGGCATCGTGCCCTCGTCGATGTAGATCGTCTCCGCGCCGTGCCGGTGCTGGAGGGCGGCCCGGGCGATCCGGTGCTTCTCGTCGACGTCGCGGCCCGCGCGGAACTCGAGCGAGGTCTCGAAGCTGCCGCTCTCCAGGGCGACCGCGCCACCGTAGACCCGCTCCACGACGCCGCGGTCGGCGAGCACCTTGAGGTCGCGCCGGATCGTCTCGACGCTCACCCCGAGATCGGGCGCGAGATCGGTCACCGACACCCGGCCGGTCGTACGTGCGCGCGCCAGGATCTCCTCCTGCCGGGCCTGGTTCGCGAGCGACGGTTCGGTCGACGTCATGGGCGTCATCATGCCCGGAATCGTGCCCGGTTCGTAGGGGTAGCCGCCGAACCGGGCGCCCGGTTGGTGTGATCGGGGCCCTCTGGGGCACCATGTCACCGGCAGTGTCCAGGCGGACGGTGCCGCGGCGTTTTGCGGCTACCTCGCCGCGTACGTAAGATTGAATCTCGGCGTGCGCAGTGCGCCGTTCCTGCAGGCATCTGCTGGCACCTATCGCTTCGGGGTCCGGTCTGCCTTGCCGCGGGTCGACACAAGACTTTGAGTTCGGAGCAATGAAGGAGACCGCGGTGTACGCGATCGTGAAGGCTGGCAGCAAGCAGCAGAAGGTCGTTGTCGGCGACGTCATCGAGATCGACCGCCTCGACGGTGAGAACGGCTCGGCCGTCTCGCTGCCCGTGGTCCTCCTGGTCGACGGCGAGAACGTGACCTCGACCGGCCTCGACAAGGCTTCGGTTGCTGCTGAGATCGTCGGTGCCTCCAAGGGCCCGAAGATCATCATCCAGAAGTACAAGAACAAGACCGGCTACAAGAAGCGCCAGGGTCACCGTCAGAAGTACACCCAGGTCAAGGTCACCGCGATCAACGCCTGATTCCGGCGTTCTAGAGACACTTAAAGGACTGAGAAGATGGCACACAAGAAGGGTGCGGCAAGCACCAAGAACGGTCGCGACTCCAACGCTCAGCGCCTCGGCGTGAAGCGCTTCGGCGGCCAGGTCGTCAGCGCCGGCGAGATCATCGTCCGCCAGCGTGGCACCCACTTCCACCCCGGCACCAACGTCGGCCGTGGCGGCGACGACACCCTGTTCGCCCTGCAGCCGGGCGCGGTCGAGTTCGGCAAGCGCCGCGGCCGCCGCGTGATCAACATCGTTCCGGCTGACGCCTGAGTCGATAGCACTTCTTCGAAAGGGCGCTCCCCGCTTGGGGGAGCGCCCTTTCGGATTTTGGTCGTCTCAGAGCTCCGTCGCGCGCTGGGCGATCGCCTCGAAGACCTTCTGCGAGACCTCCCAGCGGGTCCCGGCACGCGGCCAGTGGATCGCGATGTCGGTGATCCCGATCTCGGCGTAGGAGCCGACGAGGTCCTCGAACGCGTCGGCCGACTCGGTCCACGGCTCGTCGGTGAAGCCTGACATGAAGAGCTTCGGCATCGCGTCGAAGTCCCGGCCGGCCTTCTCGCAGGCCGTACGGAGCATGTCGAGCCGCTCGGCGACGTACGCCTTCGGGTCGTCGCTCTGCGGATTGGCGATCCACCCGTCGCCGACCTCGGCCGCGAGCCGGATGCCGCGCGGGCCGTTGCCGGCCAGCCACAGCGGGGTGCGGGGCTGCTGCACCTGACCGGGGGAGACGGTGACCTCGTGGGTCTGCCAGTGCTCGCCGTCGATCGTCACCGGTGAGTCGCGCAGCAGCTGGTCGACGGTGCGGGTCCATTCCGCGAATCGGTCGGCGCGCTCGCGAGGCGTGAACTCCCGCCCGAGCACGTCGCCGTCGGAGGTGTGGTCGTCGCCGCCCGCGCCGATACCGATCGTGATGCGCCCTCCGGAGATCCGGTCGAGGCTGCGGATCGCCGCGGCCGTGGGGATCGGCGTACGGAAGTTGGGAGTGGTCACCAGCGTGCCCAGCCGGATCGTGGAGGTCAGGGCGGCCGCGGCCGCCATCGACGTGAACGCCTCCTCCCACGGGCTGTGCCCGCGCCAGGCCAGGTGGTCATAGACCCACGCCGTCTCGAACCCGAGCTGCTCGGCCTGCACCCAACGCTCGCCCATCGCCGGCCAGTCCTCGATCGGCCACATCACTGTTCCTACACGCATGCGCACAGTCTGCACCTGAGGCCGCGACGCGTCGCGCGGATAACAGGTGTGGGGCGTGCCGTCGGTAGGCTGGAGTCATGGCTGTACCCACCTTCGTCGACCGCGTCACCCTCCACGTCGAGGCCGGTCGTGGCGGACACGGGGTGGCGTCGGTTCACCGCGAGAAGTTCAAGCCGCTCGGCGGTCCCGACGGCGGCAACGGCGGCCCGGGCGGATCGATCATCCTGCGCGTCGACCCCGACGTGACCACCCTGATCGACTACCACCACAGTCCCAAGCGCAAGGCCCCCAACGGCGGCCAGGGCGCCGGCGACCACAAGAACGGCGCCCACGGCGACGACATGGTGCTTCCGGTCCCGGACGGCACCGTGGTGACCGACATGAACGGCAACGTCCTGGCCGACCTGGTCGGCCCGGGCTCCGAGCTGGTCATCGCCGAGGGCGGCCGTGGCGGGCTCGGCAACGCGGCACTGGCCTCCTCCAAGCGCAAGGCTCCCGGCTTCGCGCTCCTCGGCGAGCCGGGTGAGGCGCGAGAGATCGGGCTGGAGCTCAAGGTCGTCGCCGACATCGGCCTGGTCGGGTTCCCGAGCGCCGGTAAGTCGTCCCTGATCGCGGCGATCTCGCGAGCTCGGCCGAAGATCGCCGACTACCCGTTCACGACCCTGGTGCCCAACCTCGGCGTCGTGAAGGGCGGCGAGATCACCTTCACCGTCGCCGACGTACCGGGCCTGATCGAGGGTGCCGCCGACGGTCGCGGCCTCGGTCACGAGTTCCTGCGCCACATCGAGCGCTGTGCCGCGCTCGTCCACGTCATCGACACCGCGAGCATCGAGCCGGGCCGCAACCCGATCGACGACCTCGACGTCATCGAGAACGAGCTCTCCCGCCACGGCGGCCTCGAGGACCGGCCCCGGCTGGTCGCGTTGAACAAGGTCGACGTCCCCGACGGCCGCGAGATCGCCGAGATGACCATCGGCGAGTTCGAGAAGCGCGGGATGAAGGTCTTCGAGATCTCCGCCGCCTCGGGCGAGGGCACCCAGCAGCTGATCTACGCGATGGCTGAGATCGTCGCTGACTCCCGCAAGGACGTCCCGGTGGCGCCGCCGACCCGGATCGTGCTGCGCCCCGAGGGCGTGGAGGGCAAGAACGGCTTCACGGTCAAGGTGTCGAAGAACGGCGAATTCCTCGTCCGTGGCCCGCAGCCCGAGCGCTGGGTGCGCCAGACCGACTTCGAGAACGAGGAGGCCGTGGGCTACCTCGCGGACCGCCTCAACCGGCTCGGCGTCGAGACGCGCCTGGTCGAGCTCGGCGCCCAGGAGGGCGACACCGTCATCATCGGCGATCCGGCCAACTCGGTCGTCTTCGACTTCCGCCCCTCGATCGACACCGGTGCCGAGATGCTCGGCCGCCGCGGCGAGGACCAGCGCTTCTACGAGGAGCGCCCCGCTGCCGCCCGGCGACGCGAGATCGACGCCGGGATGGAGACCAAGGAAGAGTACGAAGCCCGCGCCGACGTCGCCCGCCGGCTGCGCGACGGGGCCGGCCCCGTGGCGTACGAGATCGGCGGGGAGGACGACCCGGACCGCGACTGGGCCGAGGACGATCCCGAGGCCAAGGAGGCCGAGTGAGTCGTGTCCAGGTCACCGGCGCGCGGCGGATCGTCGTCAAGGTCGGTTCCTCGTCACTGACAACCGCGGCCGGCGGCATCGACCCGGCCCGTCTCAGCGGGCTCGTGGACGTACTCGCCAAGACGCGGACCGCAGGACAGGAGGTCGTCCTGGTCTCCTCCGGGGCGATCGCGGCCGGGCTGTCGCCGTTGGGGCTGGCCAAGCGTCCGAGGGCGCTGGCCAAGCAGCAAGCGGCGGCGAGCGTGGGGCAGGGGCTGCTCGTTCACCGCTACACAGACGAACTCGCCCGACACGGCATCATCGCAGGTCAGGTGCTGCTCACGGTCGATGACCTGAACCGGCGGGCCCACTACCGCAATGCCGACGCGACGCTGTCGAAGCTGCTCGACCTGGGTGTGCTCCCGATCGTCAACGAGAACGACACCGTGGCCACCTCCGAGATCCGGTTCGGCGACAACGACCGGCTCGCGGCGCTGGTGGCCCACCTGGTCAAGGCCGACCTGCTGGTTCTGCTCAGCGACGTCGATGCGCTCTACGACGCGCCGCCGTCCCAGCCCGGCTCGCAGCGGATCGACGAGGTCGCCTCACTGGCCGACCTCGACGGCGTGACCATCGGCAAGGCCGGCGCCGCCGGAGTCGGCACCGGGGGCATGGTGACCAAGCTGGAGGCCGCCCGGATCGCCGTCGACGACGGGGTCCCGGTCGTGCTGACCTCGGCCGCACAGGCAGAGGCCGCGCTCGCGGGCGAGGCGGTCGGCACCCTGTTCCATGCCGTCGGCAAGCGGCGGCCCGCGCGTCTGCTGTGGCTCCAGCACGCCACCGAGCCGGTCGGTTCGATCACCGTCGACGCCGGTGCGGTCGCCGCGATCAGTCGCCGCGGTGCCTCGCTGCTCGCCGCGGGGGTCACCGGCTCCTCCGGCGCGTTCCATGCCGGCGACCCGGTCGACATAGTCGACCCGTCGGGGGTGGCCGTCGCGCGCGGCCTGGTGAACTACGACGCCGACGAGATCCCGCGGCTGGCCGGGCGGTCCTCCGGCTATCTCGAGGCCAATCTCGGGGCTGCGTACGCTCGGGAGGTCATTCACCGCGACGACCTGGTCGTGTTATGAGCGAGCGCCAGCGAGCGAACCAGATGATCAACACGCGGCCGGCGCCGTACTCTGGCGCTTGCGCTACGGTGGTGGCCGCGTGAGCCGAGCCCGGTGGGTGCCGCTGGCGCTGGCGTGGGGAGTGCTCGTCCTCTGTGGCCTGCCGGCGCTGGCGATCACGTTCTCCCGGGCACTGGCGAGCACGGATCTGCGGGCGGTGCGCCTGGCCGCGTTCGCGCCCTTCGGCGTCGGGATGTACGCCCTGTGTCTGATCGCGGTCCTGGTGCTGGTCTGGCTGGCCAGCGGTCCCGGCCGGATCCGGCTCGCGGTCGTCGCCGGGGTCGCCGCGCTGTTGTTGGCGGTGCACGTGGCCTGGCAGGCGCCACTCTATGCGGGATCCCGGGCGACCAGCGCCGGTGAGCCGTTGACCGTGATGACCACCAACCTTCTCGAGGGCAAGGGCGACACCGACGTCGTGGTCGAGACGGTGCGTGCGCACAAGGTCAACGTGCTCGCCATCCAGGAGATCACCCCGGAGGCGTTCGCGAAGCTGTCGAGGACGCTGCGCGACCAGCTTCCCTACCGGATCGGCGAGGCCGCACCCGGCACCATGGGCACGATGATCTTCGCCGACCAGCCGATCACCAAGTCGCGCCGGATCGAGACCGCGATGGGGTCGTGGGTCGCCGACGTGGGGGAGCGGCGGGTCGTCGTCGCGCATCCGGCGCCGCCCACGCTCGCATCCTGGCCCGCCGAGCAGGAGCTGATGATCGAGGAGGCGGCCGCGGAGAAGCCCGACCTCGTCCTGGGCGACCTGAACGCCTCGCTCGACCACCACACGGTCCGGCGGCTGCTCGACGACGCCGACCTGCAGGACGCGGCCCGGGCCAGCAACGCCGGATGGCAGCCCACCTGGCCGACCGAGGGATTCGCCGGCGTACCTCTTCCGCCGTCGACCGCGATCGACCACGTCCTGATCGGGGACGACCTGGTCGCGCTGGCGACGAAGACGGTCGAGGTGCCGGGCTCCGACCACCTGGCGCTGGTCGCCTACCTCGGTACTCCCGAGGAGTGAGGCTCCGCCGGGCTAGCCGGTCTTGAGCACCCCGAACCACTGCTCGGCACCGAAGCCCAGGAACCGTTCCACCTCGACGAACCCGAGCCTGCGGGCCAGGCGCAGGGAGCGCTCGTTGGCCACCTGGGTGGTGAGGACGACGGGCTCGCCCGGGAGCGTCGTCTCGATCCAGTCGAGGGCGGCTCTGGTCGCTTCTGTCCCGATGCCCGCGCCCCACGATGTCGGAAGAAACTCGTAGCCGAGCTCGACCTCGTCGCCCTCCTCGCGTACGTGGTGCGCCCACGCCCGATCGCGGCGCTGGATCGTGATCCTTCCGATGAACTCGCCCGCGTGCTCGACGGCGAAGATTCCGGGCCTGGTGTTCGGATCCTCCGGGATCAGCTGTTCCAGCTCTTCTCGGGTGTGCTGCGGGCCGCCGAGGTACGCCTGCACGGTCTCGTTCGAGAGGAGCTCGGCGAGCCCTTGTCTGTCCTCGGGCTTGGTCTGTCGGAGGAGCAGGCGCTCGGTGACGATCGGATCTGGGGGCCAGGGGACGTCGCCCAGGGGTTTCATGTTCTTGGACGGTAGCTGGATTCGGGGTTGGTCAGGGGCTTTTTGGGTTGTACGTGGGGTTCTGGTTCGTCGGGTGCTGTGCTTCTTGGTTGGGGTGGGCCGCCGACCCTTGCTTCGAGGGTCTTCTCGACGGGCCCCGGAGTAAAGGACGGCCTTCGGCCGCCGGCTTCGCCGGCCGCTTCGCGGTCCTTGACACCGGGGCCCGTCGAGA
>NZ_JBEXRR010000074.1:0-11587 GCF_040613175.1 Nocardioides sp. NPDC006303
GCGCCGTCCGCCTTGGGCGGGTTGATCGCGCGCCACCTCGCTCGCTTCGCTTCGCTCCAAGGCGTGCAGTTGCGCCGACTCGGCGACACCCGACGGGCTGCGCCCGTTAGTCCAGGCCGATGGAGAAGGCGGCTTCCAGGTCGACCTGGGAGTAGGTGCGGAAGGCGATGTGGGTCTCGGTCTCGAGCACGCCGGGGACCTTGTTGACCTTGTCGGCGACGACGTTGGCCACATCCTCGTGGGCACGGACGCGCACCAGGGCGATCAGGTCGATCTGGCCGGTGACGGAGTAGACCTCGCTGACGCCGTCGATGGCGGCGACGGCCTCGGCCACCTCGGGGATCTGGGAGACCTCGGCATTGATGAAGACGATCGCTGTGATCACGCAGGTCACGTTAGCGGATCCTCCTAGAGTGCCGCTGCCCGCCGGCCCGCACCGCCGATCGGACAGGTCCACTCGCCCTCGACGTGGGCGAGGCGTACGCCCGGGGACTCCAGCCACCGCAGCACCAGCTCGGTCTCCTCGGCGCTCGCGGCCGGCACCGGACCGGGGGCGGCCAAGACCGTCTCGGCGCTGAGCTGGAGGTCGGCGACGTAGGCGTGGGCGTTGGCCTCACGCGGGATCACCCCGGCCCCGGCGAGGCGCCCGTGACGGACGACGTGGACCGCCCAGCGGCCGTCGTCCTCACGCCGGATCGCGGTGAGATCGGGCAGCCGGGTCAGGCCGGTGAGCCGTTGGGTGCGCGCGGCGGCGCGCAGGTAGGAGGTCAGCCGGTCGCGGTGGACGGCGGCCTCCTCGTACCGCTCCTGCTCGGCCAGGCCGGTGAGCCGCTCGGTGACCGTCTCGACCACCTCGTCGGGCCGGTGGAGGAGCGACTCGCGGACCCGGGACACCAGCGCCGCGTACGTCTCGGACGGGACGCTCTGGTCGCACGGGCTCAGGCAGCGGTGGAGCTCGGCGAGGACGCACGGGGTCTTGCGCGGCAGCAGCGGCAGCCGGTCGGAGCACTGCCGGATCGGGAAGGTGTCGTGCAGCGCCTGGAGCGCCTTCTCAGCGACCTTTCTGGAGCCGAACGGGCCGAGGTAGTCCGCGTCGTCGTCGAGCACCTGCTTGACCAGCGACAGCCGGGGCCACGGCTCCTGGGTGAGCTTGACGAAGTGCATCTTCTCCGGGCGTCGCGAGCGGCGGTTGTAGGGCGGCTTGTGCTCGGCGATGAGCCGCAACTCGCGCACGCCGGCCTCGAGCGCGGTCGCGCACTCGATGCCCTGCACGGTCGCGGCCAGCCCCACCATCTCGCCCATCCGGGAGCGGGTCTCGGAGGCGGTGAAGTAGGTGCGTACGCGAGTGCGGAGGTCTTTGGAGGTGCCGATGTAGAGCGCCCGACCCTTGTCGTCCTTGAACAGGTAGACGCCGGGGGCGTGCGGCAGGTCCTCGGCCAGATGGCGCTTCTTGCGCTGGGCGGTGGTGACCTTGGCCGAGAAGACGGCCAGGTCCTCGAGGGTCTGCACGCCGATGTTGCCGAGGCGCTCCATCATGCCGTGGAGGACGTCGACCGTCGCGCGGGCGTCGGAGAGGGCGCGGTGGTTGGGGGTCGTGGGGGAGCCGAAGACCCTGGCCAGGGAGCCGAGCTTGTGGTTGGGCGCCTCGTCGCGGGTGACCACCCGGCGGGCGATCTTCACCGTGTCGAGCACCTCGAAACGCGGCCAGGGCCGCTCCTGCTTGGCGGCGAAGTGCTTGAGGAAGCCGACGTCGAAGGGGGCGTTGTGGGCGACCAGCACACAGCCCTCGGCGAACTCGAGGAACGCCGGGAGCACCGACTCGATGGTGGGGGAGGAGGCGACCATCGAGTTGGTGATCCCGGTCAGCACGGCGATCGAGGGTGGTATGCCGGTGTGGGGGTTGACGAGGGTCTGGAACTCGCCCAGCACCTCGCCGCCGCGCACCTTCACCGCGCCGATCTCGGTGATCATGCCGCCGTTGTCGGGGCTGTTGCCGGTGGTCTCCAGGTCGACCACGCAGAAGGTCAGGTCGCGCAGCGGCCTGCCGAGCTCGTCGAAGCCCCGCTGGGCCTCCCAGCCTCCGGTGGCCTGCTCGCGCTGACAACGTGCCACGGCACGGGCCCGCATCTCCTTGCGCGCTTCCTTCACCGCCGCACTGCTCATGCGAACACATTAGCGAGTGCCGCCGACAGTCCTTCGCCACTAGGGTGTGGCCACCGACATGGGAGGTGTGGGCGATCGCGGCGAGAAACAGCGGCACCGAGGGGTCGACGTCTGGCAACGAGGACCGGCCCTGGGCCAGGTGGTTCGCTCGCTCGGGTTCGCTGCAGGTCGAGCCGGCCGAGGCCGGCGAGCAGGCCAGGACGCTGCTGAGCGAGGACGGGCAGACCGCGGCGCTGCGGTTCAACGAACGTGTGCTCGACACGCTGACCGGCGATCTGGCCGGCCTGGTCGAGTACGTCACGGTCCTCGACGGCGCCAAGGCCGACGAGGTCCTCAACACCCAGAAGCTGATCGACAACGCCTTCGCCCGGGTCTCGGCCCAAGGTGTCGACCGGTTCGTGGCCTGGCTCGCGGAGCTGCGTACGCAGGGCCATCCGGCGATCGCGGTCCAGGCGCTGCACGCCTACGGCCGGCTCGCGGACGGTGATCTGGCCGCGGTGGCGACCTCGCTGGAGTCCGCCGCGGACCGGGTGATCCTGATCGCGGCCGCCGCGCTGCACCGCCCGCCCGAGGACGCCGCCCGGCTCGCGATCGAGACCGAGCACGACGCCTCCATCGCGTACGCCGTCATCCACGACGTACTCCGTCAGCGGACCGTCCCCGACATCGCCCGGTTCCTCCGGGCTCTGCACCTGCTCGGGGCGCCGGACCTGGTCAACGACACCGTGAAGCAGTTCGCGGCCCCGGCCAGCGGTCGCTCGAACCTCGACAAGGCCCTGCTCTACGTCGCGCTGTACGCCAGCCCGAGGCTGCGTGAGATCGCCCTGGACCTGCTCTGGCGCACCCTCGGCGCGATCGGCGACCTCGGCCGGGCGCCGGGTCCCGCTCAGCAGCAGGATCTCGTCGCGGCGTTCTGGGAGCTGTGCCCGGGCGGGCGCGTGCTCGAGGACTGGTTCAAGCTGCGCCTCGACGGCAGCGAGAACGCCGAGGAGGCGCGCGAGCACGTGGTGCTGCTGCTGCGCGGCAGCCGGGGACCCGGCCGCGACAGCCTCCTCGCAGCCATGGCCGGTGACGCGACGCCGATGAACCTCAAGCGCATCTGCGAGACCCTCATGGAGGAGGGCGACGAGGCCCAGGCGGCGATGCTCGTCCGCGCGCTCGCCCACAGCGGCCACATCGAGCGGCTCGGCGACTTCCTCGACCGCTGGTCGTGGGCGCAGCCGTCCGCCGAGACGACTCGGAAGCTTCTCCACTGGGTGCTCACGCCGGACGGCGCGGACCGCGAGCCGATGGCGTCCGCCGTCGTGGAGGGCATCGCCGGCTATCTCGCCGACGGCCACGGCAGGACGCTGGGCGAGGACCTTCGACGCCACGCCGCGACTCTGGTCCGGCTCCGCCCCGCCGAGGAGATCGTGGGTCTGCTCGGGCACGTACCCTCCCGGGTCGGCAGGCGGGGCCGGTCGGCCGTCGCCGCCGACGTCGGCTGGAGGCTGGCCGAGGATCTGCTCGTCTACCCGGCACCGACCGAGGAGACGTACGTCGCCTGGTACGCCGAGTGCCTCGCCGCCCTCGAGTCGGCCGGGTTCACCGACGCGGTGCGGACGTCCTGGCATCACCTCGCCGACGAGGCGATCAACCGCCGTGGCGCCGGGCCGACGATCGCCGAGACCGCCCATCAGCTCCTGAGCAAGGAGCTCGCCGGCACGGCCGACCGGCTGCTGATCCGCTATCTCGACCAAGCGCAGAGCGTCACCCCCACCGACATCGTCGGCATCACCACCCGGCTGCGCCTGCACCGCTATCCCGAGGCGAGCCGAGCCGGGGTTCTGCGCCGCTCGGTGGGGCGGTGGCAGGACCGGGCCCGGGTCGATGCGGTCGTGGAGGCCCTGGTCGCCGCCGGCCAGGAGGAGGAGGCCGAGTGGGTCAGGGCCGGGTCGTCGTGAGCCGGGTCTGCCTGAGGTAGCGGCGCCCCGCACCAACGAGGAGGACGAACGCGCCCGAGGCGACGATCATCACCAGGGCGCGCAGGCTCCACACGCTCCACACGGAGTCGTCGTCGATCCGGTGGCGGACGGCGCTCAGCAGCGTCAGCGCGACCAGGTACAGCGCCAGCACGACGAACGGGCGGTTCGCCGGGTCGCGCGAGACCAGGCGTGCGCCGTGGTTCTTCGCGTCGTACCAGCCCAGGCCGGGAACCCGGAGATGATGGAGCCAGGGGAGCACGAGCAGGACGAGCGATCCCCAGCCGATCACCGCCACGCCCTTCCACACCCGGTCCCACGCGGACTCGTTGACGACCAGCGCGATGGCGACGAAGGCTGCGTACGCCGCGAACGGGAGGAGCCGCTGGGCCCCCGACCCGAGCAGGTCGGAGCGCACGGCCAGGACGACGCAGGTGACCGCGTACAGGATCAGGATCGGGATGGTGTTGAGCACGGCCAGGGTCTGCCAGTCGCCACCCACCGCGACCAGGACGACCAGCGCGAGCACCAGGTTCACGAGCAGGATCAGCCAGAAGGAGTCGCCGGTGCGGCCGGGGAGCCGTGATGCCCGCGGCTCGTGCAGGCCGCTGGGGACGTACCTCTCCGCGCTCAGCGCGTAGACCTCGCGGCTGAGGGCGTAGGTGAACACGATGCCGGACCCGATCGGGGCCAGGATCGCGGCGATCCGGACCAGCACGACCAGCCAGTCGAGCGGCGCCCCGGCCAGCGTGGCCGCGTCGGTCAGGCGAGCGTAGGAGGTGCCGTGCTCGGCCCCGGAGCCGGCCATGTGCTCGGCGTAGACCAGCTGGAGGGCGGAGTAGAGCAGGAACGAGCCGACGACCGTGCCGTAGACCGCCCAGCGCACCCGCCTGGCCGCCTCGCGACGGCCGCCACGGACCTCGCCGGTCACATCGAGGGGCGCCTGGAAGCCGATGTAGGCGTAGATCACGCCGCTGGTGATCAGCGCGCTCAGCACGCCGGTCGACGTCGGCCCGGCGGCCGGTCCGGGGCCGGTGAGGGGAGCGGGGACGGCGAGCGCCAGGCACACCACGAAGACCACCGGGATGGCGATCTTGAGCAGCGTCAGGGCCGCGTTCGTACGGAGCACGAACCGTCGGGGCAGCAGGACGAAGGCGATGATCGCGGCGGTCACCAGCACCGCCAGGGTCGATCCGACCCTGGTGAGCCCACCCTCGCCGGCCAGGGCGGGGACGATCTCGGCCAGCCCGTTGACAGCCGCTGCCGCCTGGGCGGCCGGGTTGATGGCGTACGAGATCCACAGGGAGGCCGCGAGGATGATCACCACCAGCGGCCCGAAGGCGTCGTGCGGGTGGAACAGCAGCCCGCCGGTGCGCTGGGAGATGAGCCCGAACTCGACCATCACGACCGCGATCGTGAGCATGAGTACGCCGCCGGCGGCCCAGCCGAGGAGTGCGGCCTCGCCCAGGCTCTCGTGGAGGGTGGGAACGGCCAGGAGCCAGCCCGATCCGATGACGCCGCCCGCGGCGAGCCCGACGACCTCGACGAGGCTCAGCTTGTCGGCCTGGTCGGCGGGTCGCTCGTCCCTCTGGTCCTTCGCGGGCTCATCAGAGGCAATGGGCGTGACGGGTGTGACCGGCATGACGGGACTGGGCTGCGGAGCGGGCGCTGCAGGGACCTGCGCCCGTCGCATCGCCTCGAAGGCGATCGCGGTCATCAGGCCCCCGACGGCGGCGACCCAGAAGCTCGACTCGTGCAGCAGCTCGCGGAATCCCGGCGACTTGAGGGCGTTGAGCTGGACGCTGCCGTAGATGGACATCACGAATCCCGCGGCGCACAGGATCATCCTGGCGATCGCGCTGAGGGTGTGCCGCACGCGCTGGTCTCCCACTCCCGATGATTCGAACGTCGGGAGAACCTATCGAATCAGGCCGGTGTGGCGCAGGAACCCTGCTGGATCAGCCGAGCAGGGGCGAGAGCGAGGAGAGCGGGACGGTGCGGGCGCCGGCGCGGCGTACGTCCTTGACGACCTCGGCGTCGTCGGTGGCGACCAGGATGACGCGGCCCGCGGGCTCGGCGTCGACGAGGTCGCGGATGACGTCGTCGGCGATGACGCCCTCGGGGGAGAAGAGGACCTTGACGCCGCGCGGAGGCACCGCGGTGGGGCGTACGGATGCGGAGTGGGCGTCGAAGACGACGGTCGTCTCGGCACCGGTGCGGGCGGCGATCGGCGCGATCGCGCGCAGCAGCCGCAGCCGCTGGGCATCGAGCGCCGAGTCGGGCCACAGGGCCTTGGAGACGTTGTAGCCGTCGACGATCAGCCGGACCCTCGGCATCGAAAGGAACTGCTCGAGGTGGGTGCTGCTGGTGACGCCGGCGCCGGCGGCGGCGTCCGCGGAGGCCAGCTCGGCCTCCACCCGCTCGCCCGGGGTGCCGGTGACCGGCGGCAGCGCAAGCTCGCGACGCAGGCCGCCGGCCGCGTCGAGAAGGGTGTCGAGCAGGAACCGGGCGCGCAGCGAGGCGTCCTCGCGGTCCGTCTTGGACGTACGCCGCTCGGCAGCTGCCTCGCGTTCCAGCTTGTCGATCTGGCTGCGGAGCTGCCGCAGCTGGCGGTCACGTGCGGCGAGCTCGTCCTCGGCGCGGGCGAGCGCCGTGCGGGCCTCGGTCAGGGCTTCGTCCAGCCCCGTGCCGGCCTCACGGGCGGCTGCCCGGGCCTCGCCGAGCTTGCGTCGCAGGGCGGTGTTGTCGGCCTTGAGGTCGTCGAGGCGGGCCTTGCGGTCGGCACGCACCTCGCGGAGCTCGTCCTCGGCCGCGGCGAGCTTGCCGCGCAGCCGGGCCACCTCGGCGTCGACCACCGGCACCGCGGCGGCCTCCAGCCGGTCCAGAGCCTCCTTGAGCGAGACCTCCCAGCCGTCGGGGCGGATGAGCCAGACGACCGCGGCCGCCTCGGCCGGATCCTCGGGGAGGACCACGTCGTCGGAGGAGCCCTCGGGGACGTACGCCGGTCGCAGCTGGCTGCCGACCTTCTCCCGGACCTCGTCGTCGCTCTCGAGCACCGAGGCGATCATCGCGCCGCCGGCCTTGGCCCGCCGGGCGGGCGCGAAGTCGGCGATCCGCTTGAGCGCGGGCGGCAGGCGCACCAGGTCGGGAAGCACCCCGGCCGTGAGCGCGACGATGCGCCCCCGGACCGTGTCGGGGAGCGTCGCGTACGCGGAGACCTCCATGTTCCAAGTGTAGGGACCCGGTCCGCGATCGCCGCCTCGAATACCGTGCTGCGATGGTGGTGACACGCCGGACGCAACCGGACGAAAGCAAAAATGTCGGTGCTCGGTGAGACCGTCACAACATGACGACGAGAATCGACTGTGACACCTGCCTCGTGCGGGGACTGGCGTGCCACGACTGCGTGGTCACCGTGCTTCTGGGGCCGCCTCCGGAGCTGACCATCGAGGACGACGAGCGCCGGGCGCTCGACGTGCTGGCCGAGGGTGGACTGGTTCCGCCGCTGCGCATGGTGGAAGGGATGTAGCCGAACTTTTGGGCGTGGGTGGTTGGCAGGTGGGGGATGCCGTCGGCTAGTGTGCGCAGGAACTTGGCGCTCGTGGAAGTGGGTCAACCGGCCCACGCGAGTGTCGCGCTTAGTCCAGGCCCGCTTCGGGGCGGGCCAGGAGCCGGGGAACCACACCGGTCGTACGCCGCGGAAACGGAGTGCGATCACCTGGGGTGCATCCGCCGCAAGGGCGATCTGGGAGACCAGATCGAGGAGCGGTGGTAAGGCAGGTCGTGCCTGAACCCGTCAGCTCACCCGGTAGGCGTCAACGACTACACACAAGGAGACCGTCCGCTCGTGACACGCGACCGGAAGCGACTCATTGCCGGAGCAGCCGGCATCGCCGCCATCGGTGTCGCCGGGATCATTCCCGCAGCGACCCCCGCCCAGGCAGACCCTGACATCGACGACGTTCGCAAGAAGGTCGACAAGCTCTACACCCAGGCCGAGGCGGCCAACGAGGACTACAGCAACGCCAAGCTGCGACTTCAGGACCTCAAGGACCAGCTCGACGACCTCAGCTCCGACGAGAAGCGTCAGAGCAAGGAGCTCGACAAGATCCGCGCCGAGCTCCGTGACTCCGTGCTGCGGCAGTTCGAGGGCTCCGACGTCTCTGCCGTCGGCCAGGTGATCACCTCCGAGGACCCGCAGGAGTTCCTCGCCGGTCTCTCCACCGTCTCGTCCTACAACGCGCTGCAGGCCGACCTGCTCGCTCGGTACAACACCGAGGCGGAGGCCCTCCAGGTCCGCCGCGAGGCCACCGAGGACGCCAAGTCCCAGATGGCCAAGGTCAAGACGACCATGCAGCAGAAGAAGAGCGAGATCGACAAGAAGTACGAGGCGGCCCAGGCCGAGCTCGACGAGCTGGAGGCCGATGAGCTGGAGGAGTTCCAGTCCACCGACACCAGCATCCCGTCCAACCTGCCGCCGCCCTCGGGCCGCGCCAAGGTGGCTGTCGACTACGCCCTCGCCCAGGTCGGCGACGCCTACGTCTACGGCGCCACCGGCACCGAGTCGTGGGACTGCTCGGGCCTCACCATGGGTGCCTGGGGCCAGGCAGGCGTCGGGCTCCCGCACTCCTCCTCCGCGCAGTACAGCAGCGGACCGCAGGTCTCGCGCGACCAGCTCGCCCCCGGTGACCTGGTCTTCTACTACAGCCCGATCAGCCACGTCGGCATCTACATCGGCAACGGCATGATCGTGCACGCGTCCAACCCGAGCACCGGTGTGAAGGTCTCCCCGATGGACGAGATGCCCTACACGGGCGCCGTCCGCCCGGGCTGAGCTTGACCCAGCACCCCGAAGAGGCCGATCGTTCGCAGGTGCGAACGGTCGGCTCTCTTCTTTCCCGTCCGGCCCTGATCGGGGCCGGCCTCGTGCTGGTGATGCTGCTCGCAGGGTTCGTCGGCTGGCGGCTGACCGGCGGGGGCGAGTACGTCGCGCCGACCCCGAGCAGCGCGCCGGTCGTGCGCGCCGACACCGAAGGCGCCCGGGCCTCGCTGGATGAGCTGGTCGACGGCGTACGTGAGGGGGCGGAGCCCGACGGCGAGAACGCCGCCTCGGTGGCATTGCGCAACGCGCAGGCCATCGGCATCGAGGACGTCACCGCGAGGTACCTCGCCGAGGCGGACAACGTGGAGCCGGACGGCTCCTGGACGGCCGACGTGGAGATGTCCTGGCGCACGCCCGGCGACCCGGAGCTGACCGAGGAGCTGAAGGTCGGCTTCGACGCCGAGGGCGCGATCACCGGGTTCTCGGCGGGCCAGGGCACCCGGCTGCCGCTGTGGCTCAGCGGCCCGGTCGAGGTGCGCCGCACCGGCTCCACCCTCGTGGTCGCCCAGGCGTCCGCCGACGTCGCCGACCGCTACGCCGAGCTGGCCACCACCGCTGTCGCCGGGGTCCGCAAGGTGATCCCCTGGAAGGACCCGCGCCTGGTCCTCGAGGTGCCTGCGAACGGCCTCGACTCCGCGCTCGGCGCGCAGCCGGGGACCTACGCCGCCGTCGCGGCGGTGACCGCGACCGTCGACGGGTCCACGAAGGCCGGGACCCCGCTGCACGTGTGGGTCAACCAGGGTGTCATCGGCGACCTCGACGCCCCCGGCGCCCAGATCGTCATCACGCACGAGGCCACGCACGCGGCCACCGACGCCGCGACCAACACCGGCCGGCCGATGTGGCTGGTCGAGGGCTTCGCCGACTACGTCGCGCTACGCGACACCAAGCTTCCGCTGTCCAAGACCGCCGGCCAGATCCTCGCCCAGGTCCGCGAGAACGGTGCCCCCGACCACCTGCCGGGCAAGGCTGAGTTCAACACCCGCTCGGAGCACTTCGGCGCCGAGTACGAAGCCGCCTGGCTCGCCTGCGAGGTGCTCGCCGAGGCCGGCGGCGAGCAGGCCCTGGTCGACCTCTACGAGGAGACCGGGCGCGGCATCGGGCTGGAGAAGGCGCTGCAGGCAGGCTTCGGCTTCGGGGAGGACGAGCTGACCGCGCGCTGGCGGACCCATCTGTCACACTCGGCTCGATGACGGGGGCAGAAGTGAGCGAGCGTCAGCGAGCGAACCATGCGTATGACACGCCGCCGCGTCCGTATCCTGGCGCTTGCGCTACGGAGGTGGCGGCGTGAGTGCAACGCGGCGTACGTCCTGGGTGGTTCTCGTCCTCGGGGCGGTGGCGTTCGTGGTGCTCGCCTGGACGTTGATCCCGTGGCATCCCTACCCGGGCGGCGCGCTCGACCTGCCCGACGAGCGAGACGTGTTCACGCCCGAGGAGCTGGAGCGGATGCTGGCCTACTCCGGCACCGCTCGCTGGATCAGCCGGGCCTCGCTCGTCGTCTCGCTGGTGGTCGCGTGCGTGCTCGGGTTCACCTCGCTGGGCCGGCGTCTGGTGGCGCGGCTGCGCGGACCATGGCTGCTGCGGGTGGTGCTCGCCGTCGCCGTGGTCACCCTGCTCGGCTGGATCGCGACGCTGCCGTTCGGGGTGGCCATCCACCGGCTGCAGATGCGCTACGGGCTCTCCCGGCAGGCGTGGGGACCCTGGCTGGGCGACTCGCTGCTGAACCAGGTCGTCGGCATCGTAACCACCTCCGTTGCCCTGCTCGCCCTCTTCGCCTGCATCCGTCTAGCCCGGCGTTGGTGGCCAGCCGTCGCCGCCGCCCTGGTCGCGGCCCTGGTGGTGGTCGGCTCGTTCGTCTACCCGGTCGTCATGGAGCCGCTGTTCAACGACTTCGAGCCGCTGCAACGCGGCCAGTTCCGGACCGAGGTGATGGCGATCGCCGAGCGTGAGGGCGTCGAGCTCGACGACGTCCTGGTGATCGATGCCTCCCGGCGTACGACCTCGCTCAATGCGTACGTCACGGGCTTCGGCTCCACCCGCCGCGTCGTCCTCTACGACAACCTCGTCGACTCGCAGCGGGGCGCCGCCGCGCGCGGGGCGGTCCTGTCCGTCGTCGCCCACGAGCTCGCCCACGCCAAGCACGACGACGTCCTGGTCGGCACGGTCATCGGTGCCGCCGGCGCGGTCGCCGGCGTCGGTCTGCTGGGCCTGCTGCTGTCCTACCGCCGCCAGGACGAGTACGCCACTCCCGAAGCCGTCCCGATGCTGATGGCGGTCTTCGCGCTGGCCAGCGTGCTGGCGATGCCGATCCAGAACGGCCTCAGCCGACACGTCGAGGCCCGCGCCGATGTCGACGCGCTCCACGCCACCGGCGACCTGGAGTCGTTCATCCGGCTGCAGCACGACCTCGGCGCCCGCTCGCTCTCCGACCCGTCCCCGCAGGCATGGTCGCAGTGGTGGTTCGGCTCCCACCCGACGACCCTGCAGCGCATCGCGATCGCCCACCGCGTCCTCGACTGAGGCCGAGTCGGCTCGTCCTGACCGAAAACAGAGCCGAGTCGGCTCGTCAGGACGAGCCGAC
>NZ_JBEXRR010000075.1:0-7329 GCF_040613175.1 Nocardioides sp. NPDC006303
GGCGCCGATGACGGCCAAGCCGAACGAGACCAGCAGCGGTGACAGCTCGCCGTGGCGCAGCGCCGGGGCGACGAAACCAGAGTTTCGTCGCCCACAACTACAGATTCGGCCCGCCAGAAGTGCGGACTCGGCAGAGCCTCTGGGTCAGAGGGCAGCGGCGACCAGCTCGGCGAGCTGGACCGTGTTGAGCGCGGCGCCCTTGCGGAGGTTGTCGTTGGAGATGAACAGGGCGAGACCGCGGTTGTCGGGAACGCCCTCGTCCTGGCGGATGCGGCCGACGTAGGAGGGGTCCTTGCCGGCGGCGTACAGAGGCGTGGGTACGTCGCGGAGCTCGACACCCGGGGCGTTCGAGAGGATCTCGGTGGCGCGCTCGGGGGTCAGAGACGAGGAGAACTCGGCGTTGACCGCGAGCGAGTGGCCGGTGACGACCGGGACGCGGACGCAGATGCCGGAGACCCGCAGGTCGGGCAGGGACAGGATCTTGCGGGACTCGTTGCGGAGCTTCTGCTCCTCATCGGTCTCGTTGAGGCCGTCCTCGACCAGCGAACCGGCGTACGGAAGGACGTTGTAGGCGATCGTCTCGACGTACTTGTCCGGCTCCGGGAATGTGATCGCGGAGCCGTCGTAGGCGAGCTCGCGAGCCTTGTCGCCGGCAGCCGCGACCTCGCTGACCAGCTCCTCGACGCCGGCGACGCCGGAGCCCGAGACCGCCTGGTAGGTCGATACGACGAGCCGCTCGAGACCGGCTTCGTCGTGGAGCGCCTTGAGGACCGGCATCGCGGCCATCGTGGTGCAGTTGGGGTTGGCGATGATGCCCTGGCGAGCCTCGATGACGCCGTCCATCGCCGAGGGGTTGACCTCGGAGACGACCAGCGGGATCGACGGGTCCTTGCGCCAGGCCGAGGAGTTGTCGATGACGATCACGCCGGCGTCGGCGAACTTCGGCGCCAGCGCCTTCGAGGTGGCGCCGCCGGCGGAGAAGATCGCGATGTCGAGGCCCGAGGGGTCAGCGGTGGCGGCGTCCTCGACGACGACCGAGCGGTCCCCGAACTCGATGGTCTTGCCCGCCGAGCGTGCCGAGGCGAAGAAACGGACCTCGCCGAGCGGGAAGCCGCGCTCGAGCAGGATCTGACGTACGGCGACGCCCACCTGTCCGGTCGCTCCCACAATTCCCAGGTTGACGCTCATCGGCCGGTCCCTCCGTAGACGATGGCCTCTACGTCGCTGTCGAGGCCGAATGCTTTGTGTGTGGCGCGCACGGCGCGGTCGAGGTCGTCGGCGCTGACGAGCACCGAGACGCGGATCTCCGAGGTCGACACCATCCGGATCAGGACTCCCTCGGCGGCGAGCGCGGCGAAGAACCTCGCCGTGATCCCCGGATGCGTACGCATCCCGGCACCGACGATCGAGAGCTTGCCGATCTGCTCGTCGGCGACCGGGTCGGCGAAACCGACCTCACCCTGGATGTCGGTGAGTGCCGCGCGGGCCCGCTTGACGTCGGTGCGGGGCAGCGTGAACGAGATGTCCGTGCGCCGGGTCTTCTCCGCCGACACGTTCTGGACGATCATGTCGATGTTGATGCCGTTGTCGGCAAGGGTGTCGAAGATGCGGGCGGCCTCACCGGGCTCGTCGGTGACGCCGGCGACGGTGATCTTGGCTTCGCCGCGGTCGTGGGCCACGCCGACGATCTCCGGGGTGTCGCCGTCGGCGTCGGTGCCGTAGGAGACCTTCTCGACCTCCACGTCGCTGAACCTCTCCGCGGCGGCCTGCACGGCGCGGTCGACCTCGTCGTCGCCGACGACGACCGAGACCCGGACCTCCGAGGTGGAGATCATCTGGATGTTGACGCCGGCCTGCGCGATCGCGGAGAAGAAGTCGGCGATCTTCTTCGGCTGAGTCCGCAGCCCGGCACCGATCAGGGAGACCTTGCCCATCCGGGGCTCGGTGTTCACCCGCTCGAAGCCGAGCTCACCGCGTGCCTGCTCCAGCACCTTCCCGGCCCGCTCGGCGTCGTCGCGGGGCAGCGTGAACGTGATGTCGGTGCGGTCGGTGCCGGCTGCCGACGAGTCCTGGACGACCATGTCGACGTTGATGCCCACCCCGGCGATGATCTCGAAGACCTTCGCCGCGGCGCCCACCTCGTCGGGTGCGTTGACCACCGTGATCTTGGCCTGGCTGCGGTCGTGGGCGATGGCGGCGACGATTGGCGCCTCCATGCCGGCGTCGCCGCTGCGCTGGTGGTCGGCGTGCGGCGAGACCGCGTCGATGCTGCCCTTGACCACGGTGCCGTTGAGGGTGGAGAAGGAGGAGCGTACGTGGATCGGGAGGCTGTGACGCCGGGCGAACTCCACCGAGCGCAGGTGGAGCACCTTCGCCCCGGAGGCCGCCAGCTCGAGCATCTCCTCGAAGGCGACCGAGCTCAGCTTGCGGGCGGTCGGGACGATCCGCGGGTCAGCGGTGAAGACGCCGTCGACGTCGGTGTAGATCTCGCAGACGTCGGCGTCCAGCGCCACCGCCAGCGCGACCGCGGTGGTGTCGGTGCCGCCACGGCCCAGCGTGGTGATGTCCTTGGTGTCCCTGGAGACGCCCTGGAAGCCGGCCACGATCGCGATCGCACCGTCGCCGAGCGCTGCCTGGATCCGCTCCGGGGTGATGCTGAGGATCTTGGCGCGCCCATGCTGCGCGTCGGTGATCAGACCGGCCTGCGACCCGGTGAACGACCGAGCCTCGTACGCCAGCCCGCGCTCGTTCGCGACGTCGTTGATCGCCATCGCGAGCAGCGCCATCGACTGCCGCTCACCGGAGGTGAGCAGCATGTCGAACTCACGCGCGTGCGCGGTCGCGTCGGGCGAGACCTTGTTGGCCAGGTCGATCAGCTCGTCGGTGGTGTCGCCCATGGCAGAGACGGCCACGACAACGTCGTGGCCCTGCTCTTTGGTCGCGACCACTCGCTGAGCAACGCGCTTGATGCCTGCAGCGTCCGCGACCGAGCTGCCACCGTACTTCTGAACGACGATTCCCACGGCGGGAAAGTCTACGTTGCCGATGCGGCCGTCTTCTCCAGCATCTCATCAGCGGCAGCCAGGTCCTCGTCCTCACCGGTGAACGGCTCGGAGTCGAGGCGGTCGTGAGCGACCACGGTGAGCAGCGCGTTGAGCACGGCACCGGCCAGGTTGCCCCAGTTGTTGACGTAGCTGAACTGCCACCACCACAGCGCCTCGTCGACGTCGCCGAGACGGTAGTGACGCAGGCCGTACTCCAGGTCGGTCACCAGGCTGGCGACGTCGTCGGAGATCTGGCTGTCGACCACGTCCGGGCTGTACGGATCGAAGACGAAGCTGTAGGTGTCGATGTCCCCGAACATCTCGGCGAGCCCCATCCGGAGCTCGTCGACGTCGGCTTCCATGCCGACGTCGGGCTGGAACTCCTCACGAGGCTCGAAGTCCTGCTGGGCGCCCAGTCGCGCGCCCGCCAGCAGGATCTGGCTCACCTCCAGCAGCAGCATCGGGACAGCGCTGCCACCATCGCCGTCCGCAGCTATCGCGCGCACCGAGAGCAGGAAGCTCTCCACCGAGTCGGCGATGCTGGTGGCGAAGTCCTTGCCGGTCAAGTCGTTCGTCATGACGGCCCCCTTCCCGAGGTCCCTTGAATCGTCAGGCTACCGCCGAAGTCGCGGCCTGACGAGGGTAAAGAGTCGGCTCTTAGGGACTACTCAGCCGCGCGCCTGCCGGCGAAGGCTCGCCCGAGGGTGACCTCGTCGGCGTACTCCAGATCGCCACCGACCGGGAGACCGCTGGCCAGGCGGGTGACCTTCAGCCCGAGCGGGCTCAGCTGACGCGTCAGGTAGGTCGCCGTCGCCTCGCCCTCGAGGTTGGGGTCCGTGGCGAGGATCACCTCGGTGATCCCGGGGTCGTTGAGCCGCTGGACGAGCTCACGGATGCGCAGCTGGTCGGGACCGATCCCGTCGATCGGGCTGATCGCGCCACCGAGCACGTGATAGCGGCCGCGGAACTCGCGGGTGCGCTCGATCGCGACGACGTCCTTGTACTCCTCGACCACGCACAGCACCGACTGCTCGCGACGGGGGTCGCGACAGATCCGGCAGGTCTCCTCCTCGGAGACGTTGAAGCAGACCGAGCAGAACTTCACCTTCGCCTTGACCTCGTTGAGGATCGAGGCCAGCCGATGTACGTCGGCGGGATCAGCCTGGAGCAGATGGAACGCGATCCGCTGGGCGCTCTTCGGACCTACGCCCGGCAGCCGTCCCAGCTCGTCGATGAGGTCTTGGACCACACCCTCGTACAACTTGGTTATCGCCTGTCTCTAGCTGTGCTGGTGTTAGAAGCCGAGCTTGAACGGCGGCTCGCCACCGCCGGGGGCACCACCGAGGCCGCCCGCGAGCGGGCCCATCGCGTCACCGGCGAGCTCGTCGGCCTTGCCCTTGGCCTCGCGGTAGGCGGCGACGATCACGGCGCCGAGGTCCTCGAGGTCGTCGGGGTTGCTGCCGTCGAACTCGCCCTGCTTGATCTCCACGCCGACCAGCTCGCCGGTGCCGGTGAGCTTGACGGTCACCGCACCGCCGGCGACGGTGCCGTCGACGATCGTCTCGGCGAGCTTCTCCTGGGCGTCGACGATCTGGCTCTGCAGCGCCTGGGCCTGCTGCATGATCGCGTTGAGGTCGAAGCCGCCCTCGCCGCCGAGGCCTTCGAGTGGGTTCGTCATCTGTGCCGTCCTAGTTGTGAGGAATCTCTTCGATCATCGTTGCACCCAACTCCTGAGCGAGCAGCGCCTCGGCGCCCATCGCGGCAGGCCCGTCGTAGGCCTGGTCGTCGGGGTTCACCGCGGCATCCGCCTCCGCCAGGCGGGCCACCGTGTCGTCGACCGGGGGCTCGTAGTCGGCCGCACGCGTCGGTCGGATGGCCTCCCGAGCCAGTGCGATCGCTCCCGGGTCGGCCGGCTGCGTCGCCGGCGGCTCCGGCGGGGCCGGTGGCTGGTCGGGTGGCGGCGGCTCGGCGGCCCAGTCGGGTGGCGGCGCCTGCTCGTTCCAGGATGCCTCCGGCGGCTGTTGCGGCTGCGCGGGCTCTTGGGGCTGGCTCGGCTGCGGCGTCGGCGGCGCCTGTCGCTGCGGGGCTCCTTGGCCGCCGCCCGCGACGATCGCCTCGATCTTCGGCTGGATCCCGATCACGTTGACCAGCGCCTGCCCGAGGATCGGCTCGTGCCCGCCGGTCGCGAACCGGTCACGGAGCCCCGGCGAGGCGAACCCGAGGGTGAGCACGCCGTCGCGGAAGTCGACCACCTGGGCGTTCTGACCCACCAGCGACCAGGTTGCCCGACGCAGACCCTTGGTCTGGGCGATCACGTCGTCCCACAGGCGGCGGACGTCCACGTTGCCCATCCCGCCCGGTGACTGCGCCGGTGACTGCGCCTGAGGCTGGGTCTGTGGCTGGGTCTGTGGTTGCGGCTGAGGCTGGCTCGGCGGCTCAGGAGCGGCCGAGGCCTGCTGGGGAGGCATCTCCGCGGCCGGAGCGGGCTGCTCGCGGGCCGGCTCGGGGGTCGGGGCGTACGCCTGGACGGGCTCGGGCTGCGGCGCCGCCGGAGCGACGGTCTCGTGCCCCGGCGCACCGACCGATGGCTTGAGCACCGGCCGGTCCTGAGCGGGGGCGGCAGCTGCCGGAGCAGCGGACACCGTCGGCGTACCGCTGATCTCGATCCGCCTCTCCAGACGGTCCAGCCGAGCCGCGAGACCATCGGCACCGTCGGCGGCGGGCAGCAGCACCCGGGCACAGATCAGCTCGAGCAGAAGTCGGGGCGCGGTGGCGCCGCGCATCTCGGTCAGACCGGTGGCGACCGCGTCAGCGGCTCGCGAAAGATCGTGTGGTCCGAAGCGTCCGGCCTGGGCGACCAGCCGCTCGCCGCCGTCTTCGGAGACGTCGATGAGGCCGGTCGCGGGCGCGTCGGGGACCGCCTTGACGATGACCAGGTCACGCAGCCGCCGCAGCAGGTCCTCGGTGAACCGCCGCGGGTCCTGGCCGGTCTCGATGATCTTGTCGATGACGCCGAAGACCGCGGCGCCGTCATGGGCGGCGAAGGCGTCGACGACCTCGTCCAGCAGTGCGTCCGGGGTGTATCCGAGCAGCCCAGCAGCCAGCTCGTACGTCACGCCCTCAGGCCCCGAGCCACCGAGCAGCTGGTCCATGACCGAGAGGCTGTCGCGCATCGACCCGGCGCCCGCGCGCGCGACCAGCGGCAGCGCGGCCGGCTCGACACTGATGCCCTCCTTCTCGCACAGCGTCGAGATGTAGTCGGAGACCAGCTTGGGCGGGAAGAGGCGGAACGGATAGTGATGGGTGCGCGACCGGATCGTCGGAATGACCTTCTCCGGCTCGGTCGTCGCGAAGATGAACCGCAGATGCTCCGGCGGCTCCTCGACGAGCTTGAGCAGCGCGTTGAAGCCCTGCGTCGAGACCATGTGGGCCTCGTCGATGATGTAGACCTTGTAGCGGCTCTTCACCGGCGCGAAAAACGCCTTCTCCCGCAGGTCACGGGCATCGTCCACACCACCGTGCGACGCCGCGTCGATCTCGATCACGTCGATGCTGCCGGGTCCACCGCGCGCCAGGTCCCGGCACGACTCGCACTCCCCGCACGGATCCGCGATCGGCGCCTTCTCGCAGTTCAGCGCCCGCGCCAGGATACGCGCCGAGGTCGTCTTGCCGCAGCCGCGTGGCCCGGAGAAGAGGTACGCATGGTTGACCCGGTTGCCCGCCAGCGCATTGCGCAGCGGGCCGGTGACGTGATCTTGGCCGATGACCTCGGCAAACGTCTCCGGCCGGTAGCGGCGGTAGAGAGCTAACGGTGCGTCCACCCGATAGACCCTATCCGCCCGCACCGACAGTTTGCGACCGCGCACGGCAGGCTGTCAGGAAATAGAAAAGGCCCCCCACGTACCCAACAGAGCTCGCTTATCCTTGCTGCCTTCCGGCCCTGGGGAGGTTCGACAAGATGTCGCCACATGGGGGGTTGCGGAAGAGTCTAGACGAGTCCGCTCGCCGATCCCAAAGCACACCCACCGGCCCTCCGCCGATTTCCTCCATGATCCCGGAGCCGCGTAGGATCACGCACGGATCTGTCGCCTAGTGGCCTATGGCGCACGGCTGGAATCCGTGTTGGGTTAACGCCCTCGGGGGTTCGAATCCCCCCAGATCCGCCAGCACAAACCGGCGCCTGACCTGCTTTCGAGCAGGCCCAGGGCGTGCCCCATTTGTCGGCGAAGGCGATCTCCTCGAGCGGCCGCCGGACGCGCTCGCGCTCCTCGCGCTCCGCGTCGCG
>NZ_JBEXRR010000076.1:0-7031 GCF_040613175.1 Nocardioides sp. NPDC006303
ACCTGGGGCCCGTTGCCATGGACCACCACGACCTGGTGCTCGCGGGCAATGTCCGCCAGGGCGGCCGCCGCCGCGGCCACGTGCCGGCGTTGGGCCGAGTTGGCAGTCGGGTGCCAACTCGGCCGACGGGAGTGACTTCTCGGCTGGTGCGGGTCGCCTCGGCTGGCGGGAGCCTCGGCGCGAGGGTTACTTCTCCAGGATGGCGACCACGCCTTGGCCGCCGGCGGCGCAGACGGAGATCAGGCCGCGGCCCGAGCCCTTCTCGTCGAGCAGCTTGGCGAGGTTGTTGATGATCCGGCCGCCGGTGGCGGCGAAGGGGTGACCGGCGGCAAGGCTGGAGCCCTTGACGTTGAGCTTCTCGCGCGGCACGGTGCCGAGCGGGGCGTCGAGGCCGAGCTTGTCCTTGCAGAAGTCCGGGGACTCCCAGGCGGCGAGGGTCGAGAGGACCTGGGACGCGAACGCCTCGTGGATCTCGAAGAAGTCGAAGTCGTCGAAGGTCAGGCCGTTGCGGGCGAGCAGGCGCGGGACGGCGTAGGCGGGAGCCATCAGCAGGCCCTCGCCGCCGGCGACGTAGTCGACCGCGGCGACCTCGGCGTCGACGAAGTAGGCCAGGACCGGCAGGTTCTTGGCGGCGGCCCACTCCTCGCTCGCGAAGAGGACCGCGGAGGCACCGTCGGTCAGCGGCGTCGAGTTGCCGGCCGTCATGGTCGGGTTCTCGCCCTTCACCCCGAAGACGGGCTTGAGCGTGGCGAGCTTCTCCACGGTCGAGCCCGGGCGCAGGTTGTTGTCCTTCTCCAGACCGCGGAACGGGGTGATCTGGTCCTCGAACCAGCCGGCGTCGTACGCAGCGGCGAGCTTCTGGTGGGAGGCGGCGGCCAGCTCGTCCTGAGCCTCGCGGGTGATGCCCCACTCCTGCGCGGTCAGCGCGGCGTGCTCACCCATGGAGAGCTTGGTGCGCGGCTCGACGTTGGCCGGGATGTTGGGGATGACGTCGGCGGGGCGGAGCTTGGCGAAGGCCTTGACCCTGTCGATGTTGGTCTTGGCGCGGTTGGCCTCGAGCAGGACCTTGCGGAGCTTCTCGCCCAGCGCGATCGGCGCGTCGGAGGTGGTGTCGGTGCCACCCGCGATGCCGGAGTCGAGCTGGCCGAGCGCGATCTTGTTGGCGATGTAGGTCGCGGCCTGGAGGCCGGTGCCGCAGGCCTGCTGCAGGTCGACGGCGGCCGTCTCGGGGGCCAGCCTGGAGCCGAGCACCGACTCGCGGGTCAGGTTGAAGTCGCGCGAGTGCTTGAGCACCGCGCCGGAGGCGACCTCACCGATGCGCTCGCCCTCGAGGCCGAAGCGAGCGGCGAGCCCGTCGAGGACGGCGGTGAACATCTCCTGGTTGGACGCGGTCGCGTACGCACCGTTGGAGCGGGCGAAAGGAATACGGTTGCCGCCCACGATGGCGACACGACGAGTGGTGGTCATGAGTTCATCCTTGTCTGATGAAGCGCTTTGGAGAAGGGTATGTCAGGGAGATCACGAAAAGTGGACACCGAGTTACACCTGTAGTTACAACTGGCCAGTAACATACCAACGTACGCCTCAGAGACCACGTCCAGAAGGATCAGAGAGACCATGAGCGACAAGTACCAGAGCTTCACCCAGTCGGCGATCGGCAAGGTCCTCGTCAAGAACCTCGGGCTGCCGAGCCCCGCCAAGCTCGAGCGGTACGCAGCCGGTGCCCCGCTCGTGAAGGGCACCGTCCTCGTCGGCGGACGTGGTCGTCTGGCGGAGTCGCTGGGCGGGCTCCTCGGCGAGCTGGACATCACCTCGACAGACTCCGCCACCGCCGGCGCCAAGTTCAAGGGCCTCGTCTTCGACGCCACCGGCCTCACCTCGACCGCCGACCTGGTCGCGCTGCAGGAGTTCTTCACCCCGGTGCTGCGCAGCCTGGAGAACAACCCGCGCGTGGTCGTGATCGGCACCCCGCCCGAGCAGCTCAAGGGCGCGGAGCGGGTCGCCCAGCGTGCACTGGAGGGCTTCACCCGTAGCCTCGGCAAGGAGATCGGCAAGGGCGGCACCGTCCAGCTCGTCTACGTCGCCGAGGGCTTCGAGGGCTCGCTGCTCTCCACGCTGGCCTTCCTGCTCTCCCCGAAGAGCGCCTACGTCTCCGGCCAGGTCGTGCGGATCGGCACCAAGAACGCCTCCCCCGCCGCCGAGCAGGTCGACCCGAAGAAGCCGCTGACCGGCAAGGTCGCGCTCGTCACCGGCGCCGCACGCGGCATCGGCGAGGAGATCGCCAAGGTCCTGCAGCGCGACGGCGCGACCGTCGTCGGTCTCGACATCCCGCCCGCCGAGGACGACCTGAAGAAGGTCACACCCGACTACATCACCGCCGACATCACCTCCGCGGACGCACCGGCCACGATCGCCGCCTACCTCCAGGAGAAGTTCGGCGGCGTCGACATCGTCGTGCACAACGCCGGTGTCACCCTCGACAAGAAACTCGCCAACCAGAAGCCCGACCGCTTCGGCAAGGTGCTCGAGATCAACATCTCCGCACCGGAGCGGATCACCGCCGAACTGCTCGAGCAGAAGCTGGTCCGCCCCAACGGCCGCATCATCGGCGTCTCCTCGATCGCCGGCATCGCCGGCAACCTCGGCCAGACCTCCTACGGCGCCTCGAAGGCCGCCGTCATCGGCTTCGTCGACTCGCTGGCCGAGGAGCTTCCCGACGGGATCACGATCAACGCGGTCGCGCCGGGCTTCATCATCACCCAGATGACCGCGGCGGTGCCGTTCGCGACGCGTGAGGTCGGCCAGCGGCTCAACGCGATGGCCCAGGGCGGCCTGCCGGTCGACGTCGCCGAGACCATCGCCTGGTACGCCTCGCCCGCCTCCACTGGCGTCAACGGCAACGTCGTGCGGGTCTGCGGCCAGATGATGCTGGGGGCATGATGAGCACGCCCAAGACCGAGCCCAGCTTCACCGGCAGGTCGGGGCCCGCCCTGCTCGTCCGGGCGGCGCTGCCGGCCATCCCTGGCATCAACGCGCTCCCGGGGATCAAGAAGACCGGCGTCGCCTACGAGGAGCTCAGCCTCACCCGCGAGCCTGTCGTCCTCGAGCGGAAGGCGGTCGACGCGTACGCCGAGCTGTGCGGCTTCCCGATCAAGGACACCGTCCCGCTCCCCTACCCGCACATGCTGGCCTTCCCGCTGCACATGGCGCTGATGTCGTCGCCCGACTTCCCCTCGCCCGCGATGGGGATGGTCCACATCGAGAACTCGATCAGCGGCTACCGCCCCATCTCGGTCGGCGAGGCGGTCGCGGTCACCGCGACCGTGGGTCAGCCCGAGCCGCACCCGGTCGGCAAGGCGTACCGGTTCCTGACCGTCGCCACCATCGAGGGAGAGGTCGTGTGGGAGTCCACCTCGACGTACCTCGTCCGTGGGAAGCGCAACCCCGACACCACCTGGAAGTCTGACTTCGCCGAGGTGGAGCCGTCCGGACCGGTCTTCCCGCTCAAGGCCGACCTGGGCCGGCGCTACGCCAAGGTCGCCGGCGACTACAACCCGATCCACCTCTACCCGCTGACCGCGAAGGCGCTGGGCTTCAAGCGGCAGATCGCGCACGGGATGTGGACCAAGGCGCGCTGCATCGCGGCACTGGAGAACCGGCTCCCGGGCGCGGTGCGGGTGGATGTCGCCTTCAAGAAGCCGGTCTTCCTGCCCTCCTCGGTCGCCTTCGGGTCGCTGAAGCACCTGGACGGCTACGACTTCTCACTCCACAAGCGTGGCTCGGACACGCTCCATCTGGTGGGGCGTACGACCGCGCTCTGAGCCCGGACCTGACGAGCCGCCCTCGGCCTGCTGGCCGAGGGCGGCTCGTTCGTGCGGACGGTTCAGCGGCGAACAGCGGTGACCCAGTAGGGCGTGTCGGGCTCGGGGGCGGTGGTGAATCGGGCGTTGGGCAGGTAGAGCCGGTCGCGGTAGGCGGCGACGGTCGTCGGCACGTCGAAGTCGTCGCTCGTCAGAGTGTCGACCTGGACACCGCGGGAGCCGGACCTGTCCAGATGGATGACGGCGATCTGGTTGAGGCGGTTGCGGACGACGTACAGCGTCCTGCCGAGCAGCAGCATGCCGTCGCCGTTGGTGAGGCTGGCCCCACCGAGGTCGACGACGCCGGTCGCGCCGGTGCGCGGGTCGACGCGGTGGAGGAGGCCCGTGGTCGAGTTGACCACGAGCAGGCCGCGGCCGTCCGGGGTGGCGGTGATGCCGTTGGCATTGAAGCCCTCCACCTGCTCCCAGTCCCCGGTGAGCGGAAGGGTGCGGACCGGGCCTCCGCCGAGCGGCACGGCGTAGAGCTGGGCCTGCTGGGAGTCGGTGAACCACGCGGAGTGGCGGGTGAGGACGACGTCGTTGATGAAGCTGGTCGCGGTGGTGAGCTGGTGGTCGGCGAGGACACGGCCGGTGCGAGTGTCGATCACCCGGGCGGTTCCGCTGGGGCCGCCGGAGGCGAAGAGCCGGCCGTGGCGGTCGACCTTGATGCCGACGGTGGCGGTGCCGGGGCCTTGGGAGACCACCTTGCCGCGGCCGGTGCGCAGGTCGACGCGGTAGATGTCGCCGTCCACGCGCGACCCGAACCAGGCCGTCGGCCCGCCTCCGATCGCGATGCCCTCGGGCTGGAAGCCGGGCGGGAGGTCGAATCTCTTGGGAAAGACCGTGTGCGCGTCGGCCGTGGCTGGGACGAGGGCCGCGACCAGTGCCGCGGCGAGCAGGGCGATACGGATCCGGAACATCGTTGCTCCTGACGGGGTCGGCGCCGCCGAGCCGGCGTGGAGGACGGCTGCTACCGCCTACCGTACGCCGCAGGCCCGATAACCCGTGGCGACTCAGGGTGAGCAGGTGGGACCGTGTGTCTCATGACCCCGATGACTCTTCCCACCGGCTATGCCGAGCGGCCGCTGGTGCTGGCCGATGCTGCCGCCGTCACCAGGGTGATGGCCGTCAACGAGCTGGCCACCGTCGGCGAGGTCGTCATCGAGCTGGCCGACATCGTCTCGGAGTGGCAGCGGCCTTCCTTCGACGTCTCCGCCCGGACGGTCGGCGTCGTCGATGCCTCCGGCGACCTCGTCGGCTACGCGGAGTGCTCCGGTGGTTCCCGGGCCGATGCCGCGGTGCATCCAGACCACTGGGGCCGCGGCCTCGGCACCGCCCTGGCCGGCTGGCTCGCCGCGAAGGCGGGCGAGCTCGGGGAGCCGGTCATCGGCATGCCGGTCCCCCAGGACTCGCCCGGCGACCGGCTGCTCGAATCCCTGGACTGGTTCCCACGCTGGGAGTCCTGGGTGCTGGCGCTGCCGAAGGACGCGGCGATCCCGGTGCGGGAGCTGCCCGAGGCGTACGCCATCCGGGCTGCCACACCGCAGGACCACGAGCAGGTGTGGACCGTGATCGAGGACGCCTTCCTGGAGTGGTCCGAGCGTGAACGGGAGCCCTACGCAGACTGGGTCGCCACGACCATCGAGCGTCCCGGCGCCGAGCCGTGGAACGTCCGCGTGGTGACCGGCCCGGACGGCGCTGTGGTCGCCGCCGCGGTGCTGGTGATGACCGAGGACGGCAGGGAGGGGTACGTCAGCAGGCTGGCCACCCGCAAGGACCAGCGCAACCGCGGCCTGGCCCAGGCGCTCCTCGCCGACGCGTTCAGCGCCGCCCGCGCCCACGGGGCGACGCGCGCCACCCTGTCGACGGACTCCCGCACCGGCGCCCTCGACCTCTATCTCCACGTCGGCATGGAGGTCGAGTCCACCTGGGTCCACCGGGCGACCCGGCCCTGATCCCACTTCGACGCCCCGGCCTCGGCTACCATCTTGCGTCCAGGAGGTGGACAGACATGTCCGACGTACTGATCCGAGGACTCTCGGATGACGAGCTCGCGCGCATCGACACCGAGGCGACGCGGCTCGGGCTCACCCGCAACGAGTATCTCCGCCGATGGTTCACGCCCGACGCTCTGCGTCCGCTGCCACCGGCGCGACCCGTGGCCGGCGGTGACTTCGCGAAGTTCGCCCCGCTCGCCGACCGGGGTCTGATGCGTGACGCATGGTCGTGAGGCGACCCTGGCTGATGCACCGGTCGGCACTCGCCCGGATGTCCACCAGCCCCGACGCTGAGAAGTGGTCCCGCCTGATCGAGCTGGGACAAGTACGCATCACCACCACCACACTGCTCGAGATCGGCCACCTGGCCCGATCCGAGCGGGAGTGGTCCGATCTCGTCGAGGACGTGCCGGTGATCCACATGCCGCTCGCGACCCTCACGCCGCGTACGGAGGCACGAGCGCTGGAGATCCAGCGCATCGTGCTGCGCGACGGCCGTCACCGGGTGCCATCGGTGCCGGACCTGCTGGTGGCCGCGGTCGCCGAGGAGGCCGATCTCACCGTCCTCCACGCCGATAACGACGTCGACCTCATCACCCGCACGACCGGTCAGCCGGTCGAGCGGCTGCGTGCCTGAGGTTCAGAAGAGCTCGCGGACCTTCTCGATCGGTCGGGCGAGCACACCGCGATCGCCCTTGAGCACGATCGGGCGCTGCAGCAGGGCGGGGTGCTCGACCATCAGCGCGACCAGCTCGTCCTCGGAGAGGTCGCGGTTGGCCAGGTCGAGCTCCTTGTAGACCGGCTCCCGCTTCCGCAGCACGTCACGCGCGCTCAGGCCGGTCTTGGCGAGGATGTCCTTGACCTCCTCGGTCCGCAGGCCGAGCACGTGGTAGTCGACCTTCTCGAAGTCGACGCCCTCCTCCTTGAGGAGAACGAACAGGTTCCGACACGTCGTGCAGGTCGGCTTCTCGTACACGGTGATCTGGTCCACGGCGCCACCTTAGCCCGCGGTTCGGGTGCGCTATCGCGGCAGGCGACCAGGGTGTGCGATAGTGCGCCGACCTATTTCTAGACCCGAAGATGAGAAAGATGCCGACCCGGCTCGTCCTGACCGAAATGCCCGCCGAGTCGGCTCGTCATAACGAGCCGACTCGGCGCCGAATCCCGTCAGGAC
>NZ_JBEXRR010000077.1:0-6009 GCF_040613175.1 Nocardioides sp. NPDC006303
CCGCGAAGCGGCCGGCGAAGCCGGCGCCCGAAGGGCGTCCTTGACGCCGGTCCAGATCGAGAGACCCTCAAAGAACGGGTCGGCGGCCCAGACCAACCCCGTGGAAACAGCAGCGCAGACGAAGCAGCACCCCGCGTACGACCAAAATCTTCTGACCAACCCCGCAGCGCTACAGCCGCCCGAGCGCCGCCCGAAGAGGATCGAGGCCGAGCGAGCCGAGGTCGAGCGCCGCGCGGTGGAAGGCCTTCATGTCGAACGCGGCCCCGGCGCGGGCTCGCGCGTCCTCCCGAGCCTGGAGCCAGATCCGCTCCCCGACCTTGTAGGACGGGGCCTGGCCCGGCCAGCCGAGGTAGCGGGCGACCTCGAAGTCGAGGAAGGCGTCCTCCATCAGGCAGTGCTGTCCGATGAACTCTCGGCCGAGCTCGGGCGTCCACACCTCGCCGGGGTGGAAGCCGAACGGGTTGTCCTCCGGGATCTTCAGCTCCAGGTGCATGCCGATGTCGATGATCACCCGCGCGGCCCGGAAGGACTGGCCGTCGAGCATGCCGAGACGGTCACCGGGGTCGCCCAGGTAGCCGAGATCGTCCATGAGGCGCTCGGCATAGAGCGCCCAGCCCTCGCCGTGGCCCGAGACCCAGCACATCAGCCGCTGCCAGCGGTTGAGCAGCTCGGCGCGGTAGGCGGTCTGGGCGACCTGGAGGTGATGGCCCGGCACGCCCTCGTGGTAGACCGTGGTCAGTTCGCGCCAGGTGCCGAACGAGGTGACCGACTCGGGCACCGACCACCACATCCGGCCGGGCCGGGAGAAGTCCTCGGAGGGGCCGGTGTAGTAGATCCCGCCGTCGGTGGTCGGCGCGATCATGCACTCGATCCGCCGGACCGGCTCGGGGATGTCGAAGTGCACGTCGGCCAGCTCCGCGATGGCGCGGTCGGCGGCGGTCTGCATCCACTCCTTGAGCGCGGCGGTCGAGGTCAGCTGCCGCGCGGGGTCCTTGTCGAGATGGGCGGCCGCCTCGACGACGCTCGATCCCGGCAGGATCCGGTCGGCGGTGGTCTCCATGTCGTCGGAGAGTCGCTTGAGCTCCTCCCAACCCCAGGCGTACGTCTCCTCCAGGTCGATCTCGGCGCCGAGGTAGCGCCGGGAGGAGAGTTGGTAGTGGTCGCGCCCGACGGCCTCCTTCGGCAGCCCGTTGGGGACCAGGTCGGCGGCCATGAAGCGCCCGAACTCGGCGAACGCCTCGTTGGCCTTCGCCGCCGAGGCCTCGAGCTCGGCGCGCAGGGCGGCGGGAACGGCGTCGGGGGCACGTGAGACCAGACCGGTGAAGAAGTCGCCGGCGCCCTTCTGCCCGGTCCAGCTCAGGATCTGGTCGGCGACCTTCTCGTACTGAGCCGTCGCCGAGACCCGGCCGGCCGCGGCCTCCTCCCGAAGGGTCGCGGTGTAGCCCGCGACCGCGTCAGGCATCCCGGCCAGCCGGGCGCCGATCGCGGCCCAGTCGTCCTCGGTGCCCGTCGGCATCAAGTCGAAGACCTCGCGCAGGTTGTGGATGCCGCTGGTGATGACGGAGACGAACTTCCGGTCCAGCTGCGCGTCGGCGAACTCGATGTCGAGCCCGACCCGCTCCAGGAACGCATCCTTGGCGACCTGCTCACGCTCGTCGACCGGCTTGATCGCGGCCACGTCGGCGTAGGCCGCACGGTTGAGCTCCTCCACCGCCTGCATCCCGTCGGGGGAGAGGTCGGGGAGCTCCGCGTCGTGGCCGGCGACACCGACGTACGTCGCGGTCAGCGGGTCGAGGGAGCAGAGCTCCTCGACATAGCGGTCGGTACGGGCGTCTACTTCACGGGTCACCCGGCCAACCTTAGGACCGGGACGTCTTGGGGCAACTCAATTCCGCTTTACACGCAACGAACACGACAGACTTCGCGTAGGAGGGGTGTGAACGTGCCAGAGGAGGTGTCCGTGGATGCCGAAGAGCAGGAGAGGGATCCGGACTTCGGGGCCTGGGTGGCCTCGAGGGGGCCCGCGCTACAGCGGTTCGCCTATCTGGTGACCGGCAACAACTCCGACGCTCCTGACCTGGTGCAGGACGCCCTCGCCCGTGCGCTGCCGCGGTGGGAGTCGCTGGCGGCGTCCGGGACGGCGGAGGCGTACGTGAAGAGGAGCATCGTCAACGGGTCGATCAGCGGCTGGCGCAAGCGGCGCCGGCTGGTGCTGGTCGAGGACGTCGAGCCGATGGCGACCAGCCATGAGCCCGGCCCCGAGGAGCGAGACGCGGACGAGGCGTGGGAGTTGGTGCAGACGCTCCCGTCCAACCAGCGAGCGGCGGTGGTCCTCCGGTTCTACGAGGACCTGTCTTTCGCGCAGATAGCGACGGTGCTCGACTGCGCCGAGGCGACCGCCCGCTCACATGTGCACCGAGCGCTGGCCAAGCTGCGGCAGCGGTTGAACGAGCAAGACTCTGTTGATCGGAGAGGGAACGAGGGGGTTGACAATGAGTGACTTCGAGCGCGAGGAGCGGGCCTTCCGGGCCGCCCTGGCCCGTGCGGCCGACGGTTTCGAGCCGCGGGAGCTCGCGATCCCCGGGGCCTCTGAAGAGGCTGGACCGGCTGACCTGTCCGACCAGACCGAGAAGGACGAGGAGAAAGCACCCGCACGCCGGAAGGCGCCCTGGATCCTGGCCGCTGCCGCCGCGGTGCTGGCCGTCGTCGGCCTGGGTGGCGTGGTGGCCAACCTGCAGCCAAGCGGCAGCGGTGGCGAGAGCACGGCCGCGAGCGACGCCTCCGGCGCCGAGGACCGTTCCGGCAACGCACCCAAGGCGCTCGGTGCCGACGAGGCGGCCCCGGAAGGCACCTACGTCGAGCGCGGCCGCACCGACCTGCCCGCGCCCGCGGACGGGAACCGCTGGGCGGTCCGCTACGACATCGCCTTCCAGGTGCCCGAGGAGTGGGCCGATGCCACGGCGCCGGCGCTGCCGGAGTGCATCGCGAAGCCGGGCGACCAGTGGGACACCGTGCCGCGGACTCCCTATGTCGCGAACATCACCAACCAGCCGGTGCCGAGTATCGCCTGCAACGAGACCGAGGACCGTGACTTCCCGCCGCAGTTCGGCAAGGTGCCCTTCGCGCTGTGGCAGCCCTACGTTCTGATCGAGAAGCCGGGCAAGGGCGCCAGCCTTCAGACCGGATCCTGGGAGCACGAGGGCTGGCTGCTGACCCGGGTCCAGGTCGGGGATGACGCGTACGCCACGATCCTCACCGGTCCGGGAGACGAGCGGGTCAACCAAGAGATCAAGGGTTCTCTGAGGACCGTGGCGAAGGATCCCTTCGGCTGCGAGACCGCTTCGCCGCTGGCCGAGGGCGACCCGGTGCGGCCGAAGACCGACCCGGCGACCTCGCCGCTGGAGGGCGATGCCCCGGAGTCGATCGCGATCTGCCGGTACGAGCCGTCCTCGGCGTCGCTGACCGGGTCGCGAGAGATCACCGGCTCCGACGCCGCCGGTCTCATCGAGGCGATCCGCAGCGCGCCGGCCCGCTCAGGGCCCAACACGCCGCAGAACTGTGCCGCCGGGCAGCCGGTCACGGCGTACGTCATCCTGCGGATCTTCCGCGACGGAGGCGAGCCCGGGGAGGTCTTCGTGAACTACGAGAACTGCGACGACCACGGGTTCTATGACGGGGTCACCGTGCACGAGCTCACCGCGGCGGCCTGTCGGCCGGTGTTCGCCGAGGAGCCGGTCACGATCTACTCGGCTCAGGGCGACGTCGCCAAGGTCTGCCTCTCCTGACCTTCGGTTGCTGGCCGCCCCCGCTCGGGGAGGGCGGCCAGCAACCGAGTAGTGCGCCACGCGGCGTAGAGGAAGAGAAGCACCAGCAGGCCGTTGCGCCAGGCCAGCACCTCGGTGATCCACGGTGAGCCGATGTCGTTGAAGGTGAGCATGTAGCCGTACATCCGCGGGAAGATCTCGTGGGTCAGCAGCGTCGCCACGACCAGCACGACCGACCAGATCCCGAGCTGCCGGCGAGCCCGGCCGCGGAGCAGGACCAGCCCGGCGGAGGCGGCGGGGAGCAGCCAGAGCATGTACTGCGGGCTGAGCACCTTGTTGGTCACCAGGAACGCGGCCACCGTCGCGAGCACCAGCCACACGATCGTCTCCTCGGTCCTCTCTCCACGGGGGAGGCGACGCCAGGCGAGCACCCACCAGACGATGACGAGCGCCCCGGCGACCACGGAGGCGACCGTCGCCGCGAGGAGCAGCACCTCGACCAGCGGCCCGCTGATGTCGTACGCCTTCCACTCGGTGTAGTCGATGGCGTAGCCGCTCTCCGGACCGCCGTGTCCCCACTCGTACATCGCCGGGGTCGCGAAGACCGACTCGATCTGCAGACCACGCTCGCCCTGGTAGTTCAGCGGTGTCCAGAGCCGGTCCCAGCCACCGAGGACGAGGCTCAGACCGGCCAGCGCGATGCCGGTGCCGGCGACGGTCAGGATGACTCCGCGGCGCGTGGTGCGATTCGCGGCGAGGGCCGGGATGACCAGGATCGGCCAGTACTTCGCGCCGGTCGCGAACGCCGCGAACGCCGCAGCCACCTTCGGTCTCCTGGCCGCGTAGAGCACCGCCAGGCCGACCATGATCCCGGGGAAGAGGTCGAAGCGGGCGTACGCCGTCGCGCCCAGCGCCGGGACGGCGACCAGCCACAACGCCTCCGCGGCGGAGATCCCGAACCTCGGGTGCGTCCCGCGGCGGTTGCGGACGAGCAGCACCATGAAGAGCAGATCGGTCAGCGCCGCCATCGCGAGCACGGCAATGATGTAGGCCTCGCCGCCCAGGTTGAGCAGGCCGATCGCTGCGTACGGGATCCAGAGCAGCAGCAGCGCCGGCACCGGATACTCGACCAGCGTTCCCGCGACCCCGTCTGTAGCCAGTGCGTCGAGACTGTCGCGGTAGTAGTTCACGTCGCCCACCACGCCCCACTCCGCACCCCACCAGGAGAACGAGCCCTCCGCTGCGGCCGGGAAGCCGTAGAGGATCACCACCCATCCCCGGGTCACCAGCCATGCCAGGGTGACCAGGAGATATCGCCGAGAGAACGTGATCACGGAGCGATCATGACATTGCGGTCCTCGTCAGTGAGGCAGGCCGCTTGCGCGCCAGGCGCCGGGGCCGGGGTGGAGTGGGGTACGCAGCTGCGGGGTGGCCCACAGGGAGCGCTCCTTCTTCTTCGGCGCCTCGCCCGCCGATCCCAGGGCTGCGAAGACGGCCACGATCGCGGCGATCTCTTCGGGGGTGGCGTTGTGGTCGATGACCTTGAGCAGGGGCTTCTGCTCGGCTGTCGGCTCGTTGGTCGGGTGCTCGGGCGCGGTCACAGCGGGATGTTCCCGTGCTTCTTCGCGGGCAGCGTCTCGCGTTTGGTGCGGAGCAGACGCAGTGCGCGGGTGACCTCGGCGCGGGTCTCGTGCGGGGGGATAACCGCGTCGATGTAGCCGCGTTCGGCGGCGATGTAGGGGTTGGCCAGGGTGGTCTCGTACTCATCGATCAGCTGGGCGCGTTTGGCCTCGACCTGGTCGGTGGTGGCGCCGGAGGCTTCCATGTCGGCCAGGGTGCGGCGGTGGATGATGTTGGCCGCGCCTTGGGCGCCCATGACCGCGATCTGGGCGGTGGGCCAGGCCAGGTTGATGTCGGCGCCGAGGTGTTTGGAGCCCATCACGTCATAGGCCCCGCCGTAGGCCTTGCGGGTGATGATGGTGACCAGGGGGACGGTGGCCTCGGCGTAGGCGTAGATCAGCTTCGCGCCGCGGCGGATGATGCCGTTGTGTTCTTGGTCGGTGCCAGGCAAGAACCCGGGGACGTCGACGAAGGTGATCACCGGGACGTTGAAGGCGTCGCAGGTGCGCACGAAGCGGGCGGCCTTCTCGGAGGCGTCGATGTCGAGGCAGCCGGCGAACTGCATCGGCTGGTTGGCCACGATCCCGACCGGTCGGCCCTCGATCCGGGCATAGCCGATGATGAT
>NZ_JBEXRR010000078.1:0-5660 GCF_040613175.1 Nocardioides sp. NPDC006303
GCTCGAGCGCCGAAAGGACCGTGTTGGTCTCGACACGCCTCCGCCTAGCGGCTCCGGCGGCTCGACCAGCGGGGCTCAGCCCGCGTTGGCGGCGAGGAGCTGAGCGGCAGCCTGGTCGATCTTGCCGTTGCCGAGGCGGGGGAGCTGGGCGACGGGCACGAGCAGGTCCGGGAGCGAGTCGGGGCGCAGGACCGTCGGGAGCCGACGACGGAGGTCGCCGAGGTCAGTGCTGGGGCCCTCGACGAGGCTGACCAGGCCGCCCTCGGGGGTGGCGGCGGTGAAGGTGGCCAGGCCGAAGGCCTGCTTCACCTCGGCGTCGAGCGCGTCCAGGTCGACGAAGCTCGCGCTGCGCTTGACCCTGCGGCCCGCGCGGCCCAGGCAGAAGAGCTCCTCGCCGCGACGGGCGCCGAGGTCGCCGGTGAGCACCCGTTCCGAACCCTCCCAGCGCGGGAACTCCCCGTTCGGGCTGCCGAAGAGATAGCCGCCGGGCAGGTGCGGAGACTCGATGGCCAGCATGTCCGCGGCCTCGGGGAGCAACGACGTACGCCACGCCCCGACTGCCCCGCGTCCGATGCCGAGGGCGCCGTGGACCGTCTGGAGGTCGTCGCCGGCGTCGAACCGGGCGGCGCTGGCGAAGCCGATCGTCTCGCTGGTGCCGTACGTGTTGACGACAGTCGCGACGCCGAGGTCGAAGACGCGCTGGGCGTCGGCAGCGGAGAGCCGGTCGCCGCCGGAGCCCCAGAGCCGCAGGGTCCGTGGGGAGCCGGCGCCGCGCTCGTTCGCGGCGAGGTCGATGAACCGGGGAGCCAGCCGCAGGTGTGTCGCCTCGACGCGGGCGCAGAAGCCGAGTGGGCGGAGCCGGTCGCCCAGCGACCCGGACAGGTGCAGGGAGGAGCCGGCGGCCAGAGCGACCAGCAGGTTGGTCATCGCCAGGTCGTAGGAGAGGTGGGAGACCTCGGCCCACACCGAGGAGGCGTCGAGATCGAGCGCGGCCGCGCCGTGCGGGACGAACGCGTCGATGCCGGCCCAGGAGGACAGCACGCCCTTGGGGCCGCCGCCGGTGGAGCCGGAGGACATCGCGACATACCCGGCCTCCACGCCCGAGCGGGAGGTTGACGACGCGACGGCCCGGATCCCCGATCGGTCGAGCACGACGTCGGGATGCAGCGCCTGGAGAAGGGACCGGCGGTGCTCCTCGGCCGCCGACGGGTCCACGAAGCAGACCGAGAGATCACCGAGGATCGCGGCCACGAGCGCGACGACCGCGTCGGTGGACAGCGGCAGCGACACCGCGACCAGCGGCCGCGGGACACCGGCGGCCGCGACGAGGGCGAGACGAAGCTCCTCGGCCGCGCCGACCAGCCCGTCCGCACCGACCGAGGTCCGCCGGTCCGCGATCACGGCCTGCGACCGGGGTCGGGTGCGTACGGATCGGATGCGCTCGGCCAGCGGGTTCACAGGATGCGAGGCTAGGAGCCGCGGGCCGCTCCGGCACCGGCGTCGCCCATCACGATCCCCGGATTCGGGGATATGGCCGCACATGCCCGACACGCCGGTCTCAGCACCCTCAACGCTTCTCACATGGTCAACGCAGCCCAGCAGAGACATGGCGTGGCAAAGACGCACGTGCTGATCATTGTCCAGAACCTTCCCGTGCCGCTCGACCGACGTGTCTGGCTCGAGTGCCAGGCGCTGGTCGCGCGCGGTTACGAGGTCAGCGTGATCTGCCCGAAGGGCCCCGGCGATCCCGGGCGCCAGCAGCTCGGCGGCGTACGCATCTACAAGTACCGCCCCGCGCCGCAGGCCCGTGGTGTGCTCGGCTATCTGCTCGAGTTCGTCTACTGCTGGATCCGCACGGCGCTGCTGGCCAACAAGGTCTGGCGGGACCGCCCGTTCGCGATCATGCAGGCGTGCAACCCGCCCGACACCTACTGGCTGCTGGCTCGCATCTGGAAGCGCCGTGGCGTCCGGTTCGTCTTCGACCAGCACGACCTCAACCCCGAGCTCTTCCTCTCCCGGTTCGGCACCCCGACGTCGCTGTCCGGTCGCGCCCAGCTGGGTGCGCTCCGCTGGCTCGAGAAGCAGACGTACGCCACTGCCGACAAGGTCATCTCGACCAACGAGTCCTACCGGAAGGTCGCGATCACGCGCGGCGGGATGGCCCCCGCGGACGTGACCGTGGTCCGCAGCGGACCGGACACCTCGGTGATGCGTCCGGTGCGGCCCCACGACCCGGCGCCCCACGCCAACCGCCACACCCTGGTCTACCTCGGGATCATGGGGCCCCAGGACGGTGTGGACACGGTGCTGGAGGTCATGGACGAGCTCGTCCACCGGCGCGGCCGCAGCGATGTCGACGCGGTGCTGATGGGCTTCGGCGACTGCCTCGAGGACCTCAAGCGACGCTGCACCGAGCTCGGCCTCGACGACGTGGTCACCTTCACCGGCCGGGCCGGGTCGGCGCTGATCGCCCAGCACCTCAGTGCGGCCACCATCGGCCTGTGTCCTGATCTGAAGACGCCGCTCAACGACGTCTCGACGATGAACAAGACGATGGAGTACATGGCGTACGCCCTGCCGTCGGTCTCCTTCGACCTGGTCGAGACGCGCGTCTCCGCCGAGGATGCCGCGCTCTTCGTTCCGTCCGGGGACGTGGCCGCGTTCACCGACGCGGTCGAGTCGCTGCTGGACGATCCCGAGCTGCGGGTCGAGCTGGCCCTGCGGGCGCGGGAGCGCGCGGCGAAGGTGCTCGACTGGGGCCCGCAGTCGGCGGCGTACGTGCAGGTCTACGACGCCATGTGCGCGATCGGCGAGGCGCCGGCGGCGGTGAACGGGTTCGAGTACGTCGATCTGGACGACCCGGACGCGCTTCGCCAGTTCGTGCTCACTCGCGGACCTGCAGTCACGTAACCGATTTGGGGTATATGACCCCGACTTCTGGACCGTTGTCCCCGCGGATCCTCTTGGATGGCTCCTTGTGCTGAAAATAGGAGCCATCGGCTCCTAGAAACTAGGAGTCAACCCCACGTGACCCCAACTGTACGGATGCTCGGGACCCGTGGTGTGCCCGCAGCCCACGGCGGTTTCGAGACCGCGGTGGAGAACATCGGTCTGGACCTCGTCGACCGCGGCTGGCGGGTCGTCGTCTACTGCCAGGACGACGAACCCCACGCTGACCTGCGGATCGACTCGTGGAAGGGCATCGAGCGCGTCCACGTGCCCGCCCGGCACGACGGTCCGCGCGGGACGATCGAGTTCGACGTCGGCGCGGTGCGGCACGCCGCCCGCGAGGCGGAGCAGGACGGCAGCGTGTGCGTGACGTTCGGCTACAACACCGGCGCGCTCAACGCGGTGCTGCGCTCGCGCCGCGTCCCCAACATCATCAACATGGACGGCATCGAGTGGAAGCGGGCCCGCTGGTCGGGCCCCGAGAAGGCGTTCCTGTGGACCCAGGAGCGGGCCGCCTGCTGGCTGGGTGACCACCTCATCGCCGACCACCCCGAGATCGCCCGCCACCTGGCGACCCGGGTGCCGGCCGAGAAGATCACCACGATCGCCTACGGCGCGCCGCCCGTTGTCGACGCGCCGGAGTGGGCGGTGCTCGACCACGGGCTGGAGCCGGGTTCCTACCTGACCCTGGTCGCTCGGCCGGTGCCGGAGAACAGCATCCTCGAGGTCGTCCGGGCCTTCTCCAGCCGCCGCTGGGGCCGGCAGCTGGTCGTCCTGGGTTCCTATGATCCGGCGGAAGACTACCAGCGTGCTGTCCTCGAGGCGGCCAGCGACGAGGTCGTCTTCCTCGGCGCGATCTACGACACCGACATCGTCTCGGCCCTGCGCTTCCACTCCGTGGCGTACGTCCACGGCCACCAGGTCGGCGGCACCAACCCGTCCCTGGTCGAGGCGCTCGGCTGCGGCAACGCCGTGATCGCCCATGACAACCGCTACAACCGCTGGGTCGCCGACAAGGCCGCCCTCTACTTCTCCGACGAGGCCGGCATCGTCTCCGCGTTGGAGCGTCTCTTGTCCGAGCCCGAGCTGGCGGCGTCGTTGTCCGGTCATGCCCGCGCCCGCCACTCCGCCGAGTTCACCTGGAGCCGGATCACCGACCAGTACGAGCAGCTCATCCGCGCGCACCTGCGTTGACCCCGTCCTATACGTCGGTGGCGATGTCCGCGGCTCGAGGTGCGGGCTCGCGGGCGGTGTAGGCGCGGTAGGCGAGGACGCAGGCGACGGTGAGGACCGCGGCGGTGACGGCACAGGCCGTGAAGAGCGTGTGCCACTGGTTGTGGTCCGCGGCCGGGCCGGCGATGATGGCGGCGATGGAGCTGCCGATGAAGAGCGAGGCGGCGAAGCACGCGACCACGGTGCCGCGGGCTTCGGGGACGATCGAGGTGGCCCAGGTCTGCAGCGAGGTGTGCAGGAAGGCCCAGGTGATCCCGAGCATCACGACGATGCCGATGATGGTGGGCACCGACACCGTCACGGTCGCGGCGGCGTACCCGGCAGTCAGGGCGACGCCTCCGATCGCCATCAGCACCCAGCGTGGGAGCCGTCGGGTGAGAGCCTTGAGGACCTGCGAGGAGAGCAGGACCGCGATGCCGTACGCAGCTGCCGCGAGCCCCGCTCGCGCCGCATCGACACCTTGGGCCTGCAGGGCGGGGGCGAGGAGCGTGAGGACGCCGAGGACCAGACCGCCCTCGACGAAGACGAGCAGCCCGACCACCAGCACCCAGCGGTTGCTCAGCGCCGCCCGGAACGATGCCTTGATCCCGCTGCTCGTGGCCCTCGGCGGCTCGGCGAGCGAGCGCAGACCCCAGGCGCTGATCAGTGCCACGACCGCCGGCACCGCGAACACGACCCGCCACCCGGCCAGCTGGCCCGTGATCCCCGCCGCCGCTGCGGCCAGCGCGGTCCCCACCGCCATCGCTGCCATCAGGTCCGAGAGCGCGCGCTGTCGGTGGGTCGCGGAGACGGTGTCCCCGACGTACGTCAGTGAGGTCGGCACGATCGCCCCGAAGAACGCTCCCGCGACGACTCGCACGACGACGAGAGTGATGAGGTTGGGTGCTGCCGCAGAGACCAGTCCGGCGATGCCTGCTCCGACGAGCGCACCCTGCATCAGGCGGACTCTTCCGAACCTGTCCGAGAGGGCACCCCACAAAGGCTGACAGAGTCCGTACGCCAGGTAGTAGCCGCTCGCGATCGCCACCGCCTGCCCCACGGAGACCTCGAACGTTGCCGCGACGAGGACCAGGATCGGGCTCACCACGAACCTGTCGAAGCTGCTCACGAACGAGGCTATGGAGATCCAGACCGGTGGGCGGTGGGGGGACGAGTCGGGGGTGTGGGGCACTCTGTCAGGTTAGTAAAGGACTGGTTTTCGGTGGTCGAGCTTGTCGAGACCTCCCCGCTCCGCTGGTCGAGCCGCCGGAGCCCCTAGGCGGAGGCGTGTCGAGACCAACACCTGTGCCTTCGCTGTTCGAGCGTGCCGAGACCTCCCTGCCGGAGCGTTTCGCCCGAGGGCTGGTCTGGGCCGCCGACCCGTTCTTGGAGGGTCTTCTCGACGAACCCCGGAGTCAAGGACGGCCTTCGGCCGCCGGCTTCGCCGGCCGCTTCGCGGTCCTTGACACCGCGGCCCCGCGAGCAAAAATTATATATGT
>NZ_JBEXRR010000079.1:0-5470 GCF_040613175.1 Nocardioides sp. NPDC006303
AGCTCGTCCACGTAGCCCTGGCACTCGTCCAGCGCCGACTCGATCGTGTCCTTGCCCTGGTCGAGCTTGTCGGCAGTGCCGGTCATCTCGTCGTAGGTTGCCCCGAAGTCACTCATCGATCATTACCTTCCCGCGATTTCCATTGCACGACACCCGTTGCGGGGCCGCTCGTCACCATAAGTCGCGCGTCACACGGTCGTGAAGCGCAAACCCGACGAGCCGATGCCGTCATCGCGGACGCGGTCCGAGATCAGGGCGATCGACGTAGTCACGGTAGTCCTACCCGCTCCGTCGAGTTCTAAACATGTTCGAAAGTAAAGTTCTGCTGGCCCCGTTAGGTGGTGGTCGTAGCAGTGCACCAGCGGGAATCGACACACCGCTGCACCTGACCGACGCCCGAGATGGATAGGTGATGGGCCCGCAGATGCCGACCCACCACCTTGACCAACGCTGTGACTCAGCCGCCGGCGAGCTGCGAGTCCAGGTCCTGGATCGCCGTGGCCATGTCACGCAGAGCCTGAGCCATGTCCTCGACGCCGGCGATGGCGTCCTTGAGGCCCGTGGTCATCTCGGTGTAGCCGTCCTGGAACTTACCGGACGCCTTCTCCGTCTTGAACCCGTCCTGAACGAGCTCGTCCACGTAGCCCTGGCACTCGTCCAGTGCCGACTCGATCGTGTCCTTGCCCTGGTCGAGCTTGTCGGCGGTGCCGGTCATCTCGTCGTATGTTGCCCCGAAGTCACTCATCGATCATTGCCTTTCCCGCGATTACATTGCACGGTGCCCCATTGAGCAGCCGTTGGTCACCGTAGGCCACGCCTCACAAGCTTGTGAAGCGCAAAAACGGATTCGTTGTTATCTTCATACACAGTTCTCGTTCTCGCCCGTCAGCGGCATCCGCTGGGTCACCGATGCGACCGTCGCGACCCATCCGAGATATCCCGCGAAGGCAACGAGCCACGGGGGATACGAGCGACCAGAACCAGGCCGTCACCTTACACGCGCGGACCGTGCGTCGATCGCGCGACAGGCCAATGTGTCGCGGCCCGGGTCAAGGTGTTGGCGAGCCTCAGAACTCAGGAAGTTCGTCCGGGTTGTCCCACGGGGACTCGGAGCCGTCGTCACGAACGTAGTGGGACGACACTGCAGTCGCCGGGGCGGTGATCGTCCCGTCCAACACGCCTTGGATGCCTGCGAGGTACTTCTCCGCGATCTTGCCGTTGAAGACGCCATCGAGCAAGGCAGTCGGGCCACCCGGAATGTTCTGAACCAACACGTTGACCGACGACCCCGAAGCATTCTGATGGACTCGGAGCATAATGACCTTCGGCCACGACAAGGCCTTTGTCTTCTGCCTGATGATCAGGGCTTGGCCTTCATTGTGTACCGCCCTGATCTCGTACTTCTTTTCGTGCTGTGCAACACCGAGGGCCGCCTGAAAGGCGGCATCCGGGGCGACGCTTAGGTCAGCACTTTTCGCTCGTTCTGATCCCACGTGAACCCTTTGCTAGGTAGATAGATGAAAAAGTCGTGAAATTACACGCGGCCCTGAGCATCGAACTTGTGCCACGTTCCGACGCGCATTCGCTGCATCCGGTGACGCTGGTCCGCGGTCAGTTCGACGATCCCGCGCTCGCTGAGCACGTCGAGAACTTCCTCGCGCGCGGCGCTGTAGCGCCGCTGCGCACGATCGCTCTTCGGCACTCCTGCACGATGCTCCGACTTCGACACGAACTGGAGGATCGTCAGGGCGAGACCGAGTACGCCGGCGACCAACGCCGACCACTCGAGCCAGTCGCCGGGAAGATCGCCGTCGTAGGCCTTCCCGACGACGAAGGTGACCACGACCGACACCGTCGCCACAAGACCGGAAACGATCGCGATCATCGACCGGGAACGCGTCTGCCACCACATGCTGAGCCAAGTCGCCGAGACGACGATCGAGATGATGAACAGGAAGGTCGCGATCAGCGTCAGATCATCCTGGGTGGAAGCGTCCTCCGTCGTGGTTGCCCAGGCGACCAGACCGGCCGCGAGCGCCGGCGCCAGCAGGAACGCACCGAGCGCCATCATCATCGCAACCATGAGTACGCCGAGGGTCCAGTTCGGCCCACCGTCGTCTCCGCTCGGGGTGAGCCGCTCCGAGATGATCTGCTTCTCTAGGTCACCCCATTTGATCGGGGTGGCGACGTTGGCCGACCGTGCCCACTCACGTGCCGACGGGCCCTTGTCAAAGGACAGCAAGTTCAGGCCTTCCACAATCGATAGGAGTCAGTCCCCGGGTCACGCGGTACCGCGGTTCCACCGAAGCGTAGCGACGCATGCGTCAAGGACCGCGCGGGTCGCCACCAGCGCGGGTGCGTCGGGTCCTACGTCCGGCGTACGTGCGAAGGCTGCCACCAGCTGCAGCGCCCTACGCCGTTGGGTGCCGGGGATCGGGGTGAAGTAGATCAGGGAGTGGTTGATGATCGGCTCGCCATCGAGGTCGATCGTCCGCTCCCGCTCGAACCGCAACGTGCGCGGGTCGCCGAACAACGGCTTCGCGCCGTACTTCTGGATGGCGTTGTGGGCCATCTTGTCCAATGACTGACCGGGCTCACCCGTGCGGATCGAGGCGTTGATCGAGGCCGGCAGGACGACGACGTCGTCCGGCTGCTCGCCTGCCGGCGCGAAGAAGGCGAAGACGTCGTTCTTCCGCATCCCGTCGAATGCCTTGTCGAACATGGCCTTCGCCTCGACGAACAGATCGGGGCGGTGAGCCTCCATGAACCGCTTCTTCATCCCATTGAGGAGCTCATCGTGGCCACCATCGATGTCGAAACGAGCCCACCCCCGCGGAAGGTCGATCTCGAAGTCCACGGTCTTACGCACTCCAAGTTGCTCACGTAGGTTCACAGCGTCGCCCCATCCGTCGCGATCGGCCAAGACTCGTCCACCGGCACTCCGGGCAGAGGAACCGACTGGAACACCTTCCCGTCCTCACGGACCATCCGAAGTATGTCCTTGAGGGTCACCAGTCCGCGAACGACCGAGGTCGTCAGCTGCGGAATGCACTCGTCCACGCCGAGCAGCAGGAGAGCCTCACCATCGCTGAACGCGAAGTTCACCGACTCGATGATGACCGACCCACCCTCGAAGTTCAGCTCCTTGCGCGAAGACAGCTGAGCGCCAGGTCCGATGTGATCGGCCTCGGCCGCGTGCACGACGCCGTCCCATTGAGACATGTCCGGGACCGATTCGCTCTCCACCACGTGCAGGTGGCACATCACCGCAGCCGCCGACATGACCGGCCACACCTGGAACAGGGCGTACGCCTCAGAGGTCTCACGCTCGTCGAGGGCCATCTGCAGCAGCCCGCGGATGTCTTCGATCGTCGTCGCCTCACCATCCCAACGCGGCGTACCGACCAGTTCGTCGAGCATGCTCGAGGTCTCGTCGACCCACCGTTCACACTCAGCGGGCGTCAACCCTTCAGGAACAGGAAGCCACCCCGGAACATCCAGGTCGTCAACCAGCTCTACTGCCCACTTCGCCACTCTGCACCTCAGACGTTTGTTGCGCTTGAACCGAACCTAGAAACCAAGCCAGGCAGGCATGCCCGGGACCTTGATCTCAGGGATGTCGATCGGGATGGGGTCGAAGTGATCCGTCCCCTGCGTGAGCTTTCCGGCATTGCCGAGAGTGCCGAGCGTCGCGCCGAAGCGGGCAACCCCGAACTCGATCTTCGTCATGCCCCGGAACGCTCCCAGGCCACCCTTGAGGGCGTCGAGGTTGCCCATGTACATCTTCAGGTTGTCGGTCCGGAAGGCCTTGAAGGGCTTACCGATCAAGCCCTCGAGAACCTCGGCGCCGCTCTTCACCTTGAAGGCGTCCTTGAGTCGAGCTGCCTTGGTCAGGTCACCGATCGGACCCTTGCTCATGGCCTTCCAGGTCCTGGACAGAGCGGTCAGCTTGCTGCCCTTCGCCATGTTGGCCAGATGGCCGAGCTTGGAAAGGTTCGACAGCTTCCCGATCGGAATGATGGCCAAGGCATCGAGGGCCAACTGCCCCAGACTCTGCTGCCCGCAGGCGAACTTGATAGCGGAAACCGCAAAGGCAGCGAGCGCGAGGATGGCGGCCAGCGCACCGAAACCGGTGCAGAAGATCGCGACCACAGCGATGATCAGAGCGGCCCAGGTCAGGACCTCGTAGACCGCGTCGATGAAGTCTCCGTAGTTGTCCCAGAAGCCGTCCTCGATGGATCCGGAAAGGCCGTCGGAGATCCCGCTGACGGCTGCGTCGAAGCCGTCCTCCCATACGTCGTACCAGGTGTCGAAGACTTCGGCTTCGGTCTCCCAGTTCTCGTAGGCTTCCTTCTTGGCCTTGTTGTCGGCGGCCTCTTCCTTGTCGGTGTCGCCGATGCCGAGGAAGCCGCCGTCGTCCTCGGTCGTGCTGTCGTCCTTGTCACCGGGTAGGGCGTTGTAGATGTCCCAGAGGTCACTGCACGAGTTCGCGGTGCGGTCGATCAGCGGTTTGTAGGTCTCCAGCATCTCACCGTAGGTGACGAGCACCGGACCAACAGGCTTGTAGAGGTCGGCCGCTTCCTCGAGGACCTTGTAGGAGTCACCGATGGTCTCCTGAAGCTTCTCGATGGCCTTACCCTGCTGCTCGCCACCAGCGAAGGTGTTCTCCTTGATGTCGCGCAGCGTGTCAGCGGAGGCATCCATCATCTTGCCGAGCCGCTCGATAGCGGACCCTCGCGCGATGATCCCCGAGGGCGAACCCTCGACCGACTTGATCTCGCGCCCCTTCGGGGAATCCTGCATGCCACCGAACATGGGGTTGTCCTTTCCGTCAGGAGCGATTAAAGACTGTGGGTTCTACTACTTCTTCTTGGGCTCGAACTGGAGGGCGGTCTCGCTGTCCCACTCCTCGATCCCGTCGATAACGCCCTTGATGTGCTCACTGACCTTCTTCAGGCTGTCTTTGAGGTCGTTGCGCTTGTCGTCCCAGCGCTCCTCGAAGTCACACGCCTTGTCGCGCAGATCGCTCATGTCGAACGGGTCGCCGATATCAGCCTCGAGGTCCTCAGAGCTGTCAGTGGCGTTCTCGAACTCGTCGACGATCGAGTCCAATGACGTCTTGACCTTCTCGAGCTCAGAGATCTTGATCAAGATATCCGCCATGACTGTGCACCTTTCACGTGGTTATTGAGCACGCCGTCGAGTGTGGTCATCGCAGCGCGTGATCGAGAGAAAATGGAGAGATGGTGGGCCAGCAGACGCCAGCCCACCATCTGGCAAGCGTTGTTGCTCAGCCGCCGGCGAGCTGCGAGTCCAGGTCCTGGATCGCGGTCGCCATGTCACGCAGAGCCTGAGCCATGTCCTCGACACCAGCGATGGCGTCCTTCAGACCCGTGGTCATCTCCGAGTAGCCGTCCTGGAACTTGCCCGACGCCTTCTCCGTCTTGAACCCGTCCTGAACCAGCTCGTC
>NZ_JBEXRR010000080.1:0-5344 GCF_040613175.1 Nocardioides sp. NPDC006303
AGCGTGTCGAGACCAACACAGTCGATGCGAGCGCCGAAGCGGACCGTGTTGGTCTCGACACGCCTCCGCCTAGCGGCTCCGGCGGCTCGACCAGCGGGGGCGAGGAGCGGGTGCTGGGGCGGGTACGCCGGCTCGCGGCCCTTCTCGCCGAGGCCCGGGCTGCGCTGAAGGAGGGCGCCGGGGCGGAGCAGGTGCTGTGGACGCTGTGGGACGGTGCCGAGTGGGGACAGCGGCTGCGGGCGCAGGTGGAGTCGGGTGGTGCGGCGGCGCGGCTGGCCCACCGTGACCTGGACGCGGTCGTGGCGCTCTTCGACACCGCCGCAAAGATCGAGGGCCGCCAGGAGTTCACCTCGGTGGAGGCCTTCCTCGCCACGCTCCGGGCCCAGGAGATCCCGGCCGATACCCTGGCCGACAAGGGTGTGCGCGGCTCGGCGGTTCGGCTGCTCACCGCCCACCGCTCCAAGGGGCTGGAGTGGGGTCTCGTGGTCGTCGCCCACGTCCAGGAGGGCGCCTGGCCAGACCTGCGTCGGCGCGACTCGCTCCTCGGCCCCGACCGGATCGCCCCGGCGCTGCCGGACGGCCGTCACGGCGGGCTGCTGCCGCCACTGACCCGTTCGGCGATGCTCGCCGAGGAGCGCCGGCTCTTCTACGTCGCCGCCACCCGCGCCCGGTCCCGGCTGATCGTGACCGCGGTGAAGTCGCCCGACGACGACGGTGACCAGCCCTCGCGGTTCATCAACGAGCTCGGCCTGCGCGAGGACCAGATCCGTCACCGCGTCGGCCGGCCGACGCGGCCGCTGTCGCTGGCCGGCCTGATCGCCGAGCTGCGCCGCACCGCAGCCGATCCGGCCCAGCCCGACGCGCTGCGCGAGGCGGCCGCGAGAAGGCTGCAGAAGCTGGCCGCCACCGAGGTGCGCGGCAAGCGGATCGCGCTCGCGGCCGACCCGTCGACCTGGTGGGGGCTGCGGGCCCCGACGTACGCCTCGGCCGCCGTGCGTCCCGCGGACCGTCCGATCACGCTGAGTGCGTCGGCGCTGGAGGCGATCCTGACCTGCCCCGCGCAGTGGTTCCTGGCCCGCGAAGCGGGCGGGGCCGTCACCGACTCCTCGAGCCAGGGGTTCGGCAAGGTCGTGCACGCGATCGCCGAGCAGCTCGCCCGCGGTGACCTCGACGCCGCCACCGTCGAGGACCTGATGCCGTTCGTGGACGAGGTCTGGGGCCGCCTCGAGTTCCGTACGCCGTGGTCCGCTGCCCGCGAGCGCGAGGCGGTCCAGGACGTACTGGCCAGGTTCCTGACCTGGCACCGGCGCCCCGGCGCGCGGACGGTGATCGGGTTCGAGGAGCAGCTGACCGCGAAGGTCTCGCTGCCCAGCGGCGAGACGGTGCGGCTGAACGGCTATGCCGACCGCTTGGAGCTCGACGAGAGCGGCCGGATCGTCGTCGTCGACCTGAAGACCGGGAAGTATCCGCCCACCGCGCAGGAGGTCAAGGAGCACGGTCAGCTCGGCCTCTACCAGCTTGCCGTCGAGCACGGCGCCGCGTCCGAGCTCGCGCCTGGGGCGACCTCTGGGGGAGCGGAGCTGATCCAGCTGCGCCATCCCGCGGGTTCGGGGAGCGAGTTGCCGAAGGTGCAGGTGCAGGCACCCGAGCCGCCCGAGATCATCACCCAGCTGGAGAAGGCGGTGGCGACGGTGCGCGCAGAGGAGTTCGTGGCCAGGCCCGGCAAGCAGTGCGACCGGTGCCAGTTCGTCGCGCTCTGCCCGGCGCAGACCTCGGGATCGGTGCTGTCATGAACGCCGGAACGAGCACCGCGATGAAGGTCGAGACCCCCGAAGAGCTCGCCAAGCTGATGGGCCACGACTGGCTCTACAGCGAGGAGCAGTTCCGCGCGATCACGGCTCCGCTGGAGCCGGCCGTGGTGATCGCCGGCGCCGGATCCGGCAAGACCGCGGTGATGGCCGCTCGGGTCGTCTGGCTGGTCGCCACCGGCCGCGTACTTCCCGGGGAGGTGCTCGGTCTGACCTTCACCACGAAGGCGACCGCCGAGCTGGCCACCAGGATCCGCGACTCGCTGCAGAAGGCGGGGCTGTGGCCCGAGCGGCGCGAGGGCCCACCGCGGCCCGGTGAGGAGGAAGACGAGCCCACCGAGCCGACGGTTGCGACCTATCACTCCTACGCCTCCGGCCTGCTCTCCGAGCACGGGCTGCGGATCGGCCACGAGCCCGACACCCGGCTGATCGCCGACGCGACCCGCTACCAGCTCGCGGCTCGAGCCGTGGCCCGGCACACCCGCCCCGTGGAGAAGCTGACCGACTACCCGAAGCTGGCCGTCCAGCAGCTGCTTGCGCTCGACTCCGAGCTCTCCGAGCACCTTGTCGACCCCGCCACGCTGCGGGCCTACGACCGCAACGAGCGGTCCCTGTTCGCGCTCGAGGTGGCCGACCTCAACGCCCAGCTGGCCGACGGGAAGCGGGTCAAGACCAAGCTGACCAAGGTCGAGAAGGCGATCGACGCGATCGACAAGCGCTACGAGCTGCTCGACCTGGTCGACGGCTACCGTCGGCTCAAGGACCGGCTCGGGCTGATGGACTTCTCCGACCAGATCGCGCTGGCCGCTCGGTTGGCCGTGGAGACGCCCGAAGTCGGTGAGATCGAGCGCGGGAAGTTCAAGGTCGTGCTGCTCGACGAATACCAGGACACCTCGGTGGCCCAGGCTCAGATGCTGGCCCGCCTCTTCGGCGACGGACATCCCGTCACCGCCGTCGGCGACCCCAACCAGGCGATCTACGGCTGGCGCGGCGCCTCGGTCAGCAACATCCTCGAGTTCGGTCGCGACTTCCCGACGAAGGACGGACGCCGCCCCGCCTACTCCCTGACCGTCAACCGCCGCTCCGACGCGCGCATCCTCGACACAGCCAACCATCTGGCCGCCCAGCTCTACGAGGGCCGCGAGAAGGAGCGCCTGGTCGCCGCCGAGGGCGCGCGCGACGGTGAGGTCCGGGTGCACGTCCACGAGACGTACGACGATGAGCTGCTCTGGCTCGCCGACAAGGTGATCGAGGCCCATGAGGCGGTCGGGGAGTGGAAGGAGATCGGCGTCCTGACCAGGGACAACTCGCAGGCGGCAGCGGTCTTCGACGCGCTCACCGCTCGTGAGATCCCGGTCGAGATCGTCGGCCTGAAGGGGCTGCTCCGGCTGCCCGAGGTGGCCGAGGTCGTGGCCACCATGGAACTGCTCCACGACGTCACCGCCAACGCCGCGCTGCTCACGCTGCTCGCCGGTCCGCGGTGGGCGATCGGGCCGCGCGACCTGGCCATCCTGGGTCGACGCTCCCGCGACCTGGCCGGCGTCATCGGCGGCGCGGAGGAGTTCGCCGACATCGAGCGGCAGCTGGAGGCTGCGGTCGAGGGCACCGACCCCACCGAGATCCCCTCGCTCAACGACGCGCTGGAGGATCCCGGCGACCCCTCCGACTACGACTACTCGCTGCAGGCCAGGGAGCGGTTCAAGCTCCTCGCCGACGAGCTCCGCGGGCTGCGCCGGGCGGTCAACGAGCCGCTCCTCGACCTGGTCCGGCGGATCATCGACGTCACCGGTATCGACGTCGAGCTGGCCGCCTCGGTCTCGCCGGCAGCCTCCGCCAGGCGAGACAACCTCGACCTCTTCGTCCAGGCGGTCGCCGACTTCGAGGGTCTCGACGGCCAGGTCACCCTCGCCGCGCTGCTGGCCTACCTGGAGGCGGAGGACGAATACGGCCAGGGTCTCGACGTCGCCACGCCCTCGGAAGCCGACTCGGTCAAGCTGCTCACCGTCCACCGAGCCAAGGGGCTCGAGTGGGACGTGGTCTTCCTGGTCGGGGTCACCCACAAGAAGTTCCCCACCGGCCAGACGCGCTCGTCGTGGCTGACCGTCCCCTCGGTCATGCCCGCCGCGCTCCGCGGCGACCGCGACGACCTGCCACAGCTCCAGGGCCATGACGCCGACTCGATCGACGAGCTCCTCGCCGAGCGCAAGGAGCACGAGCGCGTCGAGGAGCTCCGGCTGGCGTACGTCGCCTGGACCCGCGCCCGCCACATCCAGTTCGTCTCGTGCTGGCGCTGGTCACCCTCGCTCAAGGAGGGGCGTGGGCCGTCGGTCTACGTGGAGAAGACCCGCGAGGCGCTGCTCCAGTGGGGCGCCAAGCCCGACCGGTGGGCCGAGGTCGTGGTGAAGGGTGAGGAGGAGAATCCCTACGCCGCGCAGGAGGTTGACCTGCCCTGGCCGATCAACCACCACACCCCCGAGGTGGAGCGCCGCCTCGAGGCGGCCAGGCTGGTCCGAGAGGTGGGCCCGGGGCCCGACGATCTCGACGACCTCACCCTGCTCGAGACCGTGAACCAGTGGGACGAGGAGATCGAGCGACTGCTCACCGAGGCGGAGCGCGAGCGCGCTCCGGAAGTGGTCGTACCCCTGCCGTCGTCGCTGTCGGCCACCGCCATGTCGAAGCTGCGCGACGACCCGCTCGGCTTCGCCGCCGACCTGGTCCGCCCGATGCCCCGCAAGCCCTCCTCCCAGGCCCGCTTCGGCACCCGGTTCCATGCCTGGGTCGAGGCCCGATTCGGCCAGCAGGACCTCTTCGACCCCGACGACCTGCCCGGTCGCGCCGACCACGGCATCGAGGACGAGTCCGGTCTCGAGGAGGTCATCGCCGCCTTCGAACAGGGCCCGTTCGCCGACCGTCCGCCGTACCGGGTCGAGGCGGCCTTCGCGATCGTCCTGGCAGGTCAGGTGGTGCGTGGGCGGATCGACGCGGTGTACCAGGAGCCTGACGGGAGCTTCCTGATCGTCGACTGGAAGACCAACCAGACGCAGAACGCCGATCCGCTCCAGCTGGCTCTTTATCGGCTTGGGTGGGCTGAGCTGATGGGCGTGCCGTTGTCTCGGGTTCGGGCTGCGTTCTATTACGTACGCTCTGGTCGGCTTGTCGAGCCTTCTGCTCTTTCTGATCGGGAGGAGTTGGAGAGGATCTTGGGCGGGGGGCGCTGACCCGTTTTTCGGGGGACTGTTTGCCGCCGACCCTTTCGGGGAGGGTGTTCTCGGCGGCGCCCGGAGTAAAGGACGGCCTTCGGCCGCCGGCTTCGCCGGTCGCCTGCGGCGATCCTTGACACCGGTCGTCGCCGAGAATTTTGGCTGGTTATCGGGTCGGCGGCAGGGGTTTGGCGCGGAGATTTGGGTTGGGCGGGGGCTTGGGATCTTGGGTGGTCGTCTTGTCTGCGGCGGTCGGCTGGGTTGTGCGGAAGGAATTTTCTTTCCGCAAAGGGCCCCTGCCCGAAGGGCTGGTGGCGGGGCGAACGAATTTTCGTT
>NZ_JBEXRR010000081.1:1773-4922 GCF_040613175.1 Nocardioides sp. NPDC006303
CGTGGTTTGTTGTTTTTGTTGAGTGTTTGTGAGAGATAAGCTATGAAGGGCACATGGTGGATGCCTTGGCATCAAGAGCCGAAGAAGGACGTTGGAGCCTGCGATAAGCCCTGGGGAGTTGGCAACCGAGCGTTGATCCGGGGGTGTCCGAATGGGGAAACCCAGCACGAGTCATGTCGTGTTACCCGCGCCTGAATCTATAGGGCGTGTGGAGGGAACGCGGGGAAGTGAAACATCTCAGTACCCGTAGGAAGAGAAAACAATAGTGATTCCGAGAGTAGTGGCGAGCGAAATCGGATGAGGCCAAACCGGTTACCTGTGATAGACGGCAGTTGTTGGGTAGTCGGGGTTGTGGGATATGTCTTTCATCGTCTGCCGGCGGTGAGCTCAGTAAGAAACCAAGCATGAAGGTGAACCAGTTGGGAAGCTGGGCCGTAGCGGGTGATAGCCCCGTAATCGTATGTGTTTGGCTGGGTTGATGTACTTCCCAAGTAGGACGGCACTCGTGGAATGTCGTGTGAATCTGGCGGGACCACCCGCTAAGCCTAAATACTTCTTGATGACCGATAGCGGACCAGTACCGTGAGGGAAAGGTGAAAAGTACCCCTGGCGGGGAGTGAAATAGTACCTGAAACCGTGTGCCTACAATCCGTCAGAGCCCGGCCGGCCTTTTGGCAGTGGGGGTGATGGCGTGCCTTTTGAAGAATGAGCCTGCGAGTTAGCGGTGTGTGGCAAGGTTAACCCGTGTGGGGAAGCCGTAGCGAAAGCGAGTCCTAATAGGGCGATTGAGTCGCGCGCTCTAGACCCGAAGCGAAGTGATCTAGCCATGGGCAGGTTGAAGCGCCGGTAAGACGGCGTGGAGGACCGAACCCACTTCAGTTGAAAATGGAGGGGATGACCTGTGGTTAGGGGTGAAAGGCCAATCAAACTTCGTGATAGCTGGTTCTCCCCGAAATGCATTTAGGTGCAGCGTTGCGTGTTTCTTGCCGGAGGTAGAGCACTGGATAGCCGATGGGCCCGACCAGGTTACTGACGTTAGCCAAACTCCGAATGCCGGTAAGTGAGAGCGCAGCAGTGAGACAGTGGGGGATAAGCTCCATTGTCGAGAGGGAAACAGCCCAGACCATCAGCTAAGGCCCCTAAGCGATAACTAAGTGGAAAAGGATGTGGAGTCGCAGTGACAACCAGGAGGTTGGCTTGGAAGCAGCCACCCTTGAAAGAGTGCGTAATAGCTCACTGGTCAAGTGATTCCGCGCCGACAATGTAGCGGGGCTCAAGTTATCCGCCGAAGCTATGGCACTCCGGTTTTCCGGGGTGGGTAGGGGAGCGTCGTGTATCGAGTGAAGCAGCGGAGTGATCCAGCGGTGGACGGTACGCGAGTGAGAATGCAGGCATGAGTAGCGAATGATGTGTGAGAAACACATCCGCCGATTGATCAAGGGTTCCAGGGTCAAGCTAATCTGCCCTGGGTAAGTCGGGACCTAAGGCGAGGCCGACAGGCGTAGTCGATGGACAACGGGTTGATATTCCCGTACCGGCGAAGTGACGCCCATGATGAGGCGCATGATGCTAACCATCTGAAGCATGCGTGACCGATCCCTTCGGGGTGAGGCGTGTGTGTGGAACATGGGACCCAAGTGTGTAGTAGTCAAGTGATGGGGTGACGCAGGAAGGTAGTCGAACCGTAGCGATGGTTGTCTACGGGTAAGCGTGTAGGGCTGTGTGTAGGCAAATCCGCACACTGTATGCCTGAGACGTGATACGGACCCGTTTGGGGAAGTCGATGATCCTATGCTGTCGAGAAAAACCTCTAGCGAGTCATGAGCCGCCCGTACCCCAAACCGACTCAGGTGATCAGGTAGAGAATACCGAGGCGATCGAGCGAACCATGGTTAAGGAACTCGGCAAAATGCCCCCGTAACTTCGGGAGAAGGGGGGCCCGGATCGTGAACCCACTAGCTGGGGGAAGCGTGAAGGGCCGCAGAGACCAGGCCCAAGCGACTGTTTACTAAAAACACAGGTCCGTGCGAAGTTGTAAGACGATGTATACGGACTGACTCCTGCCCGGTGCTGGAAGGTTAAGAGGACGGGTTAGCCTCACGGCGAAGCTCAGAATTTAAGCCCCAGTAAACGGCGGTGGTAACTATAACCATCCTAAGGTAGCGAAATTCCTTGTCGGGTAAGTTCCGACCTGCACGAATGGAGTAACGACTTGGGCGCTGTCTCAACCGTGGACTCGGCGAAATTGCACTACGAGTAAAGATGCTCGTTACGCGCGGCAGGACGGAAAGACCCCGGGACCTTTACTATAGTTTGGTATTGGTGTTTGGTTCGGCTTGTGTAGGATAGGTGGGAGACTGTGAAGCGCACACGCCAGTGTGTGTGGAGTCAACGTTGAAATACCACTCTGGTCGTACTAGATGTCTAACTTCGGACCATGATCTGGTTCAGGGACAGTGCCTGATGGGTAGTTTAACTGGGGCGGTTGCCTCCTAAAGTGTAACGGAGGCGCTCAAAGGTTCCCTCAGCCTGGTTGGCAATCAGGTGGCGAGTGTAAGTGCACAAGGGAGCTTGACTGTGAGACAGACATGTCGAGCAGGGACGAAAGTCGGAACTAGTGATCTGGCCACGGCATGTGGAAGCGTGGTCACTCAACGGATAAAAGGTACCCCGGGGATAACAGGCTGATCTTCCCCAAGAGTCCATATCGACGGGATGGTTTGGCACCTCGATGTCGGCTCGTCGCATCCTGGGGCTGGAGTAGGTCCCAAGGGTTGGGCTGTTCGCCCATTAAAGCGGCACGCGAGCTGGGTTTAGAACGTCGTGAGACAGTTCGGTCCCTATCCGCCGCGCGCGTAGGAAACTTGAGAAAGGCTGTCCCTAGTACGAGAGGACCGGGATGGACGAACCTCTGGTGTGCCAGTTGTACCGCCAGGTGCATGGCTGGTTGGCTACGTTCGGAAGTGATAACCGCTGAACGCATCTAAGCGGGAAGCACGTTTCAAGATGAGGTTTCCCACCCTTTATGGGTTAAGGCCCCCTACAGACTATGGGGTTGATAGGCCGGAGGTGTACAGCAGTGATGCCCAGCCGACCGGTACTAATAGGCCGAGGGCTTATCTTTCATAAACCCTCAACAAAAACAACAA
>NZ_JBEXRR010000082.1:0-4198 GCF_040613175.1 Nocardioides sp. NPDC006303
GTCCACCAACACAGTAGACTTAACGAGGATCACACCCGCGCACGCGGCCACACCCCGAGACCAACACAGTCCCCTCGGCGCTCGATTCGACTGTGTTGGTCTCGACACGCCTCCGCCTAGCGGCTCCGGCGGCTCGACCAGCGAAACTGCGGCGGCTCAGAGCGCGGTGTCGTGCAGCACGATGTGCTCGTCGAGCGGGGCCCGGCCGACGTCGAGGCGGTTCACGGCGGCGTCGGGGTCGGCGGTGCCGAACGAGATGCCGTAGAGCAGCTTGCGGTCGGCGGGGAGGCCGAGGTGGGCGCGGACGGTGTCGGCGAAGAGGCCGTGCATGCCCTGGGGTACGCCGTGGTAGCCGCGGGCGGTGAGGGAGAGCAGGAAGTTCTGGGCGTACATGCCGACGTCGTTGGCAGCGCGTACGACATCGCCGAGCTCCGGCACGAAGAGCAGGGCCACGTGGGGAGCGCCGTAGAAGCGGAGGTTCTCGGCGACGGCCTTGGTGCGGCCGTCGACGTCCTCGCGGGCGATGCCCAGGGCGCCGTAGAGGACGGCCCCGGTCTGCTGCGACCGCTGGACGTGGACGCTGTCGTCGTCACCGTACGTCGTGCTGAAGTCGGGGCTCATCTGGCCGGCCTCGAACGCCTTGAGCATCGCTTCGCTGAGGCGCTCGCGGGCCTCACCGGAGAAGACGTGGACCTCCCACGGCTGGGTGTTGCTGTGCGACGGGGCGCGCTGGGCGTCCTCGAGCACACCGCGGATGTCGTCGGCGGGCACCGGGTCGGGCAGGAAGGCTCGCGCGGAGCGGCGCGAGCGGATCACGTCCGTGAAGGTGTCGACGGCGGTCGTGGTCACAAGAAGTTCCTCTCAGGTCTGCCGAGGCCGACGGCCTCGATCCACTCCTGACGCAAGACGGAGGGACTCTCCGGTATTCCTGGGGTGGTGCCGAGGTGGCCCATCACACAATCCGGGGGCTACCCGGTTCGGGTGATACCCGGGGGCCGGACGGAGGCCTTTACCGGGGTGCGACGAAGACTCGAGATCCGACCTATCTGAGGGGGAAACCCATGATCCGAAAGCTCGTCTGTGCGGTCGCGGCCGGGGTCGCCGCGGCGGCGCTCTGGTCGATGCCGGCCTCGTCTGCACCGTTGCTGCAGCTGTCCGGGGCGATCTTCACCACCGACGTAACCGGCGCGCCCGTCAACCTCAACCACTACACCGCCAAGCAGGACGTCTATCTCAACGGCGGCCCCGGCATCAATGCGCCCGATGACGCCGCCGGCCTGCCTGCCGGGATCTACGCCTTCCAGGTGACCGATCCCTCCGGCAAGACGCTGCTCTCCACCGATCCCGTCGCCTGTCGCCGGGTCGAGGTCGACGCCAGCGGCCGCTTCGTCAGCGTCGCCCCGAGCGGTGCCTGCGCTCACGCGACCGGCACCGACGCTGAGGACGGTGGCATCACCGTGCAGCTGTTCCCCTACCTCGACACCCCGAACAACGGTGGCGAGTACAAGGTCTGGCTGACGCCGTACGACGCGCTCGACTCCACCGCTCCGGGCAACCGGCACGGTTTCGTCCCGTCCGACAGCAAGACGGACAACTTCAAGGTCAAGGCACGGGCGATCGTCGAGATCGACACCCGGTTCTCACGCCACGGTGGACCGTTCATCGACGGTCTGGCTGCCGAGTGGACCGACACCCTGGGCGCGCACAACGTGAAGTACTCCGAGTACAACCCGGCGGTCCTCGCGTTCCACGAGGCGCACGTCGAGGCTGCTGAGGCGGGTCTGCACAAGATCACCGTGACCGACCAGGTCGGCTGCGAGATCGACGATGTGCACTACGCCGGACAGACCTTCACGCCCGACGCGAACGGCTCGGTCACCGTTCCGGTCCAGGTCAAGAAGCACATGAGCGGAAACCACACCTACTGGGTGGACGTGCACTGCGTGTGAGGCGCTGCGTCTGACCCTCTGATCCGGTCACCGCGATCATCAACCTAGCATTTGCTTGGTAGGCGTTCTAGACTGCCGCACATGGCAGTCGAGATCGACTTCAGCGGCAAGGTGGTCGCGGTGACCGGTGGCGCGCGCGGGGTGGGCGCCGGGATCGTCGCGCGGTTCCTCGAAGCCGGTGCGGAGGTCGAGATCTGCGGCCGAAGCGGAGCCCGAGGCGATAAGGGCGGCCGGTCGGCGCCTGAGGAGCTGCCCGTGGTGGACGGGCGCAAGCCGGTGTTCTCCCAGGTGGACGTGCGGGATCCCCAGCAGGTCGCGGCGTGGATCGCTGCGATCACCTCGCGGCTCGGACGGCTCGACGTGGTCGTCAACAACGCCGGTGGTGCGCCCTACGCCGACTTCGCGACCGCGTCGCCGCGTTTTCACGAGAAGATCTCGGCGCTCAACTTCCTGGCCACCGCCTACGTCAGCCAGGCGGCGTACGAGGCGTTGAAGGCCTCGCGCGGCTCCATCATCAACATCAGCTCGATCTCGGCACGGCGGCCCAGTCCCGGGACCGCGGTCTACGGGGCCGCGAAGGCGGCCGTCGAGAGCCTGACCGGGTCGATCGCGGTCGAGTGGGCTCCGGACGTACGCGTCAACGCCATCTCCTGCGGGCTCGTCGCCACGCCGGGGTCCGAGGACCACTACGGCAGCCCGGAGCAGCGGGCCGCGGTGGCCGCGACCATCCCGCGCGGGGTCTTCGCGACGCCCGAGGAGGTCGGCGACGCCTGCCTTCTGCTCGCCTCTCCGCTCGCCGCGCACATCACCGGTGCCGTCCTCGCCGTCGATGGCGGCGGCGAGTGGCCCGCCTTCCTCCAGCACACCCCCAACTCCTGAGGAGCCCCCATGCCTGAAGCCGTCATCGTCTCCGCCGCCCGCTCACCCATCGGCCGCGCCTTCAAGGGATCGCTGAAGGACCTGCGTCCCGACGTACTGGCCGAGCAGATCGTACGCAGCGCCCTCTCGTCGGTTCCGGAGCTGGACCCGACGCAGATCGATGACCTGATGATGGGCTGTGCCCAGCCCGCGGGGGAGCAGGGCTACAACATCGGGCGGGTCGTCGGCGTACGTCTGGGCCTGGACGCCGTGCCCGGCACCACGGTCCACCGCTACTGCGCATCATCGCTGCAGACCACCCGGATGGCCTTCCACGCGATCCGCGCCGGGGAAGGCAACGCGTTCGTCTCCGCGGGGGTGGAGTGCGTGTCCCGCTACGAGCGCGGCAAGGCCGACGGGATGCCGGACACCAAGGCCGAGGAGTTCCTCAAGGCGGGCGAGCGCGGCGCCGCACGGGTAGCCGCCGGCGAGCCCTGGACCGACCCTCGCGAGGCCGGCGACCTGCCCGACTACCACCTCGCGATGGGCGAGACCGCCGAGAACGTCGCGGAGATGTACGGCATCACGCGCGAGGCACAGGACGAGTGGGGCGTACGTTCCCAGAACCGCGCCGAGGCCGCTGCCGCCCGGGGCTTCTGGGAGCGGGACATCACCCCCGTGACGCTGCCGTCCGGCGAGGTCGTCTCCACCGACGACGGGCCGCGAGCCGGGGTCACGCTCGAGAAGGTCGCCGGCCTCAAGCCGGTCTTCCGCGAGAACGGCACCATCACCGCCGGCAACTGCTGCCCGCTGAACGACGGCGCGGCCGCGCTGGTGATCATGAGCGACGTACGCGCCGAGGCGCTCGGGATCAGGCCGCTGGCCCGGATCGTGTCGACCGGGGTCTCCGGGCTCTCGCCCGAGATCATGGGCCTCGGGCCGGTCGAGGCCTCCCGCCAGGCGCTCGCTCGCGCCGGGCTCACTCCCGACGACATCGACCTGGTGGAGATGAACGAGGCGTTCGCCGCCCAGGTGCTCCCCAGCATCGCCCAGATCGGCCTCGACCCCGAACGGGTCAACGTCAACGGCGGCGCGATCGCCCTCGGCCACCCCTTCGGCTCCACCGGCGCCCGCCTCACCACCACGCTTCTCCACGGTCTGCAGGAGACCGGCGGCCGCTACGGCCTCGAGACCATGTGTGCCGCCGGTGGCCAGGGCATGGCGCTGGTCATCGAGCGGCTGGGCTGAGCAGACGTGTAACACGTCGTTCGTAGGACTACTCGCCCTACCAGATAGGGCGCCGCGAGACCGGCGAGACGTACGAGATCCGCGACGGGATGTGCTACCTGCTCGACAAGCACGACAAGCACACCGTCACCGCCACAACCGAC
>NZ_JBEXRR010000083.1:0-3698 GCF_040613175.1 Nocardioides sp. NPDC006303
GCCGACGGGCCCAGCGTGACCTGGCTCGAGGGCACCGCCGAGCACCACGTCTCGCTGGATGTCGACCCGCGTGGCGTCGCCCACAACTACAGATTCAGCGTCCACAGCTGCGGACTCGCTCCCCAAAGGTGCCAACTCGGCCGACGGGGGTGACTTCTCGGCTAGAGCTGCCACCAGACGGTGGTGTCGGCGGGGAGTTCCGCCGAGCCGTCGGTGATGGGCACGGGGCCCGAGGAGGAGAGGAGTACGCGGCCGGGGGCGGTGATGCGTACGGGCTCCTTGGTGGTGTTGACCGTGCAGGCGAAGCCGTCGCGCTCGAACCAGAGGACCCCGGCCGGGGCCTCGTCGTGCCAGGTCACCGCGTCGCCGGCGCCGAGGCCGGGGACCTCCCGACGGGTGCGGATGGCGGAGCGGTAGAGCTCGAGGGTCGAACCCTCGACACCCGCCTGGGCCTCGACACTCAGGTCGCCCCACTCCGACGGCTGCGGCAGCCAGGAGCCACCGTCGCCGAAGCCGTAGGACGAGCCCGACCGCGTCCACGGCAGCGGCACCCGGCAGCCGTCGCGGAAGCCGTCCTGGCCGTTGGCGCGGTGGAACGACGGGTCCTGGCGGACCTCGTCCGGCAGGTCGGTGACGTCGGGCAGGCCGAGCTCCTCGCCCTGGTAAACGTACGCCGATCCCGGAAGCGCGAGCATCAGCAAGGTGGCCGCACGAGCCCGCCGCAGCCCGAGCTCACGATCGCCAGGCGTTCGGATCTGGGTCCCCGACCCCGGCGGGTTCGCGAACCGGGTGGCGTGCCGAGTGACGTCGTGGTTGGACAGCACCCAGGTCGCCGGCGCGCCGACCGGGCGCATCGCGTCCAGGGAGCTGTCGATGACCTTGCGCAGCGCCGCGGCGTCCCAGGCGGTGTCGAGGTATTCGAAGTTGAAGGCCTGGTGCAGCTCGTCGGGGCGTACGTAATTCGCCGACCGCGCCACCGTCGGGGTCCACGCCTCGGCGACGAAGATCCGGTCCGGGTAGTCCGCGAGAACCCGACGCCACGAACGGTAGATCTCGTGGACGCCGTCCTGGTCGAAGAAGGGCATCACGTCGTTGCCGAGCAGGTGGAGCTGGTCCGAGTGGCCGATGGAGGGCAGGCCCTCCGCCTTGACCAGGCCGTGGGCGACATCGATGCGGAAGCCGTCGATGCCGAGGTCGAGCCAGAACCGCAGGATGTCCAGGAACTCCGCGTGGACCTCGGGGGAGTTCCAGTTGAAGTCGGGCTGCTCGGGGGCGAAGAGGTGGAGGTACCACTCGCCGTCCGGCACTCGGGTCCAGGCGGGACCGCCGAAGATCGAGTCCCAGTCGTTGGGCGGCTCCTCGCCGTTCTCGCCGCGTCCGGGCAGGAAGTGGTAGCGCGACCGCATCGGCGACCCGGGCCCTTCGGCGAGAGCCTGCTGGAACCACACGTGCTCCGAGGAGGAGTGGTTGGGGACGATGTCGGCTATGAGCTTCAGGCCGAGATCGTGCGCCGTGGCGATCAGCGCGCGAGCGTCGTCCAGCGTCCCGTAGCGCGGGTCGACCGCACGGTAGTCGGATACGTCATAGCCGCCGTCGGCCTGCGGCGAGGCGTAGAACGGGCTCAGCCAGACCGCATCCACCCCCAGGTCGCGGAGGTAGGGGAGGCGGGACCGGATCCCGGGAAGGTCACCGGTGCCGTCGCCGTCGCTGTCGGCGAAGCTGCGTGGGTAGACCTGGTAGATGACGGCGTCGCGCCACCACTCGGAGGACATCAACAGAAAACCTTTCAGCCCTTGACGCCGCCGGCGGTCAGACCGGTGACGACGTGTCGTTGGACGAGATAGAAGAAGACGGTGACGGGGATGGCGATGAGGACAGCGGTGGCCGCCATCAGGTTCCACTGCGCGTCGTGCTCGCTGACGAAGCTCTGCAGCCCGACCGCGAAGGTGTACTTCGAATCGTCGAGCAGGAACGTCGAGGCGAACGCGACCTCCGCGAAGGCGGTGATGAAGGCGTAGAACGCGGCCACCGCGAGACCCGGACGAGCCAGCGGCAGGATCAGCCGCCAGAACGTACCGAACGGGGTGAGTCCATCGATCATGCCGGCCTCGTCGAGCTCGACCGGGATGGTGTCGAAGTAGCCCTTCAGCAGCCAGGAGCAGTAGGGGACGATCGTGGTGCAGTTGACCAGGATCAGGCCGAAGTGCGAGTCGACCAGGCGGAGCTGGGAGAAGATCTCGTACATCGGCACGATCAGCACCGCGATCGGGAACGCCTGCGTCAGCAGCAGGACCCACATCAGCGGCCGGTGGCCGGGGAACCTCATCCGGGAGACCGCGTAGCCGGTCGTCGCCGCCGACATCACGCCGAACAGGGTCGTGCCCCCGGCGACCACCAACGTCGACCACAGCCAGTTGAAGAAGGCGGTGTTGGTCAGCACGAACGAGTAGTTGTCCAGCGTCGCCTTCGCGAAGATCCCGCCGGGGTGGAGGTAGTCGTCCTTGTCCGGTCCCAGGGACAGATAGACGAGCCAGACGATCGGGAACAGCGCGATCAGCGACGCCACCGTGAGCGTCACGTGCGTGCCCACGCGCGCGACCGGGCCGAGTTCTCCGCGGCGGCGCTGCTTGGTACTAGGCGAGCTGGTCATTGCGTTTCAACCACCGGTAGTAGAAGGACGTGAAGACGATCAGGATCGCGAGCAGGAGCACGCCGTACGCCGCCGACATGGCGAAGTCGCGAGGCTGCTGCCCGAAACCGAGTCGATAGGCCCAGGTGACCAGGATCTGCGCGTCGGGCGCGGTGTTGCCGAAGAGCAGGAAGATGATCGCGAACTGGTTGAAGGTCCAGATCACGCCGAGCAGGATGACGGTCGAGCTCACCGACGACAGCCCCGGCAGGGTGACGTGGCGGAACCGCTGCCAGGCGTTGGCGCCGTCGATCTCGGCCGCCTCGTAGAGGTTCTCGTCGATCGACTGCAGCCCGCCGAGCAGGGAGAGCATCATGAACGGCACGCCGCACCAGGTGTTGACCATGATCGCGGCCGTACGCTGCCAGGTCGGATCCTCGAGCCAGCTCGGTGAGGCGAGACCGATCGTGTCGAGCATCGAGTTGATGACGCCCGCGTCGGCCAGCATGATCCGCCAGGCGAAGACGGTGACGAACGTCGGCACCGCCCAGGGCAGGATCAGCAGCAGCCGGTACGCCACGCGGCCGCGCAGCCGCTGGTTGAGCATCATCGCCAACCCGAGGCCGATCACGTAGTGCAGGACGACACAGGTGACGGTCCAGACGATGGTCCACACGAAGTGGGACCAGAAGCGGTCGTAGGCCGACGGGCCCCACAGGATCTCGGCGTAGTTGTCGAGACCGATGAACTTGTACGTCGCGTCGATCGTGTTGACGCCGATGGTGCGTGCCGAGTTGAGGCTGTTGGCGTCGGTCAGGGTCAGGTAGAAGCCGCGCAGGAGCGGGTAGCCGACGAGCACGCCGAGCACGATCACGACGGGCGCGACCATCGCGTAGGCGTACCAGTAGCGGCGGTAGGAGTCTCGCGCGCGCTGGAGGGGGCGGGGCGCCCGCCGCCGAGACCGCGGGGTCTCGGCGCATCCGGTTGGCCTGCGCCGGGATGAACTTCCATTCGCCCAGGTAGGTCGGCGAGGACGGGTCGAGGTTGGGCAGCACGAACGACAGCAGCG
>NZ_JBEXRR010000084.1:0-1858 GCF_040613175.1 Nocardioides sp. NPDC006303
AGTCCTCCTGGACGTTGACGATGTCGAAGCCGTCGATGCGCCGGCCGATCTCGTTGGTGGCGGACTTGCGTGGCGTCGGGGCTCCGGAGCGTGGGGAACCTTCGCCGCCGTGGGGGAATGTCCCCACCAAGGGGAAACGGCCAGCATGGAGTCGACAGAGCTGGCCAGAACACTCGTGGGGCATCGCGACGGACGGCTTCAGCGAGAGCCGAGACCGTTCGGCGGCGGGGTCCTCAGGCCCGACGGGTGGGACCCGGTGACGTGATTCCTCACCCGGCCGGTTAGGGGCGGCGGGTGAACCGGATGGTGCCATCCGGTAGTCGCTCATGGGTGTAGGCAGGGTTGTGCGCGAGACGGTGATGGTGGGGGCAGAGCAATGCCCCGTCCTTCAGATCTGTCTTCCCGCCAGCAGCCCAGGGGTCGAGGTGGTGGGCGTCGCACCATTCCGGCGGCATGTCACAGCCCTCAGCCTGGCAGCACTTCTGCTGCAGCCGGAGCGCTTTGCGCTGGATGGGCTGGAAGAACCGGCTGCCCCGGCCAGCATCGAGGACCTCGCTGTCGCCGCCGAGGACCCAGGGGATGATGGTCGCGTTGCAGGCCATCCGCCGGGCCTCGGCCGCGGTGATGGTGGCACCGTTGGTCTCGTCGTAGCCGAGGGTGGCGATGCCAAGGTCTTTGCGGAGCTCGTCGAGAGAAATGACCACGTTGATCGTGGTGGCGTCGCCGCCGTGCCTCGGTAGTGCGGCGGGGTCGACGGTCTCCAACAACCGCGCGAAGCCCTGACCCATCAGCCGCTCCCACGGCGGCAACGGGGCACCCTTGCCGACCAGCTGCTGCTTGCGGGGCTGAGCCCAGGCCTCGACCAGCCGCTTGAACCTCATCCCGATCGAGACCGGCAACACACCCTCGAACCCGACGGTGCCGTCGTGGTTGTCCCACACCCGCAACGCCGTCTTCTGCTGCGCCCGCTCCTCTTCAGCAAGGAGGGCTTTGGCTTCGGCGTCCTCGAACCGGGCCGGGTCGACCTCGGTCAGGATCCTTTTCCCGACGACGCGGAGCTCGTTCGCGGTCAACCCGGTGGCGTAGTCGACCAGCAGCTTCTCGGCGAGGACCAGGTCCTCGGCACTGGCGATGGGGTCGGCCTGGATCTTGTCCAGCGCCTTGGTGATCACCCTGGCCTTGTCCAGGGACACGACGCCTTCGGCGAGACCGGCGGCGACGAGGTCGTACTTCGCGACGCTGGTCGCGAGTTTGATCTGGGACCGCGCGGCCCCCGTGTCGACCAGGAGTTCAGCTCGCATCCAGGCGGAGGCGTCTTTGGCGCCGGTCTCCTCAGCGATGTCGCCGGCCGTGGCGAGGACCCGGAGTTTCAGCGCGGCTTGCTGGGCCTGGAGTTTCTCCAACCGCTCCAGCAGGTCCTTCTTCTGCTCGGTGCGCCAATAGGCGGGATCGGTGGCCAGCAGGTCTTGGAGGGCGGTCTCGATGGCCTTCAAAGCAGCGTCGATCGCATCGCCGGGGTTGGTGCCCCAGTGGTCGATCGAGCGGCCGAGACTCATCGCCATCCTCCCCTTTCAGAGGTGTGCTGTGATGGGTCTGATTCTACGCTTCCAGTCCAGCTACTGCCATCTATTTTCCCAGGTCAAAGCGCGTTTTCGCGGTGAGCGAACGGCCTAGCATCTGTGGATGGTAAGTGGCCCGAAGGGCCACCCTTCCACCCCATCAACCTCACCTGTCCCAAACGAGAATGCGCTGCGCCACACCCGGGCCGCCGCCCCGATAGCCAGCCAAATCTTTTCTCGATCTGGTCCGGAGTCCAGGACCGCGAAGCGGCCGGCGAAGCCGGCGCCCGAAGGGCGTC
>NZ_JBEXRR010000085.1:0-1550 GCF_040613175.1 Nocardioides sp. NPDC006303
ACGTTGCCGTGGGTGTCGGCCAGGCACTGGGTCTCGACGTGGCGGGGCTTGTCGAGGAACTTCTCCACCAGACACTCACCCCGCCCGAACGCCCCGACGGCCTCGCGGACCGCGGATTCGTACAGGTCGGGGATCTCCTCCAGGGTCCGGGCGACCTTGAGGCCGCGGCCGCCGCCGCCGAAGACGGCCTTGATCGCGACCGGCAGGCCGTACTCCTGGGCGAAGGAGACGATCTCGGTGGCGTCCTTGACCGGGTCCTTGAGCCCCGGCGCCAACGGGGCACCGGCCTTCAGCGCGATCTGCTTGGCCTTGGCCTTGTCCCCCAAAGCATCGATCGCTTCGGGGGAGGGGCCGATCCAGGTCAGACCCGCCTCGATCACCGCGGTGGCGAAGTCGGCGTTCTCGGCCAAGAACCCGTAGCCGGGGTGGACCGAGTCCGCGCCCGAGCGACGGGCGACGTCGAGGATCTTCTCGATCGAGAGGTACGACTCCGCCGGAGTGGCGCCGTCGAGGGAGTAGGACTCATCGGCCAGCCGCACGAACAGCGCGTCACGGTCGGGGTCCGCATAGATCGCGACCGAGCCGATCCCGGCGTCCTTGCACGCACGGATCACTCGAACAGCGATCTCACCACGGTTGGCGATCAGGACCTTTGTCAGTTCAGGCACGGTGTTCTGCTTTCTACGACGTTCAGTTCGGAAGAGCGCTGGCGCGCCAGGCGCCGGGGCCGGGGTGGAGTGGGGTACGCAGCTGCGGAGCAGCCCACAGGGAGCGTGGCTTCTTCTTCGGTGCCTCGCCGGTCGACCCCAGGGCTGCGAAGACGGCCACGATCGCGGCGATCTCTTCGGGGGTGGCGTTGTGGTCGATGACCTTGAGCAGGGGCTTCTGTTCCTCGGGCGCGGTCACAGCGGGATGTTCCCGTGCTTCTTGGCCGGCAGGGTCTCCCGCTTGGTGCGGAGCAGGCGTAGGGCGCGGGTGACCTCGGCGCGGGTCTCGTGGGGTGGGATGACCGCGTCGACGTAGCCGCGTTCGGCGGCGATGTAGGGGTTGGCCAGGGTGGTCTCGTACTCATCGATCAGCTCGGCGCGCTTGGCCTCGACCTCCTCGGCGCTACCGCCGGCATCGACGATGGCCTGCAGGGTGCGGCGGTGGACGATGTTGGCCGCGCCTTGGGCGCCCATGACCGCGATCTGGGCGGTGGGCCAGGCCAGGTTGATGTCGGCGCCGAGGTGTTTGGAGCCCATCACGTCATAGGCGCCGCCGTAGGCCTTGCGGGTGATGATGGTGACCAGGGGGACGGTGGCCTCGGCGTAGGCGTAGATCAGTTTCGCGCCGCGGCGGATGATGCCGTTGTGTTCTTGGTCGGTGCCGGGCAGGAACCCGGGGACGTCGACGAAGGTGATCACGGGGACGTTGAAGGCGTCGCAGGTGCGCACGAAGCGGGCGGCCTTCTCCGAGGCGTCGATGTCGAGGCAGCCGGCGAACTGCATCGGCTGGTTGGCCACGATCCCGACCGGTCGGCCCTCGATCCGGGCATAGCCGATGATGAT